>CAZGAP010000008.1:0-7748 GCA_964523935.1 uncultured Candidatus Saccharibacteria bacterium
ATTTTGCGGAGGTATCTTAGCCTTGATCTTTTTCTTCTTATCAGCCATTATGCGGGTTCCTGGACTTCCTCGAATGCCACCTCTTGTCCTCCCCCCATCATAGCAGCAATCGCCGCCAGTTTTTCATCGGCAGGGGGTTGGTCGGTCGGTATGGTGACGATCATGAGTCCGTCCGCACCTTGGACGGCGAGTAGCTCTTGGAGTTTCGTCAGGTATTTGACGTCATCAAGCTTGGTTTTGTTGAATTTTCTGCCCGTATACAGCGTCAGTGTATCTCCGTCCAGTTTGTGCGTGCATTTGCTGAGAACACTATGGAGCGCTAAGTGGTTTTGACGGGTCTCTTCGATGAGCGCTGCCCAGTCGAGCGTGACGGGGCCCGAGCGCCGAGGAGTAGAGGCCGCCTGTGCTTGCGGAGGGGTCTCTTGCTCAACAACTTCATTCACGGGAGCGGCTGCTACTTTAGTCTTTACGGGCTTTGACTGCAACTGGGCAATCGGCCTTTCGGCGAGCTTTTCGAGCTTTTTGATGGGCGCTTCTATGGTCGTTCTCACGGCGCTCGCAACGGCAGGGGCGGTCGTCGTCTTTGGTTTGGCGGCGGCAACAAGGACGGTCAGTAGCTTGAGGCTTGGCTGTGGTGATCCAACCACGTCGAGAAGCGCATCAAGCAGCGCTACACCGCTTGGATTTTCAGCCAGTCTTTTGCGCTGCGCTTGGATGAGTTGGTCCGCCAGTATGACGGGTTGGATGCCAGATCGCTCGAGGTCGTTCAGCTGCGCGATGATTCCCGCGACATCTCGGTCGTTTACCGTATCTAGCAGTTTTTCGACAGACGATATCTTGGCGAGCCCCAAGGTCGATTCGACGAGATCGAGCGTAATACCTTCTTTGTCATCGGCGAAACTCGACAGTTGGTCAAGCAGGCTGATACTATCGCGAAAACTTCCGTCGCCGCGCTCAGCGATCGCAGCGAGTGCGTCATCGGTGATCTTCATTTTCTCGGCGTCCGCGATCGAGCGGAGTTGCATGATGAGGTCTGTCGTACTGATGTTGCGAAACGCGAAATGCTGGGTGCGACTGATGATGGTCGCGGGTACTTTGTGTAGGTCGGTCGTCGCCAAGATGAACACGACGTGCGAAGGCGGTTCCTCCAGGGTCTTAAGGAGCGCGTTGAAGGCAGGTTTTGATAGCATGTGGACCTCATCGATGATGTAGACCTTTTTGTCCGCGGATACGGGTGCGAGTTGCACTTTGTCGCGCAGATCCCGTACGTCGTCCACGCCGTTGTTTGAGGCGGCGTCGATTTCGATAATGTCGAGATGAGTCGACTCCTCGGTATAAGGCAGCTTATTAATCTCATGCGCCAAAATGCGCGCGATTGACGTTTTGCCGACGCCGCGCGGGCCGGTCAGGAGATATGCATGAGATACTTTACCCTGCTTGAGGCTACGACGTAATACTTCGGTCACTTGTGACTGACCGACGATTTCATCAAGCGAGCGGCTGCGATACCTTCGATAGAGCGCCTGCCCTTTGTTGCTACCCTTCATTATTCCCTATTGTACGCTTTTTAGTCTGATTTTTATGTTGTGATTTAAAGCAAATGAAAGCTCCCGCGCTTTGTGGCGCGGGAGTTCTCTTCATGATGCAAGGGGGCCGATCTGCTTGCGAACCAGGCGGAAGGTCCTACTGGCATCAAGCAGTCTGGAAACTTCACTGATCGTTCCGCCCTTCTTGATGCCAAACAGCTCGTCCGGACTCCGCAGTATGAACTCGCCTGCCGTGAGCACCCGTTCGCTTTCGAGATGCTCCTTCGCCCACTTGATAGTGGCGTCGGATGTGCCTGTGCCGCCGGGTGGCAGATTCGCGAGTGAGATGACGGTTGAAACGGGCGTCTCGGCGATACCACCGAAGATACGCGATAATCTGACCGATATCTGTTCTCTGGCGTCCGACAGCGACAGCTCGAGTCGCAGGAGTTGTCTTTTGACATCCTTGGCAAAACGCTTTGTGACCTTGGGGTGCTTGCGGCATGAGAGATCGATGGGCGACAGTACCAAGAGGTCGCCCAGAACGACGAAACCGGCACCTGCGAGCGTATCGGCCATCTCGTCAGGTAAACCGCACTCGTGGATCGGTGTCATACCGGTCGGTGGTTCCTGTGGTCGTCGGCCGGTAATGTCTCGCAGTGATTGCCGGAGCGCTATGAGTGTCGTCCTGTTCGCCCCATGAAGCTTTCTGAGGTCGTGTCTGGTCCAGCCGGCCGTTTCTAGCTTGTGGCCGATTGAAAGCATGTCCGAAGATTTCATACGGTTCCTTACATGTGAAGAGCGCCCACACCTCCTATAGTAATGGGATCAAGAATATTATGATGTTTTAACATCATATAGTCAATATGGTGAAATGCGCTCAGTGCAACTGTTAGAGTGCAGCTTCGACTGCCGCCCAAGTGGCGTCAGGATTGTCTTCTGGGACGATGATCGTGACTTGATCACCTTCCTTGATACGGAAGTATGTGACGCTCGCCAGGAGGATACGGTATTCTTTGCCGTTTGCTTCTACGTAGTACGCGCCGTCATGCTGGACTAACGTGCCGATGATCTGTTTGCGTTCAACAGGATTGATCTGTTTGTAGATGAATCCGCCGTCGTCCGCGATAGTCAGTTTGAGGATGTCGCCTTCGACGAGCTTTGACTTGCTGGCGTAGTTAGCAGGTACCGGATAGTTCTTGCCGTCAGGGCCGATCATGGTTTGACCATCGAATACTCCCTCGACGATTTTACCGGTGACTTCTTCTTGGCTTGAACGAGGCGTGACAACTGTGCCGTCGTCGCCGATGATGCTGATAAGCAGCTCTTTGGCTGCCGCAAGGTTGGTCTCAGCTTCCTGGATTAATGATGTTAGTCTTTTAACTTGTTTCTCTGGTAAATCAGACATGCTCGCATTCCTTGTCTGTTTTGGTGATAATACTTAATATATATCAGCATGGTGTAAATATGTCAATCATTACCCTGTAAAAATAGACAAATCATAAAGATTATGACGTCATTGCCCATAATACCCTTTACACTACAGTAAGCGCACTTGAGCGTGCGTATGACCGTTCTTTTATTGCATTCGTTATTGCAATATTGTCGAATATTTCATGCCGATCGACTTTCCACAGCATTAACTTCGGTAGCGTGAAAAGCGTTGTAGAATCAACGGGATATATCTCGATTATCGCAAGTACGAGGCATCACAATTCGCACATTAGCAAACCGCCGCTCAGGATGTGAGCGGCGGTACTTTAGTTGCTAGACTTTCACTTCAATCGAATCAGTGAACGTTTTCCAGTCGCTATCGCTTGCGACTTTGCCCTTTTCTCCGTTTGGTGGATTCTCGTATTCGGGTAGTATGTAGATGAACTTACCTGCCTGGACGTAGAGGACGGTTACTTTTCTGTCCTGTGCGGCGTTAACCGTCAATTTTGTCGCATCAAAGTTCTTCCACTTCACCGCGGCTTTTTCGAACCCGACACCTTCCGGTATGTTCGAGATGTTCATCGTCTGGTTGAGCAGATCGTCAACGTTCCCTTCGATAATCCTGAAATCAAGACCGGCAGCGGTGCCTTCGACGGGTATCCGTACGCTCACGACAAATGAGTTCGGTGAGTTTTCGACGTTCGTCGTCGGCCTGGTCTCGGCTACCTGCCATGCTTCTGGAGTTGTGAATTGCAGACCATGGTTAGCAGATGTGAACTTTTTGAGTCCGTTGCCAGACGGCGTCTGTTTTGTGGAGGCTTCTTTTGAAGCGGTGCTTGATGATTCTTGTTGACCAGAGTTCTGGCTGATGAAATACCCGGTTACGGCGACAGCTACCAGTACGACCGGTATGGCAATCGTCGCGGCCTTCGTTTGATACCATTGGTGGTTACCTGTGTGCGCCACCGGTTTGGTGGTCACATCTTGATTCTCGTCTGAAGCACCATTATTACTATGGTCGTCTGACGGTTTTTTCGCACCTCGCTTCAATTTGTTCTTCATAACTTCAATATACCACAAGCGTTACTTACGATTAATATGCTACCGCCTACGTGAGGCCGAACCAGACAAATGTCCACTCCTCAATGTAGCCTCCTGTCAGATGTTCTGTTATGTCAGTGTAGCCTCCACCTGCGAAGAATCCTACATGGGGTTCAAGCGTGTTTTTTCTGAATCCTCCAAGCGCACTGAGCTTTACGGTGCCACTATGCCCTACGGATAGGAACGCGACTGCATATTGCTGGCCTGCGGTGAGGTTAATTGACGATATCGCACTCGGAGATGCCGCTCCATTATCTACTATCGGAGCAATATCTACGACCGCCCCATTCCATCGATCAGGCTTATGGGCAGAACGAGCGATGCATGTCATATCGGCAGGCCATGTGAATAGATTATCGACCCTATAGATTGCCACTCGACAGGCACTAGCTCCGGATTGAGTGGTGTCATTCCAGCCCATCGTGATGATGTTAGTAACGGTCATATCGGTTGAAGGTACGAAAAACGTCATTGGCATATCACCAGAACCCAAAGTCCAGTTTCCGCCTGCGCACATGATTTGTGGCCATGGTTCGAAACGGCCGGGATCGGTGTAGAAAGGATACGCCATCTGTGACGTCATGACGGGCTTGCCGTTTGCCGTTACCTTGCCGGTTCCTTGTGACTTCAAGTTCAAATCGAGGTTGCCCCCGTTGTATCCGCCCGATGCGGCTATCGTCGGCGCATTACCAAAGAGGTTTACGGGTCCGTTGTTCTTCGGTGCGAGCGCAAGACCAATGTCTGTGTCAGGTCCCGTCGCTCCTATAGTTGGGTAATTACCAGTCGACTGATTATCTATGTAGACACGGTTGACGGCATTTGGTATGGCTCCTATGTCAATCGCTGGGTTACTATTCGTGTCGTTAATACCACTTGTAGATATCTTGCCATTCACCGCCATCGGCAATCCTGAGTACACGCCATTAGAGCTTACGTTGTTGACGGTCCCCGTCGGTGTTGTGGACTGCCAGGCGGGGTTGCTTGTATAGGTGAGCGTTCCGCCAGTAATGCTTTTAGACGTCTCGTAGAATTGTAGACGACCATAGGGTGCTCCTTTTCTAAACCAGAGCTCAAGGTCGCTAGACCATCCTCCGCTGATCACCTTGAAAGAGTCGCTCGCAATAATAAAGCCGTTACCGCCTTTGGATATTATCTTTACGTCGACAGTTGGATTGGTACCCGAGGAATTGGTGCGGAAATAAACGGATACTATAGCTGTATCATGGTTGCCTGAGTTAGTGTTTGTGACACTTAGGAGTAGCTGTGCCTCCGCGAACTCGTTTGTTCCGGTGCTAAAGGTAGCGATCTTTGCCCAGCTATTCGTCCCGTCTTCGGCACCCATTGCTCCGGCCGCAGTAGTACAGACTAACTTTGAGTAGTCAGTTCCCAGACCTATGATCGCTGACGCCGGTATGTCAGTCAGCGTGTTTGATGCGCCGGAAATGGCCTTGTTCGTCAGCGTTTCATTGCCTGATTGCGTTGAGAAATTATTATCGGAAAGAGCCGTGTTGAATTGAGCGGTCGTTCCGGTAAGTGTGTTGTTCGCAAGATCTATCGTTTTTGACGTGAGAGTTGCGGCCGCACTGTTCTTTGTGGCGTCTGACGTATTGTCGACGCTAGACAGCCCTACGTCGGATTTCGATAGCGAAAGACTCGTCTTGACTGCAGAAGCGTTAGCTGCTGTCAGTATAGAGCGACCCATGGTGGTCGCATCAGAAATATTCGCAGCGCTCGGCTGGTAGTCACCCGCTTTGGCTGTGGTACCGGTTGTTCCAATGGTTAAGTTGCTCGTACCAGCCCCTATGGCCACTCGTGCACTCGCTTGGTCGGCGCCTGCTGCGATGACTGCTGGTTTGTTCGCGATATCACTCCAGTCGGGTGTACCGCTCGCATTTAGCTTCGTCTGAACGTCGCTCGACAGCTTGGCTTCTTGGATGGTGCCGTCCGCGAGCAGCGCATTCGTGATCGATCCATCTGCGATCGATGATGCATTGACCGCATCGGAAGCGATGGCGGCATTGGTGATAGAGTTGGGCGCTATTGTATTGCTTGTGACCGCATTGTCTTTGATTGTACCGTCGGCTTTCAGGGACTCTAAAAGATACTCATTGAGGACGTCACCCCATGTACCATTATCAGACCCCGGTGTTGGTAGCCGCGCCATAGTGCAGCAATTTTACCATAAGCCGTACGTTTATTGAAGGCTGATGCCGAGGACCGATGTGGGGTACTTGTAATCGACGAGGGCGGTACTTGCCTTCGTGTCGATGGCGTAGCTGATCGCACTGCCACCGCTTTGGTCACCTTGTGTTAGGACGACTTGTTCTTTGCCGACGTAATAGACATTTATGATTGGTCGAGTGGTCATCAGCAACGATGCCGCTTTGCCCTCTCTTGCTACCAATAAGTCCTTGTTGTTCGAGTAGTACACGGAACCGTCTGACGTATAGCCTGCGTTTACCGTACCCGATTCATCTGTCCGCTTGAACGATGCGATTGCCGTCGCTTTTTTCGTGTCTATATCATACTCCTCTATGACATATGACAAATCGACTTTCGGTATTCGTTCACCTTTGTTTTTGACGCGCAGTATCTTACTCAGGTCGTCGCTCATGACTGAACTGTACGCCATGTATTCAGTATCGTTAAAAAGTGGCGTGTCGGTGTTTTTCGCTAAGTCATGAACCAGCGGCTTACTGAAGCTGAAACCAGCACAGTTATAGCATCCTGCGTAATAAAACACCGTTTTCTTCTTCATGTCGTACCCCTGCAGTAGGACACCGGGTTCGCTAGCCGTGAACAGGTCTGTCGTCTTTTTGCTTTCAATATCTAATGTCTTGACGGTACCCTTGCTGTCGGCACTAGGGACCGTTGCGAAAACTATCGTTTTGCCATCGTCGGCAAGCAGCGCACTAGTGATCTGTTCGCCGTAGCTGTCTTTTGGATGCGGCTTTCCTTTGTATAGCTGCGTGTATGTCTTGCCTGCGTCTTTACTGACCCAAAGTCCAGGCCCTTCTTTGCTATAGCAGCTTGGGGCGGTGATGAGTATGACGTGACCATTGTCGGTAGGTATCTGTTTGATAGCCTGTTGGTAGTCGGGCACGGTCAAAGCAACAGTGGCGTCGCCGCCAGCGATCGGTTTTTGATAGACGGTTGTCTGCATAACCAGGCAGTCGGTGCCTTTGACACTTGTTTGCTTGTCGGAGCTATACTGCAGCGCGAACGGAGCGTATGTTTTAGGTGTTTCCGAAGGAGACGGCTTTGGTGTAGTGGCAGCGACAGCGGTTTCCTTTTGCGCAGGCTTCTGGGTTGCTGCGTAGTAGGCATAGCCTGTGCCGGCACCGCCGAGTACAAATACGAGGAGGAGCGTTACGAGGAGTGATTTTCGTTTGTACCACTTCTTTTTTGGTGCCGCGATGGGCAAACCGATCGGTTCAGGTGGTTTGTTTTCGGGTTGGCTGGGTTGGTTTGTATCGGGCGCTGGTGGTATTGTCGGATCGTCAGTTTGCGTATCGTTCATGCATCAAATATACCATGAGCATCAACTAGTCTTCCGTGGATAGTAATGCAAACGAAAACAAGAATAAGCTTGCTCAATAGCCAAAGATGTTATTGAGAATACTGTACAGTGCGGCGGGTCCGAAACTGATGACCGGTAGCGAATATATGGCGAGAATTATGTAGAGC
>CAZGAP010000008.1:7758-8285 GCA_964523935.1 uncultured Candidatus Saccharibacteria bacterium
GATATTTTAATTTTTTGCCACTCGGAAGACTACGGTGGCCAGATATGATTGCTGAGATTACGAAACCAAAACTTATTGCAGCTATGTACGACATGTACATCAATGCGGCGACCATGATCCACCCCGAGGTGTCATCACCAGTGCCTGCTGAATCATGAGAACTTGCAATTATGAGAAAGAAGCTAAACACCCCAATTATGGAAATGATTGAAATAATACTAAACCAAAAACTGAATTTAAAAAATTTTGACCCGTGTTTTCTAGATAATGGCTGTTGCGGTTGTTTTATTTGCGGCGAGCTGGTCGATTGCATGGTGTGAGTATACATTAAATTTGTTGTTACAAAAACTACCCTCATGAGAGGGTAGTTTTTGTAACAATCGGATCGATAATTTGGTTCAACCGTTGAACTATGAAAGTTCGACGGTTGCGCCAGCTTCTTCAAGAAGTTTCTTAGCGTTTTCAGCGTCGTCTTTGCTGACTTTTTCTTTGACAGGTGCAGGTGCGCCGTCAACGATAGCTTTAGC
>CAZGAP010000008.1:8295-24682 GCA_964523935.1 uncultured Candidatus Saccharibacteria bacterium
GACCAAGACCAGTGATTTCTTTCACGGCCTTGATGACAGCGACTTTCTGTGCGCCAGCGTCTTTGAGGGTAACGGTGAATTCAGACTTTTCGTCTTCAGCGGCAGCACCAGCGTCTGCAGCAGGGCCAGCAGCGACAGCGACAGCAGCTGCAGCAGGTTCGATACCGTATTCGTCCTTAAGGACAGTTTTGAGTTCGTTTACTTCGAGGACAGTGAGCTTAGTCAGCTCTTCTGCCAGTTTTTTAACATCAGCCATTTTAGTGACTCCTTATATTCAATTAAATTATGCGGTTGCTTTAGATTCAACACCGTCAAGCAATGCGTGCAGGTTGCCAGACAGCGCGTTCGTAACGTCGTTGACTGGTGCGAGCAGCGTATTGATGACCTGGCCGATGAGTTCGTTCTTGCTTGGTAGACCAGCAAGGGCTTTCACGCCGGCAGCGTCGATCACTTCACCTTCCATGCCGAACGCACCGACGAATTCCAAGGCCGGGCTGGTCTTGGCAAACGTGTCGAGTACTTTGGCAGGAGCGACTTCGTCTTCGGCGCTGACTGCGTACAGCAGTTGACCTTCGAGAAGAGCGGTGTCAGTGTTTTTGTATGTGTCGTTCTGGCTCATCGCTACGCGAACAAGGCGGTTTTTGACAACCTTGATCACGACGCCGGATTCGCGTGCAGCAGCACGAAGCTTTTGCAGGTCAGCGACGGTCAAGCCATCGTATTTCGCGAACACGGTCAGTTTCGATGTAGACAGAAGCTCTGAAACTTCAGCAACCAATTCAGTTTTCTTAGCTTTTGAAATCGCCATAGAATTCTCCTTATTGGTTATTTTTTCGATCCGAATTGTCAACGTGCTTGTTAGATCATTACTCCGTGTCTGATGTCTGGAATAAAAAGAAGTCCTTGATACTCGCAGACGACCAAGGACTCAGACGGTGGAAAACGGTGGATAGATTGTTTTCACCTCGGTAGCTTATTAAGTCTTTCGACCGCTACTGTCTTTGGTAATGTCTACACAAAGTATAGCAAATGGAGTAAAAATGTCAACTAGTCATGGTTTATGTATCAAGTTCATCGAGTTTTCTTGAATTTGATTATAATGATAAACAGTATGACAAGACTCCAAGGAACGAAATTAAAAGATTTTGAGCCGATCAATAAAGTGGCTGAGTTGCAGATAATTGATATGGTCGTTGGTTCTGGCGATGAAGCCAGAGAGGGTGCGACCATCACAGCGCACTATACGGGTGCACTCTGTAAGGATGGCACGATATTCCAAAGCAGCCATGATACCGGCGAGCCAGCGACGTTTGGCCTGAACCAAGTTATCAAGGGCTGGACTCATGGCGTGCCCGGCATGAAGGTGGGTGGCGTGCGCCGGCTAATCATACCGTCTGCCCTTGCCTATGGTTCAGCGCGTGCGGCATCAAATATTCCACCGAACAGTGATTTGGTATTTGATATCGAGCTGATCGACATACCCAAAAAGTGGTACGAGTAATAAATAGCCGCCATGTGCTGGCGGTTATTTTGTCAAAACGAGTCACATCAAACAATCTTTAAACCGAACTCAGCGGCAAGATATGGCGCCAAGCGAACAAGCTGATCGGGGCTGATCTTAGCGCCTTTGAGTCCGGAGACGCCCTTCACGCTTGTGATAGTTGATCCAGTAAGGTCGACGAGTACCATCTTGCTGTTACTGAACTGCACGCCGTCGATGTCGCAACCGTCAAACTTAACGCTCGTCAGTTCGGCTCCATAGAAATCCATGTCGGTGATGACGCAGTTTTCGAATAGGACGTTCGTGAGCTTCGCCATTCGGAAGTTTGTAAGATCGAGCTTGCAGTCGATGAACGAGACATTCTTTATAAGTGCCGTGTTGAACTGTGCGCCAGTGCAGCGTGACCCGCGCAATTCGGTCGTATGGATGTTCGCTTCGGACAGCTTGGCTGCAGTGAAGTCGCAGTCGGTGAAGACGACGTCTTTGGTGTCGAACGAATGGATTTCGACGCCTGAAAAGTCGGTTCTATTCACCGCCGAGCCGGTCATGCTCAATGCTTTTAGCGTTTCGGAGCCGAGCGTCTCGCCAGTTATCTCTACCCCATCGAGCTCGTCCTCACTCATCGCTACGCGTGCGAGATTGGAAAGCGGTTCAAGCCGCCGCGGCAAGACGGGTCGAGGGATCTTCATAATCTTATTGTACGACGCTCAGCCTTGAGGCGCTATTACGACGCCATATATAATGAATAGGATTGATGAACAAACCTATACGTAAAACGCACACTGCCGCCGAATTTGATTTGGATGTATTGTCGGGTGACGATGATATGTTCCGCTGGTTCTTGCTTTGCTATCTATTCGGCAAGCCGATTCGGAGTGAGACTGCGGTCGCGACTTGGAGGCTCTTTATCGACAAAAAACTTGATACGCCGTGGGCTATCATGAATGCGTCGGAGCATGAACTGGTAAGAGTTCTTCATAATGGCGGCTATACTCGCTACCAGCATGTGACCGCACGCGGCCTCAAAACTTGCATGGAGCGATTGATCCGTGAATACGAAGGTTCACTTGTCTTCATGCTCGACAGTAGCCAGACCGAAGAGGAATTCACCAAACGGCTCCGCGGTCTATATGGTGTCGGGGCGAAGATCGCCGAGATATTCACCCGTGAAACGGAAGAATATTTCGCCCGGCGAGTTGAATAATAAAGACCCGTCCTCCCCACAGGGAGAACGGGTCTCGACCTTGCGGTGACGGACGGGTGTTAGTCTGCCCTCGGCTTTTGCCCTGGTTTCAGCAGATACATCCAGATCGCCGACTCGAAGCCGCCATGGACCGAAAAGAACTGCGGCGAGATGCCGAACTCCGCGAGTTCATCACCGATGATCGCTTGGATCATCTCGGTGATGAGTGCGTAGTTGTCCTTGGACTCGATTTCACGGTCGCGGCCCTCGTAGTACTCACTCGCCGCGAGGTGCAATTCATGGTTGGCGTTCATCCAGTACCGGCTGAAATCGGGTTCAGGTGCGCCGGTGTGCTCCTGCTCTTCAAGTGCTCCGACAAGGATTCTGTGCCAATTCTTCTTGACTAAGTTCTCGATGGCTTCGACCCGAGACCTTGCGTACCGTTGCCTTGCTTCCGCAAGTGTGATGGGCAATGTTCCTCCTGTGTTCAGTGACGCTAGAAGCGTCGTACAGCAAACTTCGGATTTAGCTACTATAAACTATATGGCACCTACGAGCAATGAAAGAGGCGCCGGGGGACACCTCTTTGTGAGGGTGCCGGACGGCGCCTGTTGATCAGGACCTTTCGATGTAGGTGGCTTTCGCGAACTGCTCGTCGATGTCCTGCGCCAGGTCGATGACCTGCAGGACTGTTGCGTCGAACTGTCGATCGAGCTGCTTGAGTCGCGTCGTCAGCTGACGCCTGGTGAAGCACCCCTCGACGAAGGTCTCATCGAGGTCCCACGGGTCATAGAGATTGTGTGCGTGAATGACGATGAGGTAGTTCTTGCCCGACCCGGCGCCACGCTGAACCCAATTCCACGCAGTGCTCATTGTTACTTTCGGTGCTTGCATCGCAAGCGATTGCTCGACACAGTCTGTGTCAACGGGGGCTTGTTTGAAGAACTTTCCCAACACACTGATCATGTAAATCCTTCGTCTCTGATGTGGCAGAGAACACCAACTTCCAAAATTCGGAAGATTTATACAACAATAAATGAAGATACGTAAAAGTTCAATAGAATTGACTCGATGCAAATATTATTCTTTAGATATTGCATATATTCTAGAATATGCTATAATTTAACAGTTTATGAAACTTTTCGGCTGGAAATCAAAACAATCTGATAATCATCAACCCCTCGCTAAGCGTCAATGGGGTACTGAGCGGGATGCGACGCCGCTCGGCATCGTCCACGAAAATCCGTCTGTTCGAAAAATCGCTTTGAGTCGTATCGCGATCATCCTTACGATCATCTTCTGGCTCGTTTATGTAGTTTCGACTATACTGCGACAATTTTTCGAAGGCCCACATTCATATCGATTTATTCTTGAATCAACAGGCTATCTGCTCGTTATGACATTGCTGACATTTTCAGCACTGATGTATCTCGTTGCGCGCCAAGGTGCGCTACAGCGATTCAGCAAGCACGCTCGCCCGCCTCGTGCAAAACTAGACAAGTACTTTGCGACCAATCAACCGTCAATTACCACGCTCATTCCTTCATATAATGAAGAGCCGGAAGTAATCTATAAAACGCTTATGAGCGCCGCTCTGCAGGAGTATCCCTCTATGCGCATCGTCCTGCTCATGGACGACAATCCTTACCCTACTAATCCCGCGATGATCGAACGGCTGGATCAAACTCGTGCCATCGGCAAACGTATTGAAAAGCAGCTTGCCATACCTGCAAAACACGCACGGACCGCGATGCAAGATTTCGAAGGCAAAGATATTAAGCGTTTAACGCCAGCCCAGATACGAAAACTTGCAAAAGAATACATATGGGCAGCTGATTGGCTCAACAAACAAGCTGCCAACGTCAAAATCGAAGATCATGTTGATATCTTTTTTGCGGACCAAGTGTACCGTGCGCTTGCTGACGATCTGCGAATTACTGCCGAGGCACTGAACGAATCAGCGGCTGAAAAAGGCACCGTACCGTATGCAAGGGCAATGCAGCTCTATCGTCGTTTGGTATGGATTTTTACTGCAAACCTCGAAGTGTTCGAGCGCAAGCGCTACGCTTCTTTGTCGCATGAAGCGAACAAGGCGATGAACATCAACTCATATATCGGCCTCATGGGTGGACAATACCGCAAGCAGCCTACCCCGGAAGGCCCTATACTCGTACCTGCGACGAACCGTCGAAAAGCCGATCTCGTCGTACCTGACAGTGATTTCGTACTGACACTCGATGCTGACTCCGTACTGCTCCGTGATTACTGCCTGCGTCTTGTATACTATGTTGGCTTGCCTGGAAACGAAAAGGTTGCTGTGGTGCAGACGCCGTACTCGTCATTCCGTGGGGCTTCGACTCGTATTGAACGATTGGCTGGCGCAACGACTGATTTGCAACATATCCTTCACCAGGGTAAAACCTACTACAACGCTACCTTTTGGGTAGGAGCCAATGCGATCATCCGAAAGACCGCTCTTGAGTCTATCGTCGAAAAGGAATGGATCGGTGGCTTTGAAATTAAGCGCTACGTGCAGGACCGTACTGTGATCGAAGATACTGAATCGAGCGTGGACTTGGCACTGAAGGGTTGGACGCTCGTTAATTACCCGGAACGCCTAAGCTACAGCGCGACTCCTCCTGATTTCGGCTCTCTCATCGTGCAGCGACGACGCTGGGCGAACGGTGGCCTGCTGATCATGCCGAAGTTGCTTAGTCGTCATCGTGAGCATCAGCGCCTCCGCGAGAAAGTATCATATATTGAGCTCTTCTTGCGCACGAACTATATGACCTCACTCGCTTGGTCTAGTTTTGGTCTGGTATTCATTCTCGCCTATCCGTATGACAGCCGGTTACTCAGCCCTCTTATCGTACTCGCTGCAATACCGTACTTTCTTGCGATGGCCAGTGATTTGCATTACTGCGGATACAAGCGAACAGACATCTTCCGAATATATGGATTCAACCTCATACTTCTCCCGGTAAACTTAGCTGGTGTATTGAAATCCATTCAACAATCATTGACTGGCAAGAAAATCCCATTTGCTCGCACTCCAAAAGTAAAGGATCGTACCGTGGCACCGTTTCTGTATATTGCCGCACCGGTTGCGATCATCGCTTTCTCAGCATTTACATTTTGGCGTGACTATAGTGCGGGCAACTGGGCGAACGCGGCTTTCGCGGCATTTAACCTGATTGTGGCGTCGTGGGCGTTCGTATCATACATCGGCATAGGCAATGCTTTAGTAGACCTGTGGCGTGGGGCGACAGATTGGATGTATGTTGACGTAAAGCAGCCTGCGGCGGCGAGTCGTGTTCTCGCGGAAACGAACCCCAACTGGCGAGCCGTTCTTTACCACGGTGAAGTTGATAAGCATTTGCCGCTTGGTGTTGCCAGTTACGAACAAGAGTTAGAGGAAACGCTCGCATGAAAAGAAATAATCGTCAAAAAGTAGCTAAAACTCGCAAGTTATCACCATGGCGCGTCTTACTTGCCGTAGTGGCTATAACTATCATTGCTGCGACTGCTGTATTCGGTTGGCGCGAATGGCGAGTCGACCCTAAGATCATGTCAAATAAGCCATGGTTTGCACCATATGTCGATGTCACAGCGACACCTCATTTCGCATTCGAACAGCTAGGTGCAGGTACGTATAAAGATGCGATCCTTTCATTTGTCGTTGCGTCGCCCGACGATGGATGTGCGCCTTCATGGGGTGGCGAATACACTATTTCGGAGGCGGCCGACAGCTTGGACCTCGAGCGACGCATAGCACGACTGAAACAACAGGGTGGTTCTGTCGCCGTTTCATTCGGTGGCTTGAAGAATGATGAACTTGCGACGACATGTACCGATGAACGTAAGCTTGTTGCCGCATACAAATCCATCGTTGACCATTATGATCTGACGACGATCGATCTCGATCTTGAAAAAGAGGCGTTGACCGATCCTGTTGCGAATGCTCGCCGCGCAAAGGCTATCTCGATACTACAAAAGGAGCGTCGTGAGGATGGGAAACCACTCGCTGTCTGGGCAACTATACCTGTCACGTCTCAGGGGCTGAGTAAAGATGGCACCGATGCCGTATCTGCACTTCTGAAGGATTCAGTAGATCTTGCGGGCATTAACATCATGACGATGAATTACAACGAAAAAGGCACGAAGGACCAATTAATGTCTGATGTCGCGATCAGTTCGGTCAAGCAAACGAAACGTCAGCTGGGCATACTCTATGAACAAGCAGGAACTTATCTTAATGATGGCACGTTATGGCGCAAAATAGGCATCACTCCAATGATCGGTCAGACAGATGTGAAGGGTGAAGTATTCAAACTTTCCGACGCCAAGCGATTGAACGATTTCGCTCGAGGTAGTGGTGCGGGGCGTATGTCCATGTGGTCTGCTAACCGAGATATTGAGTGTGGTGCGAACTATGTCGATGTCTCTGTTGTCTCCAACTCATGTAGTGGAGTTAAGCAAAACAAGTTCGCATTCATAGAGGCACTCGGAAGTGAGTTCAAGGGTAATATAGCTGGAAGCGCTGGCAATGTAACAAAAGCCGAGTCAAAACCTTCGGTAGCGGATAAAAACGATGATCCTGCTACTAGCCCTTATCAAATCTGGTCAGAAAGCGGGATTTACTTAGAAGGCACAAAAGTGGTGTGGCATAAGAACGTCTACCAAGCGAAATGGTGGACAAAGGGTGATATGCCCGATAACCCCGTGCTTCAATCTTGGCAAACGCCGTGGGAATTAATCGGCCCCGTGCTTCCTGGTGAGACGCCTATTCAGCAAGCCAAACTTCCCGAAGGCACCTATGCTGATTGGTCTGGCGATGCGACATATGAAAAAGGTCAGCGCATACTGTTTGAAGGTATTCCATACGAAGCGAAATGGTGGAACCGGAGTGAAAGCCCTGCCGCCGCTGCATCCAATCCCGAAGGCTCGTCATGGGTGCCATTGACGCAAGCCGAAATCGAAATGATCGTCAAAGGTCTGTAGTCGGTCAACCTTACTTTTCCTACAGTGACTTCCATAATCTGATATTTGCTACAATAATCGTATGTCAGAAATACTATTTGCCGATCGTGGCTATACTGTGCTTGGAAACATAAAATTGAAGAACCTACCCAAGGCGATAAAAGTCGGGAGTCATCCGTTAGTGAAGAAGAATGAGCTGCATATCACGCTCGTTGGAGCGAAAGCCCTGGAGTACTTCCCTGATGATGTCGACGCTGCCGAGGAAATCAAGCAAGCAGTGACTGACTTTGCTAAGGAACATGACCTGACCCAGTTTGAGTTACTCGATGATTACCGACTCGTCAAACGTGGAGACCGTGTGACGTTGGCCGTGATGGTAATACTCAACAACATGGACAGACTGTATGAATATCTGAATGAAAGATTCGATCTGGAACTACCTATCCAACCGGGTCACATTACACTCTACAGCTTGGATCCGGAAGTGGGTATCAGCATCAATTCTTACGAGCAGTTAGAGGCCGAAACGCAGAAAGTCGACGTTCCTGAACTGGCGGACATCAAGCAAGTTTAAGGATGTCATCTACGACTTCGGTCAGAGACCTGCGCGCATCAATGAGTAGTGCGCCTGCTTCACGATACGCAGCTTCCTGTGCGACGTTACCTGTTATCGCAGCGGCAAGTTCGTGAGGCTTCGTGCCATAGGTGTGGTCGCGCGGGATAGTGACCCTTGCCCGTATGGTTGCTTCATCTGTTTGCAGCCATACGATTTTGTCGCATAGCGGCCACACTTCTTGTTCGTTGGCACCAACCCCGCAAAGAAAAACCGTCTTATTTTTCGCTTCTTCCGCTTTCCTTTTCACCCATTCGACGTCGATGCGCCATTCATGGGCGTCAAACCATTCTTTTGTCCGTTCAGGTACCTGGCCGAACTCTGCGTCGCGGGTATTCAAAGTTTTATGGTACCAGGCACTGATGCCATTGTGCTCGGTATCGTGTGCTTCGTGCCCGCGGGCTCGAAGCTCTTTGGCGACGGATGATTTGCCAGAAGTGGAGATGCCATTGATAAGAACGAGTGGCATGTCTATGAGTTCTCGAACTTCTCAATAGCATCCCAGACCCAAGGTTTGCGGAGCTTGCTGTCATCATTGAGCTTTGCGATCTCATCGAACGAAAGCCATTCCACACCGAGTATCTCGCCGGCTTGCGGTTTCGCCTCACCACCTATGATCTTTGCGGAATAGACATGCTTGACCGATGCGTCTTCCGATTTATGATAGATGCCGATATGCTCGATGAGCTCGACGTCATAGTTCGTCTCTTCCTTCGTTTCGCGTATAGCGCCTTGTTCGATCGTTTCACCCACGTCAACGTGACCGGCGGGCAGATTCCAAACGACTCCTGAGCCCGGTGGTTGCTCCCTGACCATGAGGTACTTGTCGTCCTGCTTGACGAGACACGCGGCAACGACGCCGACTTTTAGCATTTCTTCCTGTTTCATGACCTTACCTCCGTGTATATTTGATTAACGATTTGATCGAGTGACATATCCTCGGTGATTATCTTCTCATGAGGGACGTTCAGATAGTCTTTTTCGCGCCACCATCGCCGCATATCATCCTCGTTGAATTCATGCTTGTTATCTTTGGTCTCATGACGGCGGAGCGTTTCGTCGAATGAAATGTCGAAATAGTATACGTGATGATCGCCGCCGAAGTCATCAAGTAGTCGCTTCAGCATATCTCCGCCCTTTGATGAATACATAATCCCTTCAATGATAACGTCATACCCTATTCGTTTGCCGTAAAGTGCGAGGTCATATATGAGCTGTATGCTTGGATTGCCCTCGGTGTCTTTCGTACGAAGCATTTCCCTACGGACGGTGTCCTGTGAAATGAGCATTACTTCGTATCCCATCTTCTCGCGCAGTCTTTTCGCGACGGTCGTTTTGCCGCTGCCCGAATTACCACGAAGAATGATCAATTTTTGCATTATAAATAATCCAGTCCCATTTCGCACGTTCGCGCATGAACGATCTTGTGCTTCAGTTTATCCTTAACCATACTTATGAGAGCAATGAATACTCGTAGACCTTTCGCTCAGTGGGGTGATCTGATTCCCTCAATTCTTCAGGTATGATGAACATAACTTCATCGCCGTCCTCACCCGCTACGAATGTCATATCTTTTGGAGTGACGGCAAAGATGAGACGTATCTGCCACATACTGGCGTGCTCAAGAAATGCGGGGTCTTCGACCGCGATGACGCGGTAAGTAAACTCGCCAATCAAATTGACCTCCTCTTTCAGTTCACGGGCGATAGCGGCTTTGATGTCTTCGTCGTGGTCCATACCTCCCCCTGGCAAATCCCACCAGGAGCGACCTGTTTCTTTCACGACAAGAACCTCCGACCTTTCATTTATAACCAAGGCTTTCATGGATACTCTGAAAAGATAGTCTGTTTTACGGTTGGTATGAGTATGGTCCACGACGCCGTTTACTGAACTCTCTGACATATGACGATTATACTATCTCGAACGAGATGGCGACCACGCCAAGCGCACGTTCGTCTTCTTTGTTGTAATACTGCTCGTATGCTTGCAATGCCTCATCTACACTGCTTGCGGTAGGTATGATTTTTTTGAAATCGATATGTTCAAACATCTCGCGGAATGAGTTGAAACGCTGAACGTTAGTAACGACAATCTTCGCTGCGCCGGGTGTGGATGCGGTGACTTCTCTACCCTCCCAGAAATCCTCACGTATGGAGATGTTGTCGCCAGGTTTGAAGCTAAGGAAGCGTTCTTTCGCAAGGCGCGTTTCGACTGTCTTTTGACCAGAACGTATGTCTTTCAGGATGATGCTGTTTATACCAATCTCTTGCATCTACTTATCATAACAAACGAAAAGCCGCCGGAACGGCGTGAACTGCATGTGCAGTCCGACGGCTTTCCGGCGGGATGATCAGACAGAGCTGCGGGCGTGGCGGTGGGTATTGCTTGTCGGCGCATTGTTGCGCAGCCACTCCGAGGCGAGCCGGTCGACGACTTGCTGCTGCTCAGGTTGGAGCGGCCACGGTGTCTTTCCGAATCGAATTCCCCGCTCCGCCGTGATGACCTCGACGTCCGGGACGGCGTGGTGATGCATGACGACCTGCTTGATGTGCGTCCGGGCGATCGGGTCGTGATCGACCTGTACCCAGAAACTGCACTCGGCGAAGACGTCCATGGTCGTCAAGCCCTTGCCGCGTAATGCGACTGGCCAGAGACTCTGGTTGAAAGCCCGCAGGCCAATGTTTGCATCGACGATGAGCGCAGTCGTTTCAGCGACGTTCGCGGGGGGTTCCCACATACTACTCCTTGTTGTGTCGGTCCTATCCCTGGATGGGAATTTCATCATTTTGTCATATAATAGCTAAATAGTCAATACGAGGAATGTGCGCCGAACGATACGACGATGATAGAATAAAGCAATGAACAATGCCAACGATGTGAAACCACGGGTATACGGCATGAGCTTCGCTCGCATATATCCTTTGTATGTCGAAAAGGCTGTAAGAAAACAGCGCACAAAACAAGAAGTAGACGATGTGATTCGCTGGCTGACGGGGTACGACGAACAGGAACTCGAATCGCACATTGCCAAAGGGACCGATATTGAAACGTTCTTCGCTGAAGCGAGACTCAACCCACTGCGCAAGTTGATCACTGGTGTCATATGCGGTGTACGCGTCGAAGAGATCAAAGAGCCGATAATGCAGGAAATCCGCTACCTCGACAAACTCATAGACGAGCTGGCTCGGGGAAAAGCTATGGAGAAAATCCTACGCATATCGTAGTGGCGTAGTGCTATACTGAAGTCACAACAAGGAGGGTGTATGACAAGAGGTGACGGTTCTAAAGTCAAAGTAATCAATGATCATGGTCCGTTCGGTTTCGTGATGTTCGTGGCATGGGTCGGTGCATTCGTATATTTCTTGCAGGGCATTAAAGATTTCGGTGATTTCATCATGGCGTTTCTCCAGGCTTGCGTATGGCCCGGCATACTTGTCTATCATGTTTTGAGGACACTCGGCGCGTAACGCCTACGGGGTTTAGAATTCCCTATCGACCGTTTCTGTTCGTCCAGTCAGTGGCGAGGTCGAAGCCATGCGGGTATCTGAGCGCGAAGCCGCCCGTATCGTATACCTTACCGAGGCCCATGCTGGTTTCGACGACCGAACACTTCGGGTAGTTCCTGTAGCTTGCCGCAACGAGCACGTACCCGTCTTTGTCGATCTTGGCGCCGTCGTATCGGATCGTGTAGTCTCCCGGACCGCATGCTCCGATGACGATATTCATAGGTAGGTCATAATAAGTCTCACGATGCGCGACACCGTTGCTGTCCACGAAAACCTGCGCGCCTTTCGAACTGGTAAGGGCTTGCGGGGTCGGCTTGAACAAATCGGGTTTTGTGACTGGTGATATTTCTTGTCGTCCAATGGTCAGGACGTTGCTCGCCCCATCCTTTATGAAGTCACCTTCGGTTATTTTGGCTTTGTCGATGTCGCTTAGAGCGGTCAGTCCTGCCGCTGCAGCGATTTCGTTTGGCGAGGCGGCAGCAGTAATAATCTTTTGCCTCAATGCTCCATCGATGATAAGCACGGGGCGCGACCTGTAGATAATAACCGCCGAATCGCTTGAAAGCAGCTCGCTATCGATGTTGGGTTCGACGACGTCCTGAGGCGACACGGAAATGTCGGCATCTCGTAACGCTTCTTGTACCGTTTGGGCTTTTGTCAGTATGACACGGTCCCGCCCTCTATCGTGGAAGGTTACGAGACGGTCGGCCTGCTTGTCAGCTGAGAAATAATATGTAATGGCGACGACGGACGCGATCATCAGAAAAGCTGCGACGCCAATTTGCATGCGCCTTGATCGGATCGTCCGTTTCAAAATTGTCCGTTTGCGTTGGCGTTTGTTTTTCGGCATGTTTAGTTGAGTTATAGCATAAGCGGTGCGAAAAGTTAATGTAGCAGATGGAATAACCGCGATTCACGACGACGTCATGAACCATGGTTATTCGCGGATGAGGGGGTGAGCCTCATCCGCTACCTGAGAGTGTCCATTTGGACTGAATACTGTCGGCGACGACGCTTGTTAAGCAAAACTACGCATCACCATGGACCGATGTGGTTGGGGATGTGCTGTCCTGCCATGTTGTTGATGTCGACCATGTAGCAATTGGGGCCACCAAAGCCGAGCACGACAACATAAACGCATCTTTCGAACCAGCCATTGACGACCGGCCCATCACAGGTCTGTCCACCACCCCATGGCGTGTACCCACCTGCGCAGCTAGCGTTTGCTGGCGCGGCCAAGGCTACGCTCGCAGCTACGAGTCCAGCGGCTGCGAAGCCACTGAATACTTTTTTCACGATATTCCTTCCTGCTGGACGGTAATGTGCGTAAGCCGAAGATTCAACTTACATTACTAACTATAAAGCTTAAGTTCAGGCCGGTACTTCGGGGTCGGGGGTGGGTGTTGGGGTCGTTGTTGGTGTTGGAGTCGGTGTCGGCTGCGGTGAGACCGATGCGCTCGGCGCTGGCGACGTACTCCGCTGTGCTTTTGAGGGTGATTTATTCAGGACCGGAGTCGCCGATGGGCTTGGTGACGGCGATGGTGACTTTGAGGGCTCAGGACTTTTGCTCTCAGTGGGCTTCACTACTGGTGGCGTGCTCGTACTTGGCGACAGCCGGTTGTATGTTGCGGAAGTCGGTGGCCCGGACTGCATATACATGGCAAATGCGGTGACGCTAGCGCCGATAACGCTAATTATGATCATGATAAACAGGCCAAGCAGTATCAGCCGTCGCTGCTGGGAACTGTTTTTGATCACTAACATGTAATACTTTCACCCATCATGCACATGTTTACTCTGCTATCTACTATAGCAAACTTTACAGGACGGTATCGAGAATAGTAACGACAGGCTTGAGTATAGGGTCAAGTAGCGAAGGGTCATCTTCAGGCTGCTCGACGGAATCTTCGGCTACTGGCGACTGCTCACTGGGCGCCGGAGAGACCGGTTCGTCTGCTTTTGCCTCAATCTCTGGCAATGTCATCGGTGGCTGCTGAGTGCTCGACGGCATGGCTGGCTGAGCCTGTGCTGTGCTACTTGGCGTAGTGTCCGCTGAAGGCGGCGCTTGCTGATCATCAGACGGCACAGGCGCGGTACTTTTACTCGTGCCGTTCGTTTGATTGTCTGCGGGACGTGTCTGCGCGCTACTAAAGGACACATTGCTGTCGGTAGCGGGCATATTGACGACGCGAAGCAGGATGATGGTGCTGATGAATACGATGACTCCAGTGGCTACATACATGGCAGGCATCGTATGCGGAAAACGTTTTTTAATTACTAACATAGGTACCTCCTGTGAACGAATAATACCGTATCGTAAGAGGCAGTTTTGTTATATATTTTACAAAACTTGTAAAATATTATATAAGCATAATTGCTATGCATGCTTATAGATGATCGCTCCTCATCGACCACAAGCGACAATAGTTGGTATTGTCACCTCTGGTCGATGCGGGTGGGGAGCGTTGGCTCCCCACCCGCTTGTTCGAACAGAATGGATCCGTGGCTATGGCTTAGCTCTCGGAACCGTCTCCAGCCTTGTCGTCGTTGCCGGCGTCGTTGGTGGTCTTCTTGTCATCGTTGTCGTCGTTCTGGCTGGGCGACAGGTTCTCGCGGACGTCGTCGATTTTCTCTTCGACGGCTTCCTTGAGCTCCTGCGCCGCTTGCGAACGGCTCTCCCGACGCTCCTTTGCAGCCTCCTTGGCCGCTTCGATCTTCTCCTTGAGCGCAGCCTTCTTCGCTTCCCGACGCTCCTTCCAGGAAGGCTTGTCGGGCGTGGTGGATTCGGACTGATCCGATTCCTCGGAAGCCGACGATGCGTCGGAGACGGGACCTGGATCGGCCGGCTCCTGGGCGTTCGTCTGCGCCGAGTTCACGTTGACACGGTTGACCGAAGAGTTGTCGTTGTCGGACGACTCGGAGGAATTCTCCTCCTCGCCACTGGTCGGGGCGACCGGCGGTTCCGGCTTGGTGACCGTGCTGACTTCGCGGGTGTCGACTTCCGGGTCGTCCCCGTGATCGTAACCGGCTTCGACGATGGGCTTGATCACCTTGTTGTCGATCTCGTCGAAGAAGGCGTTGACCCGCACGTCGCCTGCGTCGTTGTTGATGAGCAGGAAGAAGTCACGGACCGGCCTCAAGAGCGGGACGCCCTTGTTGACCAGGATGTGCGACTTGTAGCCGTACACGCTGTCAGGGTCGGTGTCTGGATCGATCACCTCACCCGCCTCGTTGTAGAACGTGGTCGTGGTGACGACGTCGCCATTCTGGAGGGCTTCGTCGAGGTCGCTGAACGAGTACTCGTCATGGTAGTACGCATACCCCATGACGGCATTCGCCCATGCCACCGGGTTCTGGAAGACGGACACGTCAGGCGCATCAGCGATGATGTCGTACCTGTTCGCGACCGTCGTCTCGTACTGGGCCCGCGGGTAGTTGTCGGAGTTGAGGTCCGGGAGCCCCAGCAGCTTCAGTACGCCGGATGGCAGCTTGGTCAGGATGCCGCCGTCCCCATTAGTGGGGTCGCCGTACGTGACCGACTCGGTGACGGCGTTGGGGCCGTACTTGTCGATCGCCGCGATCTTGACCTTCAGCACCACGATGGCGCCGCCACTGAGACCGACCAGACTGACGGACTCGCCGTTGTCATGCAGCTCATCGACGATGGGCATGGCGTTGGCGACTCCTTGGTCGGTTGACTTGTTGAGGGTCATCCAGCCGAGGAATGGGACGGGACCGAGCGACATTTGCCGGGGCCAGTCCACCACCTGTGAGGTTCCACCGTTCTCGTACCACGAGGGTGCGATGTAGTCCTGCGCCTGGTTGGGCGTGCTGAACGGGGTGTTGACCCCGTCGAAAAACAGCGCCGTTTGGGCTGTCGCCGACGGGGTGAACGCGAGTGCTCCTGCCATGCCAATTGCGCATGCAACGGAAGCGATCTTGCTCTTGATGTACATTGCTCTCTCTTTCATCGAGATGGAAGCCGGAAGCGATTTGCCTACCGGGTGAAGCTGTATGCGCACCAAAGGTCTGACTGGGAAGTCATCCTTTCTGTTCGAAATTGATAAGGTGCGCGAACCGAAACGTTCGGTTGAGACTGCAGTATTATATCATAAAAAACCCTTGTTTACAATATAAATAAACATAATCACAACACTTTTTAATAAATTCTGAACCTTAGAGCTCATCGGTTCGTGTGCCGTATCTGGTTTCTATGGTATGGATTCGATAGTGTCTGCGAGAGCCAATATTGCCATTCGGCGCTCCCGGCTCCATTTCATGATGCTGACTTCTTTTTCGCGCCAGAGTACGGACTGCTCTTCGGTAAGTACGCCCTCCTCAGCATCAATTCCGTGTTCACGCATGAACTCCATGAACGCTTCAACGCATGCGACCGCTGTTTTGCGCTCATTGTTATGTAGCAGAGCGTTTATTTCTCCCTCGGTGTAAGGAGTATCGGCATACAGGGGCTGGCTACTAGGGTCGTCATCATGTGTCGGCATGACTCCATAGTAATCTCTCATCGCTCATAGCGCCATGAGGGTGGGTGTTTTCGCCATGTAACCTTTGCTATACTGGAAATAATGATTAAGCCAATTGTTTCA
>CAZGAP010000008.1:24692-32472 GCA_964523935.1 uncultured Candidatus Saccharibacteria bacterium
CTTCCATCTTGCTATCAACGACAAGGAAATAGTAAAAAATTTGAGTTTCGATATACGGCCTGGCGAAGTTTTCGCGCTTCTCGGTGCGAACGGATCTGGCAAAACCAGTACGATCCGCTCATTGCTGCGGATATATCAGCCAACAAGCGGCGAGCTGCTCATTGACGGGAGTGTCTACTCGCCTAACCTCGCCCGCGCAGTCGGGTACCTGCCCGAAGAACGCGGTCTCTATACCCGCTCGAAGGTTCTGGACACAATGATATATTTCGGCGAACTCAAGGGCATGTCACAGCAAGAAGCAAAGGAATTCTCACTATCCTTTCTCGACCGTGTCGGCCTGGCAGATAAAGCTAGCACTAAGATCAAGAAGCTTTCTGGTGGCCAGCAACAGAAAGTACAGCTCGGCGTGGCGATAATCGGCGGTCCGAAACTACTCATACTCGACGAGCCGACAAAGGGCCTTGACCCTGTCAATCGCAAGCTTCTGCTTGATATCGTCGACGAGCTACAGCAGCAAGGGTGCGCCGTTATCTACATCACCCACCTGATGGAAGAGGTCGAAAGGCTCGCAGACAGGCTTCTGATCCTCAAGGACGGCACCGCTCGTGCATACGGAAGCGTGGCGGATGTCAAGAAACAGTACAAGTCAAAATCCATCGAAGATATTTTCGTCTCGATATATAACGAAAAAAGCAGCGAGGTAGCACATGGCTAAGTTGAAAACCGTCATAAAACACGAATACCTGACGATCGTGAAGCAGCCGAGTTTTTGGATCGTTATGCTTGCGATCCCACTTCTTATCGCTGTTGTTGCAGGCCTGAGCTATCTTGGCAACAAGTCTAGTAGCGACCGAATCGACGAACTCGCGAAAGAGCTGAAGAACGTCGCTATCGTTGACAAAAGCGGCCTGCTTAATAAGGAGGTCGTGTCTGCCAGTGGTCTGACACTCAGCTCTGCTGCCGATGAAACCAAACTGCGTGATGAAGTGCGCGACGGCAAGAAGGAAGCCTTGGTCGTCTACCCTGAATCACTCGCAAAGGACAGAAAGTATTCGGTTTACCTGAGCAGTACTGATTTCACGAAAATGGGCAGCGTCAGCAGTTTGGCGAGCAACCTTCTCAATACGAGTATTTTCCTTCCTCTTGGTTCCGCTGAGATCATAGCTCTCGCGCAAAATGGAGCGGAAAGCCAAGTCACGACGTATCGTGATGGCCAAGAAACGGCCGGATTGAACGAGTATGTCGTTCCTGGGCTGTTCGTCGTACTCTTCTATATCATCTTCGCGTTTTCAGTCGGCTATATGCTGACGAGCGTGAGCGAAGAGAAAGAAAACAGGTCCATGGAAATGGTTTTGACGTATATCGAGCCCCGTAATCTCATCGTCGGCAAATTGCTCGCTGTGATCCTCGTCACTCTGACCCAGATCGTTTTCTTCGTTCTTCTTGCTCTCGTCGCGTTTTTCGTGCTGCATTCTAGTTCACAGATTACGCTTCCCGCAGGTATTGAACTGAGCCGACTGGTCTTCGACCCACTCACGATTTTCTTCGGCGCCAGTTTCTTGGTGGTTGGTTTCCTGATGTTCGCAGGATTCATGACGGCGACGGCCGCGATTGCTCCGTCGACCAAGGAAGCCAACAGCTTCTCGGCAGTCTTTTACATAGGAGCGTTCATACCGTTTTACTTCGTTACGATGATCCTTACGGATCCTGAAAATCCGATCACGAAGTTCATCACCTTCTTCCCTCTTACGTCGCCTGTGGTTACGCTCATACGAAATACCGTTGGCAATATGGGCACGATCGAATCCGTTCTGGCGCTTATCGCCATGACGATTTTTATGGCCATTAGCATATGGCTGGCGATCCGAGCGTTCAGCCGAGGCGCTTTAGAATATTCAAGCAGTGTGAAAATCAGCAGCTTGTTCAAAAAATCCTAACCACCACAGGGGTAAGGTATTGACTTTTATTGACATAACTGTTACTATTATGTAAATGAAAGGTGATAATCGCCCCTTGGCTCTCAATGCCTGGGGTAACAATGAAAATTCATTTAGTGCGGCAAGGGCTGCGATAGATCATGCTATCGATCCTGAAACCGATGATTATTACGCACGTCACCCCTACCTAACTAACTTTATTGCAAATGCGCTAGAGCAGCGGATTACCGCTCAGAGCAATGCGAACAGCGCTCAGTACAGCATGATAGCCGCTGATGTACCTCCGGGAGAAACGGAGTTTATAGAGGGGCACCGAAGTCACGCGGAGCTCGTCGGTTACCTATTGAGACACGACCCTTTGGAGTCGATAGAGATTGCAAGGCGCACGCACCCGCGCACATGGGACACTGGCACCGAAGTTGATGCGCCAGTCAGGGCTAATTTGGACGATTATGCGGGCATAGGCACTGAAAAATTCAAATCACCACCTGTATACCGCGTGAAAAACCTGAACGTCGTCGACAGCACGAATAACGATCGGTATTTCGTGCAGATTGACCGTAAGCGGACCATACGGCACCATTTTGGCGGCTTGGTCTTGACGGTCGTTCGTAACAGCCTTGTCATCCACGATAACGACATGGAGGCGCGCCTTCCGAACGAGCTTCGCCAATATATATCAGACGAACGCAACCGAGCCGTATCGGACGGCAAGTTCAACTACGACCAGCATTACGATATGCTGGAAGAATATGTCGAGCCGCACATCTTGAATCGCAATGAGGGCGATAAACCAGGATGGGTCATACCTATCTTGACTACGTATTATTCGGTCAAGTTGTCGGCTATCAAAGAACCGCGCCTGCGCGAAATCCAATAGTGCGCTCCGGTCGCTTGCCGAAACCGCGGCCAGGTATTACTCTCCTCATGAATCTCTAGTATAATTCCTAGTGAAGAAACTAATGGTGGGGAAGGATGTCTATGTCTGAACACGCACCACTTGTCGATTACCTCGAAAATAGGACGCCCGACAGACAGTACAACCAACTGCTGAGGACGATCCGCGAAACGGGCCGCACTGCGCTTTCAGGAATGGATGAAGGTTCGCATGAAATCCTGGGTCATCAGATGCGGTTTGATTTATCAAATGGCTTCCCTCTTATCACTGAGCGTGACCTGACCCGTGGAACGACGGATAAAATCATTGCGAATTATGAACCTAATCCTGAACTGCGTCCTGTCGCAGGGCCTCTCAGGCAAGCTCTCGGAGAAATCATAGGATTCATAAACGGCGCAAGGACGCAAGAAGAGCTTGAGCAGTACGGATGTAAGTTCTGGGCACCATGGACGACCGATGAGCGTAAAGCCGCCAAGCGTGGGCTTGAACTCGGTGATTTAGGACCAGGATCGTACGGTGCCGCCTTTCATGACTTCCCTTCTGACGTCGACGAGAACGGTTTTGATCAGTTTAGGACAATGATCGAACAAATCAAAGCACGTCCTGAACTGAGGACTCATATCATCAGTCCATTTATACCACCGTATATTTCCCGAGCCCCCGGTCGACAGCAAAAAGTGCTCGTCGTACCGTGTCATGGGTTGCAGCACTATAACATCGATAC
Source organism: uncultured Candidatus Saccharibacteria bacterium (assembly GCA_964523935.1). GTDB lineage: Bacteria > Patescibacteriota > Saccharimonadia > Saccharimonadales > Saccharimonadaceae > UBA2112. Next base: position 28,252 of record CAZGAP010000008.1, read on the forward strand.
CGAGAACAAAGAGATATCACTTGTACACTGGCAAAGAAGCGCGGATGCACCGATCGGCCTACCGTTCAATATGGTTCATTATGGCGCATTGCTCATGATGGTAGGCCAAGTGACCGGATACAAGCCGCGTGAGCTCGTCTTTCAGATTTCGAATGCGCACATATATAACCAGCACATGGACAAGGTTGAAGAGCTGACGGGTCGTGAGCCATTCGCCTTTCCGAAACTGCACCTAGATCCAGAGGTGCGCAATATCGAGGATTTCAGAGTCGAGCATTTCATGGTGGAAGAGTATGCTGCGCACCCGCCTATCAACATGGGCGGTACGGCCGTATGATCCGGTCTATTGTCGCATATGACAAAAACCGTGCGATCGGCAACGGGAATGAGCTTCTTTGGCAATCGGGTGAGATGAAAAGCGACATGAAGCGGTTCCGCACGAGAACGCGTGGTCATGCGGTCATCATGGGCAGGAAAACGTTCGAGTCGATAGGAATGGCGTTGCCTCACCGAAGAAACATCGTCGTCAGCAATACGCTCCACCAAGGTAATGGTATTGAGGTCGTCGCATCGTTTGATGCCGCGATGCGTTTATGCGCAGACGATGAAGACGCATACGTTATCGGTGGCGGCCAGATTTATGAAGCCGCGATGCAGCACGTCGGAGAAATCGTCGCTACCGAAGTACAGCATGATTTCCACGATGCCGATACGTACTTTCCTGCTCTCGATGGTTCGTGGCGTGTCACCGAAGACGATATGTTCCCGGCGGACGAAAACAATAAATATCCGTACAGATTCGTGACGTATGAGCGACAAAAGTAGTAAGGATTTCATCAATATCGAGAATGCGCGTCATGATGCACAGCGTGCGGTCATGGAAGAAATAGCTGACAATGAAGAGTGCCCTTTTTGCCCGGAAGCACTCGAAAAGTATCACAAACAGGAGATCATACGAAGAGGAAGGCTTTGGCTGTTAACCTATAACCAATGGCCCTATAAACATACCGATCTTCATCTCCTTGCGATTGCAAACGACCACGTCGAAGACTTGACGCAGCTTAGAGAAGGTGCCTTCGATGAACTGCAAGAACATTTTTCATGGGCGTCGCAGGAGTTTCGCATTAAAGCCGGTGGCATAGCGATGCGTTTTGGCGATATAACTAAGACGGGCGCCACTGTAAACCATCTTCATGCGCATCTTATCGTGCCATCTGATGATCGCGAACCTGGCGAAAAAGTCCGGTTCAGAATGAGCAGTTAGACATACGGCTTGGAAATTCGAGGGTCCGGAGGTGCTTGGTCAGGTATGTTCACTTTTACAATTTCGACGCCTGCGGACTTCAGGATTGATTGGCCATCGACCATTGCATACCCTTCCATGAAATAACAAGACCGAACTCCGCTGTAAGCGATCAACTTGGCGCAGTTTGGACAAGGGAAGGTACTCACGTACAGTTCGGTGCCATGCAGATTACTGCCCGTTCTCGCCGCTTCGGCTATCAGCGCAGCTTCGGCGTGGATATCGAGCGTCCTGTCTATGGCGTCTCCGCGGCTTGCGGTAATACGAGGATCGCTTTCGATCCAGGAAGTGTGTTCGGTGGGGACGGGTGAATTATGAGCGGCTAGTAATACCTCGCCGTTCGTATCTGTGATGACAGCACCTATGTGCCTCCACCAATTTGAACTTTTCCCTTCATGGGCCTCCAGTGTGCGTACGATGGGGTGCGTAAGGTCCATCGATATTTCTCTATCAGGGAGAACATCGACATTGGTAACAGATGCGGTCCTGTCCCATCTGAGAAATACGGGCTCGCGCCTTATGGTGATGTGCGGATATCGTTGCTCGATCTCATCCGTGAGGTCATCCGCTGGCATGACGTAGTGCGCGTCGTGATCATCCTCGAACATATCCTTCGTAAGAATGAAAGCTTCTCGGCCGAGACCACGAATGCACTTCTCGGCCATCACGGGATCAAGCGCGCGGATATCCTTTCGTAGGTAAGGAAGCATTTCAATCATCGTCTGATCGAACACGCCGATCGGTAGGTCGGGGTTTCTATCGAAAGCTTCGATATAACCCTGGTGGACGACAGGGATGTATCCAGCGAAGATTTCAGAGTCCTTTATAGCCATTGATGTATGATACCACCGATTTTACGTCTGACTTCTTCTGGTATGTCGTCTCCACGTAAGATTTCATCTATGGGTCGGACGATATCGTTCTGGAATCCGATTTGCATTTGACGGATTTTCGCGGAGGTTGATGTCTCTGCCTGCGGCTCGAGGGAAACGACCCTTCCGCAATATCCAGCGAGTTCGTGTAGGGTGTTCTCGCCGTACGTTTCATCGGTCACGATAAGCGTGTCGGGTTCGATTCTTTTGATCAAATCCCATTTGGGTTCATCCGGATACTTGAGCGTTACGATATCTACGGATCGAAGGTGTGCGAGCATCTCCACCCTTTCATCTTCAGGAACGACAGGCCGGTCATCACCTTTACGCATTTTTTTGAAGGTTCAGAAACGTTGTCATCACCTTTACGCTGTTTTACCTTTGAATCGCTGTCGACGCCAACGATCAGAACGTCCCCCTTTGTCTTTGCGGCCTCGAGGTATCGTGCGTGACCAATGTGTATCATGTCAAATGAGCCGGATGTCATTACGATATTCAGTCCCATGGTGCGCATCGCCTCTACTTGTTTGACAAGGACTTCATGATCAGGGATGAAACGTGCTTCAGGGTTTGACCCGAATCCAAATATACCCCGCTCGAATTTCTCTTTCTCGGTTCGTGGACGATTAGGATTGTGATATTCCCCTGGCATAACTCCCCTTGTTACTCTCATCCACCCAGTTGATATTCATTATATCAAAAGTTATTCCTCAAGGAGTAATTATAGTGAGAATTTGGAAAGGAACTGCCAGAGCATTTCGTTCGTTCTTTGCCCCCAGGTATGTCCGCCGCCCTGTATGCGTACGTTCTGAACCGTCGCATTGTTGTTACAGCCATTCCATACCGTCACGTACACGTTCTGGCCACCGCTGAAACTGTTTTTCGACGAGCAGCCGTTCGTTTCGGCGCGCAAGGATGACCATGAATCTATAAGCGGCAATCCCCTTGCGATCGAACCCGTGTAAGGCACTACCGGATCGCTATCGCCGTGTATGCTGATGAGCGGAGCGGGCCGTGATGGCTTGCAGCCACCGTCGGGTGAGTACATCGCTCCGGCGATGACCGCATAAGCAGCAAAGCGGTCAGGAGCTTTACAGCTGAGTAGTGATACGAAACCGCCGCCGTTGGAGAACCCTGCCGCGTACGTTTTGGTGCGGTCGATGCATAGCTCACCTTGCAGCCTGTCCAAGATGTCGGTCGTAAAGTCGACATCGTCTGAACCTGAAGAGTACGGTGCGCCCTGCCACGCCCAAAACCCGTCCTTGCCCATTGTGGGTGACGGGTACACGACGATCGCCGGAAGCGCATCCAGCCCATAAGCGGCCTCTGCTGCTTCGGCTGTCGCCCCTTTGCCCGGATAAAACATCACGAGTGGGTAGTATTCGTAAGACAAAAAGTTCTGTGGCACGTGAACGAGGTATGATCTTTTGTCGATCTCCATCCTTTTTGTCATTCCGGAGTTCCACTCACCTTTCACTTTACAGGTGTTTGGAGCCGGTCTTTTTGAAGCGATGAGTTGCTTGTCGAGTTCGTTCACCTTGTTTTGCAAGGTTTGTGCGTGGACCCATAGGCCGCCAACGCTCACTAGGAGGATAAGGCACACGACCGCCCAGCCTAGCTGGTGCATGTACGCCATGTATGACAGCGGCCGTTTAAGGGGCGGAGTCTTTTTTGATTTTTTAGCCATTAGAAATATGATACCAAAAAACAGCCCGGAGTGACGGGCTGTTTTTCATTATTCGACTTAGTTGATGCCGGCTTCTACTTTGATGCCAGGACCCATGGTCGTACTGATGCTTGTCGATTTGACGTAGGCACCTTTGATGCTGCTTGGCTTTTGTGATTTCAGGCTGCCGATGAACGCATTCGCGTTTTCAGAAAGTTTGTCTGCTCCGAAGCTTACCTTGCCGATTGCTACGTGCACGATAGCTTGCTTGTCGACGCGGTATTCAACTTTGCCTGCTTTGGCTTCGCTGACGGCTTTCGCGACGTCCGCGGCAACCGTACCACTCTTCGGGTTAGGCATAAGACCACGAGGGCCAAGGA
>CAZGAP010000009.1:0-10063 GCA_964523935.1 uncultured Candidatus Saccharibacteria bacterium
CATTTTGGTCACTGGTCCCGCCTAGACCACCCCATCAATTACCAGCACAAACAGGGCTGGTGTTTTTATTTTCCTTGACAAGTTTTTCAATTCACCTACAATCATCCCTTGTGTCTGCCAAGCCACCCGAGTGGTGACTTATATATAAAAGACAGGCATAATAGTTCTCATGGCAAAAAATTTAGTAATAGTAGAAAGCCCGGCAAAAGCCAAAACGATCGAGAAATACCTCGGTAAGGATTTTCGCGTGCTTTCGTCTATCGGCCATATTCGCAGCATTGTCAAGAAGACCAAAGACGGCACGCCCCCGATCGATACCAATAACGGATTCGTGACCCAGTATGAAGTTGACCCTGAAAAGAAAAAGGTTATCACCGAACTCAAAAAAGCCGTCAAAGAGACCGAACAAGTCTGGCTCGCAACCGATGAAGACCGCGAAGGGGAGGCTATTGCCTGGCATCTTTGTGAAGTCTTGAAACTCGATCCGAAAACAACCAAACGTATCGTGTTCCACGAAATCACAAAGAACGCCATCGAAGAAGCCGTTAAAAAACCTCGCACCGTCGACATGAACCTCGTCCAGGCCCAGCAGGCGCGCCAGATCCTTGACCGTATCGTCGGTTTCGAGCTCAGCCCCGTGGTCTGGCAAAAGGTCCCTGGCGGCAAATCAGCCGGCCGCGTTCAGTCACCAGCCGTCCGTCTGCTCGTCGAGCGTGAGCGCGAAATCAACGCGTTCGAAGGCTCATACCAGTTCAAGGTCAGCGCGGTATTCGCCCATGATGGCAGTGACGTCAAAGCCGAACTACCACAGCGCTTCGACACCGAAGAGGAAGCCCAGGCATTCCTTGAAAGCCTGAAGGGCTCTTCGTTCACTGTCACTGGCATCGAAACCAGCCCTGGCACCCGCAATCCGGGCGCGCCGTTCACGACCAGCACACTCCAGCAAGATGCCAACGCCAAACTTGGTTTCGGCAGCAAGGCCACGATGTCCAGCGCCCAGAAGCTCTACCAAGAGGGTAAGATCACCTACATGCGTACCGACAGCGTCAATCTATCAGGCCAAGCGATCGCAGCTGCCAAAGATTTCATCGTCAGCAAATTCGGCGAGCAGTACAGCCAGGTCCGCCAATTCAAGACCAAGTCATCCAGTGCCCAAGAAGCTCACGAAGCTATCCGTCCGACAGACATGGCGCTTGAAGTCGGCAGCGGCAACGAATACGACCAGAAATTATACAACCTCATCCGCAACCGTACGCTCGCCAGCCAGATGGCTCCCGCAAAACTCGAGAAAACGATCGTTACGATCGCCATCAGCGGCAACGACAAGAAGTTCGAAGCCAAAGGCGAGGTAATCCTGTTCGACGGATTCATGAAAGTATACGGCGGCAGTAAAAAAGAAGCCGATATCTTGCCGGCGATGACCAGCGGTGACGCACTCAACCTGAACGAAGCGATCGCCAAGCAAGTCTTCGCGCGCCCACCAGCCCGCTACACGGAAGGCTCACTCGTTAAGAAACTCGAAGAACTCGGTATCGGCCGCCCATCGACGTACGCGACCATCATCGACACCGTCCAGACGCGCGGCTATGTCGTCCGCGGCGAAGGTGAAGGCAAGGAGCGCGACGTCGTCGTGCTCTCACTCAAAGACGACTCCGTGCAGCGCCACGTCACCCAGGAAAAAACCGGCGCCGACCGTGGCAAGCTGGTCCCGACGCCCTCCGGTGAGCTGATCGCGGATTTCCTAGGCGATCACTTCGAACAGGTAGTCAACTACGATTTCACGGCGGACGTCGAGGAGAAATTCGACCGTATCGCCGAAAACAAAATGGCCAGGAATGCCATGCTGGAAGAATTCTACGCGCCGTTCCATAAACTCATCGAAGAATCAGGCGGCATCGACCGCAGTACCGTCGGCGCGTCGCGTACCGTCGGCAACGACCCCAAGACGGGCAAACTCATCACTGCGCGCTTCGGCCGCTTCGGCCCTATGCTCCAGCTCGGTGAAACCGAGAGTGAGGAAAAACCGAAATTCGCACCACTTCCTGCAGGCGCTAAGATCGAAACGATCACCCTCGAGGAAGCACTGCACGCCTTTACGCTACCGCGACTTGTCGGCCAGACGAAGGACGGCCAGGATATCAAAGCCAATATCGGCCGCTTCGGCCCGTACATCCAGGTAGGTAAGTTGTTCGTCAGCATCAAGCCCGAAGATCCGCACACCATCACTCTCGACACGGCGCTCGAACTCTACGACGCCAAGCTGAAGGCCGAGGCAGAGAAGAACATCTCTGATTTCGGTGACGGCATCAAAGTCTTGAACGGTCGCTACGGCCCGTATATCACCGATGGCAAAAAGAACGCAAAGATCCCGAAGGATACCGAGCCTCAATCGATCACGCACGAGCAAGCCAAGCAAATGCTGGCCGATGCCCCCGCAGCCAAAGGCCGCTTCGCCCGCCGCAAGAAGTAGGTTGTTGATAATACCAGCTATACATGGTATAAATACAAAGCTTATCCACCAATCGAAAGGCGCACTCATGTGTACGCGTAAGCAAGATGGAAAGTACTACGACGAGAACGGCAAGCGGCTCTTCACTTCCCAGGAAGTCCTGACCGCCACCGTCGCGTTCGGTCACACGTCCGGCAAGCCGGAGGAGCGGGCAGCCAAGGAGCGCATCATCGCCGAAGCGACCGCCGACTACTACGGCCCTCTCCCGACCGCCGGCTGATACCCGTCTGCAAATGGCCCGCCTGAGCACCCGCTCGGCACCCGTTTGCAGGCGGGTCATTTCTTTGTATTGACATTTTATTCTACTTGTGCTATAATTATAAATACTGTTGTACTTCGACGAACGGATTGGCCCAGCCATGACGACCATCAGCCCTATCGAACGCGCCGAGACCGACGCCATGTACGCGATGCTCCTCGAGGAGCGTGCGGTGAACGGCTCCGAGAACGACGAGTTCGTCTGGGATGAGTTCCAGGACGAGGTCGACATCGAGCGGTTCAGACGGGCAGCGCAGCACCCCGTGCTGACGTTCCCGATGACCGAGACCACCCAGAGCTTCTTCGAGCGCATGCTCGCGGCACCTCCGGTCTCGACACCGAGGCTCAACAATCTCCTCAGCAGGGGTTGTCCCTTTTCCAACTAGCAGTACAGCAGGCGGTATGTCCCTTCCAAGGGGCATACCGCTTTTGCTTTTTCTGTATCAGTTAACAATAAACCAAGAAAAAAAGCCTCAAAACACTGTTTACTAACATCGTCTATTTCATGCTATAATTGAGTAAAGTTGAAAAGTGTTTGACATTATGAATAATATGTTTTATAGTGGACAACAAGAATAATTAATAACATCCTAAAACAACTGAGGTGAGGCAGAGAGGACACAACCAGATGAGCCAAGCGCAAGCGGTCACGACTAGCGAGAAGACTACTGTTGATATTGATGGAGCGATCGAGGCTATCCTTGGTGCCATCGAGCAGGAGCGTGAACGCGAAATCATCACCCGCCGCTTCGGTCTGTACGACCGCAAAGAGACTCTGGAACAGATTGGTGAGCTGCTTGGCATCACCCGCGAACGTGTCCGACAGCTGGAAAAAGCCATCCTCATCCGCCTCAAGATCGCCGGTGAAGAAGGGAAGATTCCGGTCATCCAGGACATCGAGAAAGTCATCGTCCGTGAGCTCAGCGAAATGGGCCGTTTGGCAACCGTCGCCGATCTGACTGACGCATTGCTTGGCGACAAATCCACGCCTCTTGCTAGGGCACGTGTCGCATTCGCTGCCACCCTCGCACCCCGCCTGACTACCGTCGACGAAAACGACAACTACCGCGCCAGCGTCGGCATCGCCGAGTACGGTGACGAAAAGAAAGTCCGTTCGCAGGTAGACGCGGTCGTCAAAGCGGTCAAAGCGCATGGCGAACCTCTGACTATCGATCAACTGCACGACAGCCTTAGCCACGAACACCCATCACATGTCCGTGCGCTCGCATCGGTCAGCAAGCATCTTTCGAACCTCAAGGACATGTGGGGCCTCAACAAATGGCCGACGGTCAACCCAAAGAACATCCGCGACAAAATCTACGTCATCCTGGCCGAAAACGGCAAGCCGATGCACTTCTCAGAAATCGCTGACGCCATCAAAGACAGCAACTTCAGCCGCAAGAACGTCACCACCCAAGCGATCCATAACGAACTTATCAAGGACAAACGCTTCGTCCTGATCGGCCGCGGCATCTACGCGCTCGACAGCTGGGGTTACAGCAAGGGCACTGTCGCCGATACCATCGCTGACATCCTTCGCAAATCAGCTGAACCGCTGCACCGTGACGAGATTGTCAAACGCGTTCTTAAGAACCGCCAGGTCAAGGAAACGACCATCCTTCTGAACCTGCAGAGCAAGCCGCAGTTCAAGCGCGTCGCCAAAGCGACATACGCCCTCGCGGAAGAAAAATAAGCATAAAAATCACTGGTTGCATAGTAGTACGACTAGTGGGACAATAGAGTCGTATATATGGAAGTAATCTCTGCTATTATCGGGCTACTTTTATCGTGGTACGTCTGGCTTCCGGTCGTGCTTGTCTTAGGCTACCTCACATGGCGCAATTATCAGCGGATCGACGCCGTCAAGGCGATCGAAAGCACACTGCTCATCCTTGAGATCCCGAAGGCCAATGACAAATCGGAAATGGCAGCCGAACAACTCTTCGCAAGCCTGCACGGCATCCTGCGCGACAAGTCAGAACTCAAACTGAACGGCGGTATCCAAGAACACCTGAGCTTCGAAATCGCCTCCGTCAACGGCCAGATCCGCTTCTACGTCTGGGTCCCGAAATCCCTCCAGAGTTTCGTCGAGGGGCAGATCTACGCACAGTATCCGACCGTCCAGATCCACGAGGCCGAAGAGGACTATGTCGCTCACGAACGCAATCACAGCGTCATTTATACCAGTGAGATCACATTGACCGGCAGTGAATTCCTACCGCTCAAAACGTTCCAGAGTTTCGAGGTCGACCCGCTCGCGGGTATTACCGGCACGCTCGCCAAACTCGAAACGACAGGGGAGGAGCTATGGATCCAAGTGCTCGTCCGACCGATCGCTGACGACTGGCACAAAAAAGCCGAGAGCTGGGTCAAATCAATCAAGAACGGCAAAAGCGGCATGGAACTGCTTGCCAGTGGCAAGTTCGACATGAAGTGGGTCATGGGGCTGCTCGAAGCGTTCTGGAAACCACCTGAGCAAGGAGCAGGTGGCGCACCGGCACCGAAGGAGCTATCGGAACGCGACAAAACCCGCGTGGCCGAGGCAGAGAAGAAGGCGACCAAACTTGGCTATCAGGTGAAGATACGCCTCGCGTACTTGGGCGAAAACACGACCAACGCCAAACTGCAGATGCAGGCGCTCGTCGGCACGTTCAAGCAGTACAACTCAACCAACCTCAACGGATTCAAGATGTCCAGCGCCAGCTTCAAGAAGGAAGACCTCGAGAAGTACCGTGCGCGCCTGTTTATCGACAAAGGTTTTCTCCTCAATATCGAAGAGGTTGCCTCAGTTTTCCATTTGCCACATACCAACGTCGAGACACCAAACATCGTCTGGGCCAGCACTAAAACGGCCGAACCACCGTCCAAACTGCCGATCGTCACCGGCAACGACGCGATCGACGCCAATATCAGCGCCTTCGGCCTGACGAATTTCCGTGGTATCAACCACCAGTTCGGCATGCTGCGTTTCGACCGTTCGAGGCATATGTATATCATCGGCCAGACCGGAGCAGGTAAGTCCGGTACGCTCGCGCTCCTCGCACTGAGCGACATCTACCACAACCAAGGCTATGCCATCATCGACCCGCACGGCGACTTTGCCATCGACAACATGAAGTTCATCCCGGCGAGCCGCATCAAGGACGTCATCTACTTCAATCCTGCCGACACGGCATTCCCACTCGGGTTCAACCCGCTCGAAGTCTACGACCCGAACATGAAGAGCAATGTCAGCTCTGAGGTCATCGGCGTACTGAAGCGTATGTTTGCCGAATCATGGGGCCCGCGCCTTGAATACATCTTGCGTTATACCATCCTGGCACTGCTTGACCGCCCCGAAACGACCATGCTCGACATCACGCGCATGCTGACCGACAAGAAATTCCGTAAAGAAACGCTCAGCTACTGCCAGGACACCGTCGTGTTACAGTTCTGGACCATCGAGTTCAACAGCTGGACCGACAAATTCCAAGCCGAAGCTATCGCTCCGATCCTCAACAAGGTCGGTGCGTTCACCGCCAACCCGATCATCCGTAACATCATCGGCCAGCCGAAATCAACGTTCAACATCCGCGAGATCATGGACGATGGCAAAATCCTGGTCGTCAACCTGTCTAAAGGTCTGCTCGGCGAAGACAATTCGGGCATCCTCGGGTCGTTCCTAGTCACCAAGATCCAGCTGGCAGCCATGAGCCGAAGTGACATCCCTGACATCAAAGACCGCCGTCCGTTCTACCTGTACGTGGACGAGTTCCAGAACTTCGCCACCGATTCGTTTGCGACCATCCTGTCCGAGGCCCGTAAGTACGGCCTCAACCTGACCGTTGCCAACCAGTACATCTCACAGATGAGCGACACCGTGCGCGGCGCCGTGTTCGGTAACGTCGGTACCATGATTTCATTCCGTGTGTCAGCGGACGACGCGCCGATCCTCAGCAAGCAGTTCGAGCCGCAGTTCGAGCCGAACGACCTGCTACAGATGGCCAACCGTAATTTCATCATCAACATGGTCATCAATGGCGAAAAGGTACCGGCGTTCAGCGCCCGCACGCTTCAGCTGCCACCCGCTCAGTACGACAACACGCCGGCCATCGTCGAGCATACGCGTACGACATACGGCCAGACCCGCGCAGCAGTAGAGAAGTCGATCAACGACCTTATCCAACCCCCTGCTGAGTTGCAACGCAAAGGTCCTGGCAACCCAGGCTTCAAACCGCCGCTCCATCCGAACGACCAACAACCGCGAGGTCCAGAGTCACAGTCGCAGGCCAAGCAGTGGCCGATCGATGCCGGTGCCAAGCCTGTCGCCCCTGCCGAACCGAACCGCCCCAAAATCATCGCAGATACCCCTGCGGGGCAGGTTGCACTAGGCCAATCACCAGCTAGCGCGTCAGAACAGCCGAAAGAATCCGCACCAGCAGCACAGGAGGGCGACAAGCCGAAACGCAAACGCACACGCTCACGACGTAAGAAAACGAGCGGGTCTGAAAACGGCGGAGGAGGTGAGAAGTCACCTGAAACGGAGCGCTCAGAGGCACCTCAGAAGCCCGCTGAGCCTACCGCAGCCAAACCTGCGGCAAAGCCTCAGCAGCCACGCCTAGAGCAGCAGCCAGCTCCTGCGGCAGCACCGGCACCAAAGGCCGCCACACCCGAAGGCCTCCTCAAAATCCGTTAGCGTAATCATGGTACTATAGGAATACTATGGATTCATACTTACAAGACCGCCTGCAAACGGCAATGGATAGCAGCCTCAGTAATACCAATGAAATGGTCCTAAAAGCCCTCGAACCGATGATGCCACTCATCACCCTGTTCGTCGTACTCAGCATCGTCCTGACGGTCGTCGCGATCATCGCGTTCGTCATCAGCGCCATCCAGAAACACCGCACCCACAAAGCCATCCTCCGTATCGACCAGAACCTCCAAAAGCTCGTTGATGCGCAGAATGAGAGCAGGGAAGCCACCGCTCAGTCTCAGCAGTCATCGAACCAGCTGACACTGTAGTCGCCTCTATTGTGTAATCTTTCTAAAGATTGTATACTATTAGTCATCCTCAATTCATGAGGCCGAGTCGACCTAGGGAGTAAATTGATAAGCCAGAGTAGGCGAGCAGCCTTGCTCGCGCTTCCAACCGCAGCATGTATCCTTGCAGGATGCTATGCACCGTATCCTTACCCGGGCGTGCGATACCAAAGCATTCAAGACACGGTGTCGTCGGTCACCGTCATTGACGGCACGAAGCACGTACAGCTCGCCAGCGGCACAGTGATGAGCGTACCCGATTCACGGGCATGCGCTGACATCCAGTCAGGCGTGACCGTGTTGGTTCGCATAGAGATGTACCCGAACGGCTACTGGTCACCAGTCGAAATCTCAAAAATCGAGGAAGAGTCTGAGACGACCGACGCCTAGACAGAAATATAACTCGGTATCCCCGCATCACCCCAGCAGGCAGTACAAACACCCTGCACCGGTAGTGCGGGGTGTTTTATGCCTACTATTAAGTCTCTTGATGTATCGCATGCAGGCGGAACAGCCTCTTTCTTATTCAAGCCAAATTTGATATAGAACATAATTAGAACACTCTATACAGGCGTTCATAGGGACCGACCCCTGTTATACATGCTTAGTATATCCCTGCGACCCCAGTTAGACCCCTGTAATAACGCACAAGCGAACGATCATAAAGGAAATCTATATGAATCCAGGGATAAACGGAGCGATATGCGTGGTACAAGTTGAAGTAGGCCGACAGGTAAGTGAATAAGACAGATTTGAGGCAACAGATGGACATACAGATAGCAACAGAGGTGGTAATATTACTCATTAGCTATATATATACTTAACGTCGCACAATATATCTTTTACGACATTAACTATATAAACATAAGATGAATCAGCATGCGTCTATATTGAATGCTAATATCCACTAATAGGTAGGTTGCGCCTGTATGTGTACTTACGCGTGGCATGTTGTACATATTTACGGTATAACCAATCATACTCCCGTGCATCCTGTATACCACTTTCAAGGTCACCGAGAGTGGTCCTTGTGATAGACATACCGTCAAAACCTACAACACCCTGCATGTGTGAAATATTTGACTTTTCTTAAAAAACGTTTGACTTATATACTTTTCCACAGTCTAAGTATACTTTTCACGAATTATTTCCAGTACCCTCTTTGCCCCCTTGCTCCCCTACTTTTTCAAAGAGATGTTTGCTTTTTTGTTATTTTGATATAATAGTATAGTTTTTTTGAATCCGTAAAACAGTATTCAAATTAGAACAAAAATGGAACTAGGAAGGAGGGAGTGGGGAGTACCCTATTGGTAAAACGCTTTGCCAGATACGCGGACATCAACATATCGCGGCTTCTGCTTTTTGCTATCAAAGTACGCAAGCGCCCTCTGCATATCCTCTATCTGCTCCCCCACCGGCCTGTCGAGTGATAGTCTCGTCGGATACTCATACCCTGCCACTTTCAATTCGACTTGCCTGGTCGTGCCACTCGGTATAATCGCCTGCTCAACGGTGAGCCCGTAATCTTTTGCGATAGCGACGGCTCGGCCGACGAAGCTTAAGAAGCGGCTACTCGCGACAGTAGTGCCAGCGGTCTGAGGGACGCCACTTTGATCGATGATTTTGACGGCGGGCTGCTGGAAGTAATTATTTTGAAAAGCGACCCCCGTGCTGTCGACGTAGTACTGGGTATTACCGATCAACCATCCGGCGATCGGTTTGCGCAGCGTCAGATCGAACTGGCTGGTAGCGAAGCCCGCCGAACCGGCAACCCGTACTGATTCCACCTCGGGAGTCTCACGGTTAATATGCTTCCGTAACTCGTCGGTATTCGTTAGGAAACGAAGCCGTTCAATCGGGTGTACTGAGTAGTAGTCGTCGATGACTTTTTGGTATCGGTCTTGCTTGACGATCGCGCTGCTGTCTGTCGGCGACACATGGATACTCGCCGTGAACTCATAGATGAGCCATGTCAGGAACGCGATGCCAAGCACAACGAACATCAATATAGTACTTAACCGGCGTCTATGCGCCGTCAGATGATGCGCATGCACCCGAGGAGAGCGCAAATCACCGCCCATCTCGTTCGCGCTGCTAACCGATGTCGACAGGCTGCCCGTGAGCGTCCTGTTACGCTTAAAAAGAGAGCCTGACTGGCGTTTTGCTTCTGCTGATTGACCTTCGTTCAATTGGCGTCGGCGCGGTAGCTCGTTCTTCGCTTTTTTCCACCTCATCTCGAACCTACCTCCGTTTTCGGCCCGCACGGATAATCAT
>CAZGAP010000009.1:10073-23038 GCA_964523935.1 uncultured Candidatus Saccharibacteria bacterium
CCGCCATATCGCGCGCCGCATGAGGTCGGGACAAACGATGAATGTTCTTGCTCAGCCGTTCTTTGATCTGCTTATTAGCAAGCAGGCCGACGATAGCCTTGCTCAATGTTTTGTCGTCGGGTTCTCCGAACCGGTCTTCATCCAGTAAGATGACCGCTTGCTCGTCGGCGTATACTTTCGCGTGCTTGATCTGCCAGACCAGGCGCTTGCTTGGCACAAGGATGACTGGTTTCGCAAGAGCCGCCAGCTCCAAGATGGCCGTCGCACCAGCGCGCGACACGACCACGTCGGCCGCACCCTGCAAATCAACCATACCATCCGATATGAAGTCTTTGAGGATGAACCGAGGATCATCCTGGGGTGTCAGGCTTCTCATCTCATCGTACTGCGCGGCGCCCGATACGAGCACGACGTTCGCATGCTCGATGATCGGAGAAAGCTGCTTTGCGACCGCCTCATTCAATGACTTTGCGCCGAGTCCGCCCCCTACGATGACTACCAGAGGTTTCTTGGGGTCGAACCCTAGCTCGCGCTTCACGGCCGTCTTATGGTCATCATCGAAAGGCCGGTATGCGGCATCGATGGGTATGCCGACATACGTCGTTTTGTTCTTTGGATAGTTGTAATGATCGGTCGATACGCCTGTCGCGATAGATCTTGCAACCGGTGCGAGCAGGCGGTTGGTCAGGCCCGGATGGGCATCACTGTCGTGTATGACGACGGGGATGCGCAGTAGCGCGGCGGCCCATCCCACAGGCAAGCTCACATAACCACCCTTGCTGAATACGACATCTGGCCTCCAGACTATCAATCGAAAAATACTCTGGACGATACCGGCGACGACGAGGAACGCGTCGCGAATATTCGGAAACAGTACTGATGGGATAGTGAAGTGTTGTAACAATGACAAATGACTGTAGCGCCTAAGCTTCCCCGCCCAAACGGTCTGCACTGGCACGGAAGCATCGAAATGCGCGATGATACTTCTCGCCTGTGGCGCAAACTTCTGATCGCACCAGAACCGCACTTCCACACTCTTCTGCTGCTTGCGGAGTTCAGCCAGTACGGCCGCTACCGGCGTGACGTGCCCACCCGATCCACCTCCGACTGCCAATACTTTCATATCTTCCCTACTCTGCCTCCCGACGATCGGCGCGATGCCCATCCTGACTGCTGACGATTCTGTTGATTATCCTTCAGTTTACTACCAAATGCCGTATAACGCGACAACTGGAAACTGAGACCGAGAGCGGCGGCAATGAAGACCATACTGGTACCTCCAAAACTCAGGAGTGGCAACGTGATGCCGGTAAGCGGTATGATGCCGATCATCGCTCCGACGTTCAATATGACATGGGCAGCTAACCACCCGAAAACGCCCGCTACGATAAGCTTCAGCCTCATATCGACCAGATGGTCCGCGACTTTCAGTAGGCGCAGCAACAACGCCGTGAAAAGCGCCAGTATGGCGACGAGTCCGACGAACCCGAACGTCTCGCCCATGATAGCGAACACCGAGTCATTGATAGCCTCAGGCAGATACCCGGTCGCCTGGACACTGTTGCCTATCCCTACTCCGTTGAAACCGCCAGATCCTATGGCGATCTTCGCATGCGCGATATGATACGCACCAGCGTCATCGACACTGCCGCTATCACCTGAAAAGAAGGTTGCGACGCGCTCCAAACGGTGCGGTGCGATGAGGATAAACAGCACACCGATGACGAACATAATCCCTCCGATCATCAGCCAAAGCCGAAGCTTCAGCCCCGCCATGAACAGAATCGCCGCCAGTATGATCGCCAGTGCGATACCAGTACCCATATCCTTCTGGATGCCGATGATAAATATGAACGCTACCCCGACGATAACACCGAGAGGAATCAGCGTCTGATGAATATCATTGATCAAGCCTTGTTTCGCACGCGCACCAAGGAACCCGGCCGCAAACAGTAGCAGTCCGAACTTCACGAACTCCGCCGGCTGCAAACTGCCAAGCGGCCCTAAAGTGAACCATCGGCAAGCACCGAGGCTGCACTGCGCGATCGTATCGACATGGATAACGTTGCCAAACAGAAACAATACGGCACACGCAGCAAAACCGGCCCCGAGTATCTTGCCCGCATGCTTCTGCAGCAGCTGGTACGGGAACAGTGCGGCGACGGTGAAGGCGACGAGTGCAAGGAACAAACTGATCGTCTGCTTGATAAAGAAGTACGTCGAACCGTAGTAATCGGTGCCGTAGGCATTGTTAAGGACGTTGGCGCGCTGCGGTCCGATAGAGTACATCACAACCAGACCGAGCAACATCAAGAGCCCCATATACAGCGCGATCTGGTAGTCGGGCTTATGGCGACGCACGATCGACGACGCGGTCCGCGCGCCATCGTTGAGTCGTCGACGCATAGATTGCATCAGTCGTTTCCTCGTGTCTTTTTATATGTATACTTCATGTTTGTTTACCCTTTTGGCTGCAGTTTTAGGTAATCGATCATCCAGTTGGATATATCCGTGAAGATCGGCATCGCGTGCTTGCCACCCTCGAGGTTCATGTTTTTGCCTGATACTTGCACCATTATGACATACCGTGGCTCAGTGTCACCACCGTAGCCGAGATACGATCCGATCGTTTGCTCGTCGACGTATTTGCCGTTAACGATCGTTTGCGACGTACCAGTTTTGCCGCCAACTTCATACCCCTGTCGGTCCTTACTGCCGTGAAATTTCTGCCGAGCTTCATGCACCATACCTTTAAGCACTTCTGATGTCTGCGCGCTCACGACATTGCGACGCAATACTTCTGGCGCCTGCTTCACCAGTGTCACCTTATCCTGACCGAGCGTGCCAGCAACGACCGTCGGACGGTAGTACGTACCACCGTTAATAGCAGCACAAAACGCCGATATAACCTGTGTCATCGTAACGTTCATGCCTTGCCCGAACGACATCGTCGCATATTGGACCGCCGCGCCTGGGACGTTCGGCTTCGTGACATTGCCTCGGGCTTCACCAAGTAGCTCAATACCTGTCGGCTGCCCCAATCCAAAACGATTATAGAAGTATTCGTACATTGAATTTCGTGCTTGTTCATTGATTGTACTGCCGTCACCAAGGCGCTGTGCAATCGTGACCATACCAGTATTTAGTGAGTAATCAAGTGCCTTTTGTATAGTGATCGTCCCGGTTTGCCCTTTGGTAGCGTTGCCAATTTCGCGGTCACCGACCTTGATTTTGTCGGTGTTCACGTATGTCGAATCAGGACGTATCACTCCCTTGTCGAGGCCAGTGGCAACGGTGAGGGTCTTGATTACGGATCCCGCTTCATACGGTACGGCAACCGCCGCATTATTGAATGCTGAAGCATCAGTAACTGTTGTGAACTCGGCTGGCTTGTATGTTGGCAAATTAGCCATTGCTTTGATCTGCCCGTTACTCGGGTCCATCACGATTACACTACCATTCGTCGCCCCGATACGCTTTAAGCCTTCAGCAAGCGCTTTTTCGGTATGAGCTTGGACGTTACGGTCTATGCTTAGGACGATGTTTTCACCATTTTTCGCGGGTCTGTTGATATTCTGGTTTCCGATTGTAAGCGGCACGCCACTGACGTCGGTGACCGATTTCAGCAAGCCATCATGACCGACCATGCGGTCGTTCAATGCTTCTTCGATACCATACTGACCTTTCCCTTCAGCATTCACAAACCCGAGTGTCTGAGCAGCCAGTCCGCCCTCAGGGTAGACGCGCTGCGACGTTTCCTGGAAACCGACACCTTTTAGCTCTTCTTTCTTGATCAATTCCGCCTGTTGGCGAGACAATTTAGTGCCAAGGATTTGGTAGCGACTATCTTTTTTGGCAATCAGTTTGTCGATGTTCGGACGCAGATTGCCACCAGCGACCCTACGAACGACTTCCATTACCTTTTCCGGCTGTGCCACGGTTGCTGGGTCGACAAACAGCGTATACACTGTTTGATTCATAACTAGCTGAATCGGCTTATCGCCGTCCATCCCGTAAATAAGTCCTCTTTTCGCTGGTATGGTCAGCGGTTTAATTTGCTCCGCCATCGCCTGCGCAACATAATCATCATGCTTGATGATTTGCAGGTAAAACAAACGACCGACGAATATCGCCATCATAATAAGCAATAGCCCGCCGAGTATTAGCGAGCGACTGCCCTTTTGAAACGATAGTTGCACGTATATATTTCCTTATCGAACGTAATCCGTCGCCGCGGGTGGTGTCATAGCCTTTGCGACATTGCTGTTTTGTACATTTTCAAGCGCGGTCAGACGGGCGTTTTCGACTTCGAGATCACCTTTTTTTGTTTCGAGATCGGCAATTTGACTGTCGATCTTTTGCGCCTCGTAATCATACCCTGTTGCGCGCGTTGCCTGAGTCAAGTATACCAGACCGAGCACGGTTATCATAAGCGCAACAAGTACCGTATGGGCGACCGGACCCAGCTTGACGCTTGAGACGAAGGCGACGGTGTTCTGATTGCGGACAGTGATTTTTGCATCGATTGAATCGTTGCGTACTGGGATGTGAATTGGCATGTGGTGAGTGCCCTTTCTTTTTGTTTTATTTTTTCACTGCGGCTCGAAGCTTGGCGCTTCGTGACCGCGGATTGTGAACATCGTAGGTTGCCCCGTCGAGCGGTTTCTTCGTAAGGATTTGCAGTTCGGCCTCGTAGCCTGCTGCCGTTTGGTCGGCGAAGTACCGTTTGACTATGCGATCTTCCAGACTGTGAAAACTGATGACCCCTACTCTTCCGTCTTTACTCAGAAGCTTTGGGAGTAGCGGCAAGACGTCTTCGACTTGCTTCAGTTCCTGGTTGACCGCTATGCGGAGCGCTTGAAAGATACGCGTGGCCGGATGGATTTTACTCCGTCTTCCACGAATGGATTGTTTGATCAGATCAGCGAGTTGGACGGTCGTTTCAAACGGCCGGGCTTCGACGATCGCTTTCGCGATTCGCTTGCTCGTACCAGGAAGTTCTTCGCCGTAAAGACGGAAGATCCGTGCCAATTCATCCGCATTGGCCGTATTGACCAGCTGTGCCGCAGTCAATTCCTGACGTCGGTCCATGCGCATGTCCAGCGGCCCGTTGCCCCTGAATGAAAACCCTCGTTCGCTCTGATCGAGCTGTGGTGACGACACCCCCAAATCGATCAATACGATATCAAAATGCTGTCCCTCCTCTATCAATTGCCTGGCGGCAGTGACAAAGTCGGTATGCATGAGTCGTGCGCCTTTGTCCGCAAATCCCGAAAGTTTCGAGATCGCGTACTCGTCGCGGTCGACTAATGTAGCACTTGCGTCATTGCCCGTCTTGCTTATGAACGCGCTGGCATGGCCTCCGTATCCTGCCGTCAGATCGAGATAACTCTCGCCCTGCTTCGGATCCAAAAGATCAAGCGTCGCGTCCAGCAACACAGGAATGTGTAAATTCGCGTTGTGGTGGTGTGCTGTTTCACTCATCCCCTCTATATTACTACAGATGAGACCCGATTCACCCCGAAGGGTTCGTCGGTTTCGAGATCACCTAACTGATAACAGCGCTGTTTGTTTTCGCAGTGTGTTTGTTTTTGTGTATAAGTAATCGACATCGAGCGTTACTGTGTAACTCATAGTGATGCCGGTTGAGAGACTTATGTGTTGTGAGGTGGAGTTTTTTGGGAGGTGTGTGTTGAGGAAGGTGCGTCCGGTCTTTTTTCACTAAATTGTGGTTCCGGTAGTTTTCCACGCACTGTTACCAGATAGTTGATCTCGAGAGTTTCAAATTGTCAAAGAGCCATAGGACTTATAGATTAATCAGACATGTCCGGCCTCATCACACGCCAGTAGTCCCCTGCACGGACAGCGACCAAATCACGGTCGATGCCAGCAAAGTCCAACAGGTGTTGCTCGACGGTTACCCTGCCCTGCTTGAGATCAAGCGAGGCTGCGGTTTTGCCACGGCGGAATCGAACGTTCATGTCCGCGGTCCGCTCATCGAGGATGTTGCCTTTTAGCTCCGGCTCCACGTCATTATCCCAGGTTGCCTGAGGATACATATGGAGATAGGCGCCAAAGCCCCGGGTCAGCACCACACCGCTAGCGAATTCATCGCGCAGTTCTGATGGTATCGTCAAACGACGCTTATCATCGAGCTTGCGTTCAAAGTAGTCTACGCTAGACACTGGGTCCCCTTCCGGAGGTTGTTTGTTTGATTAATTTTTAAGTGGTGGTTTTTGTTTTTTGTTTGCCACTGGATTTATCATACAACCCACAATTACCCACTACAACCCCCATTTTTGACTTTTGTACTAAAATACAGCCTGTTTTATCCACAGTTGTGTGGAAAACAGGCTGTATTTACTCTGTTGAAGAGAACGTTAGCGTGTGAACAGGAATGAAGCGACTTGTGAGTCGTAAACGCTAGTTACCTGCAGCGTTACCCAACCGACAAGTACGAACATGTTGACGGCGAGCGAAACGATGAGGACTGCGATCATCGCGTCTTTGTTCAGCTGAGCCGAGTTGAGTGCCAACGTTTCCGAATCTACTACTTTGTTTGTTTTCTTGCTTTTCATAATTTCATATTAGCATACTGTTTATGTTTTGTCAATATTGTTGCAAAGTGAAAAACGTAGAAAGCGGTCAAAGTACCGGGATAACAGTAGGAAGGGCGTCGTGACGAGATACGTTGCTAGGCACGCTCCCCTGCTGCGAAAGTAGTTCGTGGGCTGGATCGAGCACCCAGAATCCCCGGGACGGCGCTGATGGGAAGTCCGCGAAACTGACTGCTTTGTCATCAATCAGAACGATTCCTTCCACGAAACCGCCACCGAACTCGGCTGGCAATTTGAACTCGCCTCCAGGCTGCTGCCAGCTACTGATAAGCCTGCCCTTCTCTTTGCGCTCCATGATGATGTGATGCACATGATTGAAGCCCGCCGCAGTCAGCTTGATCCGCTGCCAGAGCGGGTTGCCGTACGTCAGTATGCCATGACGCCTGCCGCTCGTGTTGAGGAGCTGTAGCAGTTCGGCCGCGCCAGGTAGCAAATAGTTCAGTGCGCGTGATTCGTGGATATACTGCTTTTCGAGTTGCTCCCACTCCTGGCTCCGTCCTGCGTCAGCGAGGTAGTCACGGACGAACCCGGCCGTGTCAAACGAGTCGCCCGTCTGCTTGACGTCGGCGTCCGCCTTTAAGATCTGATCACGCGTGATTGCCCCGTATTGCTCGGCGACTTCGATGAACACTTCGGTCATTTTGTCGGTGTCGACCAGCGTACGGTCGAAGTCGACAATATAGAACTCGGCACTAGTTTCTGTGGGCGCTGTCATATAGTTCGATTATAGCATTCGCTATCGCAGCAGAGTCGTGACGGATCAGCGTCCTGTGAGCAGCGATCGGATCCGCTACATTGAAACCTTGCCATACGGAACCTGCAAGCAGATTGGCACCTGCGGCGATGTAATGGGCGTCCTGGAGTTTGTCGGGGTGGTACTCAACGCTTCGCTCGCCTTCCTGGGCATAACGGGCAAGCAGTTCGTCTTTCGGACGCTCTGTATTATATAGTACCGCGTCGAGGAATTTTCCGCCGGCAAGCCGCTCTATCTCGTCGGCATAGTCGCTTACATCGAAACCATCTGTCTGGCCCGGCTTGGTCATAAGATTACAAACATACATCTTAAAGGCTTTCGATCGACGTAACGCGTCGCCAACGCCTGGAACTATCAAAGCCGGCGCAAGACTGCCGTAGAGATTGCCTGGTGCGACAACGACGATATCGGCAGTTTCGATTGCACGGATGGCTTGAGGATTAGGTTCGGCGCTCGGTTCTAGGCGGAATTCCGGTCGCTCCCCGTCAAAATCAAAGTGGCCGATTTCGAACTCGCCATGCACTTCCGTACCGTCACGACGGGTCATAACCAGCTTGACATTACTGAGAGTGATCGGAGCCACCGTACCTTTGACGCTCAGTACTTCACTCGCCACCTCGACACCGGCGGCAAAATCGCCTGTCATTTTTTCAAGGGCGGTCAAAAAGAGATTGCCAAATGCATGCCCCTTCAGACTCCCCTCTTCAAACCTATAATTAAACAAGTCGCGCACTTTTGGCGTATTACTAAGCGCGACGAGACACTGCCTCACGTCGCCCGGGGGCAACGCGCCGAGTTCGTCGCGGAGTACGCCGGTGCTGCCACCGTCATCAGCCATGTTCACAAGTGCGGCAATTTGACTAGTGTGCTCCTTAAGAGAAGATAACAGCGTGAAACTGCCCGTTCCTCCACCTATGACTGCTATTTTGCGCTGGGTCCGTGCGAAGGGTTCTTTCATAAGAATCAATTATACACCCGGATGTTGGTATAATAGTCCTACTCATGATACGTTTTATTCTTCGCTGGATGTGGCGATTGCTCATACTGCTGCTCGGCATCGGTGCGCTTTACTATATCGTTTCCGCGCTGTGGCCGGAGTCAGGTAGCCGTAGCGCCATCTTCATCGCCCTCCTCGTTACGTACTGCCTGATGGCCTACGTCGTCATTCCGGCATTATTCAGGCTATATCATGTTTTTATTGGACATGACCATATACCCTTATACGCGACCTACGGGGACGGATGGGCTTCCGATCCGGTTAATATTGCAATAGTTGCACGGAATCGTAAGCATCTCCAGGTGGCTATGAAAAAAGCAGGATGGCACGAAGCAGATCCCTCTACATTGAAAAACTCTTTCCGTGAAGCACTATCCATTGTTTTCAACAAGTCATATCCTAATGCTCCGGTCAGTACTCTATACCTTTTTAACCGACGTCATGACATTGCCTTTCAGATTCCTACGAACGACCAGCAAAGTGCACGAACACGCCATCACGTAAGATTCTGGCGACTACAGCCGCCTGAAGCTAATCTTCACGATAGAGGTCATTTTGATTTCTGGAGCGGTAAACTGAAGAAGTGGCTACACTTGGAGCGAGAAATATGGATCGGCGCTGCCACTTATGACTTCAGGCCACTTGATATACGCTGGCGAACTGGAAGCATCACACATGGTGTCCGTCACGATACAGACGAAGAACGAGATTTTATTATTCAAACGCTTAGGGACTGTGCGAGTTTAAAGTCCGTCCATAAGACAGAACCAGGTGAACAATTTAAGTTTCGCGGCCAATCATTTCGTACAATCTTTACGACCGATGGAAGCATAAAGATAGTTCAGATCAAGTAAGCCTAGTGAAGTAGCGATGGATCAATTCGAGAGAAAATTTCACGAAGATCACGTACGGCACCGGGCGTTCCAGCAAGTACAGTTGCCGATGTGAACGGCGCGTCTTCACCTGTGAGCGTTTGAACGACACCCCCAGCCTCGCGGATGATAAGAAAAGCCGCCGCATTGTCCCATGGCTTAAGGCCATTATGGTGGTATGCATCAAAGCGTCCACAAGCGATATTGGTCATAATAAGCACACCACTACCATGCAAATGGTTCCAAACATCAGCGTCTACCGCAGCCTCAGCAATTGCAAGTTCGCGTTTTAGATTTCGTATTTGTGCCTGTTTATCATAGCTATTACTTGTGCCCACGCTTGCTCCATCGAGGCCATCGTAGTTTTTATTAACAGTAATTGGGACGCCATTACATGTTGCACCTTTTCCCTTTTCAGCCACATACAACTCATCCTTAAAGGGATCATATACAACTCCATGCACAAGCTCCCCGTTCACCACTTCTCCTACCGAGATTGCTGATTCGCGCATATTACGCTTGAAATTGAACGTACCATCAATTGGATCAAGAACAAATCCCGTAAAACCAAGTTCGAATAAGCGTTTACGATCCTCTTCTGAATCTTCTTCTGAAAGAATCACATCGCCCGGAAATGATCGTTCCAATGATTGTCGCAATATGTTTTGCGACTTAATATCTGCAACAGTCACAAAATCCTTTTTGTTGGATTTGTCAGTGTGATCTGTCTCTTTAGAACCAAGTACATATGCTCCCGCCTCAAGTACGGCACCACTCATGGCGCTTAGTTTATCGACTCGTTGCTCTACTGGGCTGTCATTGTAGTAATGTTCCATATCCATAATGCTATGCTACCATATCCTCTCCGAAATGCTTCTCAAGCCGCATGATAATGCTGTTTTCGTGCCTGCCGAGCGTCTTACTGAGCTCTTTGACCGATTGGCCGTTTTGAAATTCTTGTTTCAAAACATCGTCATCCGATTTTTCCCATGGCATATATGCTTTAGGGTACGTCTCTCGCATCTTGGCGATTTTTTCCTGCCAGCTGACACTACCGCCGCCAGTCGTCTTTTTCGTAGGTTCCGGGGCGTCTTTACGCTTCTCGGCGTTCGCCCGCAGGTGCGCCAACCGCTTGCTATCCTGCGCCGCGCGTTGCAATAAGTGCTCATTGATCATCCGGGCGTCCTCGCTGACACGAAGCGCCGTCCGGTTGATACCGGCGAGGTAGAGATTTTCGAGATTTTTCACACGGCTCAGCGCCACGTATCCCATTCCCTCGACGAATGCCTTCCCGAGATCGATTCGTGCAGCATCGAGCGTCATACCCTGCGATTTATGAACCGTAATCGCCCAAGCGAGACGCAGCGGTATCTGCGTGATACCCGCGCGCTTCTTGTCGCCGTCGCGCAGTTCCCATGTTTCCGGCATCATCGTCACCGTCCGCCCGTTCTTGAATTCAACGATCGGATAGTTCGTCAGCACATCGAAATCGACGACCGTTCCCAAGCTGCCGTTGGCGTATTTGCGATCGGCGGCGTTTTTGACTGCCATGACGAGCGCCCCTTCTTTCAATTTCAACTCCGCAGGAGCAAGCACCGAGCGCTGCAGGCTCTCGACGTAATTCGCCGCCCCTGTCGTTGACTGTTGGTACGTGAGCTCGTCACCGCCAAGCAGCGACAACTTCTTCTGATTCAACTTGTCGACATCGACGTTCGTGGTGTGCAGTTCGGTCAGGTCACCTTCTGGCGGTTCCGCGTCGGCACGCTCAAGAAGCGCTTCGGCGTGGTGCCGCCTGACGTCTCCTGCCCTCAGGGCATTCAGTATTTCGAGTAGTTTCTCGTCGTCTTGGCGATGCTGCTCTTCCAGGTAGCAGATCGTTGGGTCAAGCTCGCGCCATGCGTCGCTATGTACGACAAAGCCGCCCGCTCTGCTGTCATTACGGTTGATAGGAGGCAGTTGGAAGAAATCACCCGACATGATGACCTGTATGCCACCGAAAGGCACGTCCGGCTTTTCTCGTACTAGCCGACAAGCGGTATCGACCATGTCCAGCCTGAAATCATGCAGCATACTGATCTCGTCGATGATGAGGACATCGGTCTTTTCGATGATTTCGCGGCGGCCTTTGCTGACATGATCCGCGAAACCGCGTGGCAGTTCGTCCGATACGCCGATTCCCGCCCAGGAATGTATGGTCGTACCACCGAGATGGGTCGCCGCCAGACCGGTAGTCGCGGTGACCGAAACGTGCTTGCCCTCGGCCTTGCTTATGCGGATAAACTGGTTCAACACGAACGTCTTACCCGCCCCGGCAGGGCCGGTCAGCAGCACACTCTCCCCTGAGAGCATTATCTCCAGTGCAAGTCCCTGATCCATTCACTCAATTATACCACCTATCTTCTTGCTTAAACGGGAGAGATTGCTTATGCTTATTACATGAATCGTCCCGCACGTGGCTTTACCATCGTCGAACTCCTCATCGTCATCATCGTCATAGGTATCCTGCTTGGCATCGCCGTCGTATCGATGAGCGGCTACACCAGATGGGCGAATAACGAAGCCCGCATGGTTGACATCAAAACATGGGCAAGCACGTTCGACAATTACAAAGGTCGGCTGTACGTATGGCCTACTATGCCGGCAAACAACGCCGATCCGAAGGCCGTCTGCCTCGGAGCATTCGTCAACGATGTGAGCAAGCCTGCCGTTAACACAAACGGCCGCTGCGCGAAGTATCCAGGCACGACCGCATACCCAGCTGCTTCCGCGACATACATCAACGCGACCGGTGCGGATGTCACCGAACTGAACGACCAGGTCAAACGCATTGGCGATATACCACAGAATGGTGGCAAGAAAACGAACGAGGGAGCCGGACCGTTCGTTTACGTATGGCAACAGACAGCTTCCGGCACCACGACCGTCACCGGAGCATTCGTCAATTACTTCGAAGGTTCCTGCCCTGACGATCTCGTCACTGTCTCGACGCTCATTTCGGGACCGAACAGCGCCCGTTACGCCGGACTTAGTTCACTCACGAGCGGTACGACCGCATGTGCGCTGGAAAAAACGTTCAGCTTTACTCCGTAGCTTCGCCTAGTTGCTGTTACTCGGGTCACCGGGAGCCGGTGGCTGAGGCGGCAGCTGATGTGGCATACTCGCCATTTTCTTGCGGCGAAGTACAAGTACGGCAACCGTACCGATAAGAGCCACAAGCACCGTTCCGGCGATGACCGCAACTTGCATATAGCCTTTTGAGGCGGTGTCCGTGGCGACGGCGACGTCTTCCGGATAAACGATCTGATTGCTTCCTACCAGCTTCGCCTGAGCATATGTCCAGTCATCAATATACCGGGCATTGCCCCATGATCCGTCAGCGTATGTCCAGCCATGGACGCCACCGGTGCTGTCGGGGCAGCTCCGCCCATCGACCTTCTCGGTCGTCAGATCACTGGCAAGTTCCGTCAGTTCCGTATCATTCCAGCAAAGCCTCGTCGTCGGTGCGTTCTCACCATTAAGCCGTGTTACTTCGAACCCTTCACTGCGACCTTCGACATCGCTGGCGACAAAGTGGATTTCGGCCGCTTTCGTTATTTCGACTTTCACGCCGATCTTCTGGCTGGGCGGGATGATCTGCCCCGTTTTGTCAGTGCCATCGAAACGAACGCTTTGCAGTCCGCCACTGATTTTCTTCATTTGCTGGTTCAGCACGACATCGTTCTGCC
>CAZGAP010000009.1:23115-31027 GCA_964523935.1 uncultured Candidatus Saccharibacteria bacterium
GGACGTACCCAATCCTCGGCTTTGTCCCACTTTACCGCTTTTGCTGGCAAATCGCCTGCTGGTTCTTCGAGGAACATTTTATATGCATTACCGCACGTACCAAGTGCGGGCGAAAGCTTCGTATTCCCTACTTCGACGCTTTGATATGCGGAAACGCAGTCCTTGCCGCTCCGAATACCGATCCCGTCGGCGGATAAGATTGAAATCTGGCCGTTATACCCTTTGTATACGGCTCTATAAAGGTACCCGTCCTCACTAATGAAATAGTTTGTCAGGTCACTACTGAAACTGGCCGCAGGCGGCTGACGGATCGCATACTGCTCCGTCCATATACGCCCTTTCTGCTCCTTCGTACCCGAATTGACGGTGATGTCCCACTCGAACATGTTTTTGCCCCACTTGACGACCGGCGAGACTTCCTCGTATGGCTTCGCGGGTGCGGGTACCGTGAACTGGATACGCCATATACCCGACTGTGACGCCGTTTGCGCCGCGAACCGGCACCCTTGTCCTACCGCGACGTTTTTCGGTGCTACGCATTTCTGTTGCTGGGCTCCGGAGCCGTCAAGGGTGATCGTCACGGCTTCCTGGGTGGTATCGAACTGCTCCGTCAGGTCGATCCGACTAAAGGTAGCGCCGATGGTTTCACCGCTTTTCACATACGCATAAAAGGTATTGTCGGCGCTGATGAAAAGTTTCGGGTTGGATGACAGCGCATGGGTGGAATGGGATGCGAAGAAAGCAATCCCAACGAACACCAGTAAAACCGCCACGAAAAAACGTTTCATATCCCCTCTAGCATAACCTGAATAAACGGAAATTACTACAAGATGACCGGTTCGGACAAGTGGCGCTTGCGGGCTTCGTTTGCCCACTCATCAGCCATTTCGTTGCCCTCGTCGCCTTCATGTCCGCGCACCCAGTTGAGGGTGGCGCGTGATGATTGGTAGAGCGGATACACGTCACGAACGATATCGAGGTTCTTGATTTCACCGCCCTTTTTCTTCCAGCCTTTGGCTTCCCAGCCTATGGCCCATTTGGTGATGACGTTGATCCAGAATTCGCTGTCGGTAAAGATAATACATTCGTCACCCTTTGCGTCTTCGAGTGCCGCTTTGATCGCGAGACCCTCCATGCGGATGTTTGTGGTGATATCTGCCGGCTCACCGCCGATAATATGTGGTGCGCCGTCGCGTATGACCGCATACCCGCCAGGTCCGGGGTTGGGGCTGGCGCTGCCGTCCGTATAGTAAGTAATCATCGTTTCAGTATATCGCAACTCTGCGTCAAAAATTTCCGATTCCCAGGATATTGCCGTCGGGATCCTTGAACCACGCGGCCTTATGCCCCTCGCTCAGCGCATAGATGTCGCCTTTTTGCGTGGCATAGGGCAAATCGTAATTCTTATTGAATATCACACCTTTTGACTTCAGCTCTTTTACCGTTTTCTCGACGTCGTCCACTATCCACCACGCCACCGTTGCCTGTCCGCTACCTGCTGTCGGTGATTGGTGCAGGCCTATCAGCCCGTCACCGCTTCGAAACAGGTATCCAGCCTTGTTTTTCTCTACCCGCGTCAGCCCGAGCAGGTTCCCGTAGAAATCAAGCGCATTCTCAATGTCATGCACGGCAATCGGCGTAATAACCCTGCTGCTTGCGAACGAATGCGTTTCCATGGTTCCATTATACCCATAAGCTTAAGAACTTTACTTTTTATATTGGATTTTTAACTTTTCGATGATTTCCTTGTAGCCGTTATCCTCGACATACTGCCATGCATCGGCGTACGCCTTCGATGCCCTTTTTTCATTTTGCAGCCAATCCGGTTGTTTTAACTCGTCTATGAATATCGCGTGCATCATCGCGTATACCGGAATATGCACAAGGGTCACGAATTCATGCTTCCCAAACAGTCTTTCCCAGTGCTCTACCGTATGTGTATCGTCACTCGTACGGTTGTCCATGAACAATCTATGCAGGAGCTCATGCGTCAGCGTGACGACGAGCTTTTGTTGGGTACCAAATACAACCCCGATCACGAGCGGGTCACTGAACGCGTAGAACCATGGCGCCACATACACATCGATGACATTCGTCCGATAGTCCAACCCGACGACATCATGCATCGCTTTCAGGACCTTTTTCTCATACGGTGCCCAGTAGTCACGATAGCTCTGTGCTATTTCTTCGTACTCTTCCGGACTGCGCATCGTACTGTCAGGTTTCCAGTATTGCTGTAGCGGCTCTGCGGTCGCATTTTTTAAGAGCCATGCGTATTTTATGCGAATCTCTGGATATCGGGCACTCATTACAGATCTGAAACGGCGACCCTCTTCTGCTCGGTCGTGTCGCGGTCACGTATAGTGACATCGTTGTTATCGAGTGAATCAAAGTCGATGACGACACAGTACGGCGTGCCGATTTCGTCTTGTCGGCGGTAGCGCTTACCGATATTGCCGTTGTCGTCCCACATGACGTTGCCATGCTTCTTCTTGAGAATGCTATAGACTTCCCTTGCTTTGGCGACGAGCTCGGGTTTGTTCTTGAGCAGCGGTGACACACAGTATTTTACCGGAGCCAAGTGCTCGGGAAACTTCATGACGATGCGCTTTTCGCCGTTCACCTCATCTTCGGTATAGGCCGCAGCCATGACTGCCATGACGGCACGTTCGACGCCGAATGACGGCTCGATGACATGGGGAACAAATTTCGTGTTCGTTCCCTTGATCGTGTACTCCATCGATTTACCAGCGTTGTTCTGGATGTTCATCAGGTCGAAATCGGTACGGTACGCGATGCCGAGAAGCTCTTCCTTGCCAATTGGAAAATCGTATTCGATGTCGATCGTCCGCTTGCTGTAATGCGCGCGGTCGGCCTCTGGTACTTCCAGTTCATGCACTTTGTCTTTCGGGAGGCCAAGTGCGTCGAGGAAGACATGTGTGTCTGCTAGCAGCGCCTCGAACGACTCTTGCCATTTATCTGGCTCGACGAAATATTCGATTTCCATTTGTTCGAACTCACGGCTGCGGAATATGAAATCGCGTGGGCTGATTTCGTTGCGGAACGCTTTACCCTGCTGTGCAAGACCGAATGGTAAGTCTGGATAAAAATTGTCTACAACATTTTTGTAATTTGTGAAAATTCCTTGTGCGGTTTCTGGCCTTAAATAGCTAACCGATGTCGCATCCGTCGACGCGCCGACATGTGTCGTAAACATCATGTTGAACGTCCGCGATTTGCTGAGCGGATTGCCGTCAGGGCTTTTGATACCCTTCTCTTCGATCAACGCATCCATCTGCTCCATCGTCAGGCCATCGGCATCAATGCCGTTGTCTTTCAGAATATGATCGGTGCGAAAACGACGATGATTGACCGTGTCTTCACAGAGCGGATCGACGAACGTATCGACGTGACCGCTCGCCTGCCATACTTTCTGATTCATCAGGATCGCCGCATCGACACCGTACATATCATCGCGGTCTTCGACGAACATCTTCCACCAAAGTTGCATGATGTTTCGCTTCAGCTGCACGCCAAGCGGACCATAGTCCCAGGTGCCACTCAGACCGCCATACACATCCGATCCCGGGTATATGAATCCACGGCGTTTCGCCAGGCTAACAATATTCTCCATCTGCACGTTCTTCTCTGTTTTGTCGCTCATAAGTACCGACAATTATACCACGTTTGAAATATTAACTTTTTTGTTTTATCGTAGAGCCAGACATACACTCCAACGAAAGGAAACAAACATGTCTCACCTGAATACTCAGGCGCACCTTCCCACAGCAGAGGAGTCGGAAGCGATGACGAAGGCCATTGAGGCGCGAAACCTGCGTAGGCACCTCGACGCATCGGATCCGTTCTCAAAAGCCGTCATCTGGCTTTTCCTGCCCGGTTTCTTGTCAAGGTCATGGGCGCTGCTCCACGGCAAAGTCGTGTGGCTGATCTGAAGAGCATCCGATATGACAAGACACAATTTCGTCAAGCGTGGCGAAAAACGAGTCGACGACTGGCAGGACGCTTTCGAGACGTTGCGATGCAAAATTCTCGATACGGCAAGTGATAGCCTTCGACGTTCACAGCGCCTCGCGGACGGCATCCTCGATGTCACCGAAGCAATCATGAACGACCTGGTCGTGCCAGCAGCGCAACCAATCGTCACTATAGGCGCGCGACAGGTTCGCCGCTTCAGCCGTATGGCGCGACTCTCATACCGATAATCACCCCGTCAACCGTAGATACCCCCGTATCCGGTCAGCGGGGTGTATCTATTTCAACACAGGTGACAAAGCGGCATGTTGTCGTGCGACGTACAGACATTCTGCCAGATACTCGCCCATTCCCCCTACCTGCAGCAACACACCAAGGGGCTTCGCGCTGATAAGGCGCAGTATCTTGATATGCTCGGCCATGACAGGACCATTCACATCCTCGGTAAAGCCTTTCTCGGTAGTGTCATACCTGTAGCGTTTATCGCTTTCCAGTTTGTCGCCTTTGTAATCGCGAAGAATATTTAGCTCGTCGCCCAAAAGCGCTGCGATACGCACATAGAACCAGGTTTGCACCAACGGCAAGGGTACGGTCTTCACGTCAAGCGCCGCCAGGACTTCGGCCACAATATCGTACCACTCAGCTTCATCCAGACTGCTGCTCGCTTTTGTTACCTGGGCCAATGTCTCATACGCGAACTGCATGCGGTCATAGTCCTCTAGTATATGGCGGTAAAACTGCACCAGCCGAGCCGATGTCAGCAGACCCAAGTCGCCCTTGCCTTGACCGATCACCACGTCGCAGATAGCGAACAGTTCGATTCCTCCCGCGAGCTTCGACTTCTCCTTACGCACGGCTTTCGCCATGACGCTCATTCGGCCTTCAGGCGTCAGCAGGTCAAGTATGCGGTCCGCTTCGCCGAAGTTCGTCCTTCTGAGGACAACCGCCCTTGTCCTCGTCGTCCTCATGCCAATACGCTCCGCACTGCCGCCGTCATATCTTCCGGACGCATAGTGCTGGCGTCGAGCAGCTTACGGACTCCGTACGGTCGCAGCTCGTCAAGCGATAAGTCAGAAACGGTAGTGCCGCACACTATGACCGGTACTTTAGCCGTGTCAGCGTAGCTCTGCAATTCATGCAAGAGGCTCAAGCCTCCGGCGCCGCTCAAAAGCAGCCCCATGACAATGACGTCAGGATGAAACTCATCGATGTTATCCATCGCGCTGTATGCGTTCGACGTCACCGCAACCTTGAACCCATTCCGCGTTAGTGTCTTTTCGAAATGCTCTCCGAGCCATGGCTCACTCTCAATGACGAGTATCCGGGTGCCGCTCATAGCAGATTCATCTGGCCGGAAACGTGCAGATCCACGTAGAATGTCGCCCCGTCACGATGCCTGGTGACACCGATCATTCCGCCCATCATTTCGGTTAATTTCCTTGCCGTCACCAGCCCGACGCCGCTCGTCTGCGGCCGTCGCGCCAAAGGCACGGCGGACCGCCGGGAAACACGCCCTTCGAGTCGTTGCCATATATCGCTTGGCACGGCGGGACCATAATCGCGCACGCCCAGGCGGACTTTGTTGCCCGTCACGGCTATCGTCAACTCGACAGGTTTGTTTTCGGACCCGTAATGAAGCGCGTTATCGCCGAAACCGACCAGGATTTTCCGAAGCAGTTGTCTGTCCGCGATGAGAAGCGGAATTTTAGTGCGAGGCTTGACGGCGATAGCTCGGCCGTGCGCAGTAAACAGTGGAGCCAGCTCGTGCACGACCTCCCTGCACAAAGTCACCGCGTTGACAGGCTCCAGAGCGAGTAGCTGCGGAGCATCCGAATTGATACCAAGCTGCCTCGTCATCCGAAGCGCCCGCTCGGTCGTGAGCGTCAATCGTTCGGTGAGACGCTTCCGTTCGGTGTCAGATAATGCATTGTCACTAAGGGCGAGACTCAGCTGCCTCATGAGTACAAGCGGGGCGTTCAGCTCACTTGCCGCCGCACGAACTAGTGACAGCTCATCAACTGAAAAGCCGCTATCCGTGCCCCCCGATTGATGACCCCTCGCTCTGCCCATATACTCCCTATAGTGTAGCATGCGAGCGGCATCGGCCCGAAAAATCAGCCGTGTTACGAGTTGAAGTCGATGGTGCCGATAATCTTATTGAAATCGTTCTTGAAGGTGTCCGCGTCGGTGCGGATAGTAATCGCTTTGTCGCGACAACGGTACAGGACGGCATCGCCTCGGATGTTCTTGCTGAAATTGCCAGTGAGCCGTGCACCTGATTTTCCTTCAGATGAGGTCGTCGACTGCTTCAGATCACCTTTCGTCACGAGGCCTTCATACTGACCAAGGACGGCATCATAGTTTTTCTGCTCGATCGTGACGCGTAGCGCGTACTGTTGGGTCGATGTTACCGGAGGAACGACATCTGGATTGAGATACGCCTTGAAGTCACCGCCGTTTGCGATTTGCTCCGATTCGAACGCGCTCCATGTCTTTGGGTACTGGAACGTAAGTCCACAGTAGTCGTCCGGTGCCTTGAATGTCTTGTTTGGCTGCTTTTCGCGCTCGGCGAATTTCGCTTCGTCAACTTCAGCCTGCTCTGCCTTCGCTTCCGCCCTTGCAACGGCAAGCTTTCCATCCAGGTCATCGCTGGCATCGCCGTATGCCACGAACGCCCAGATACCGAATGATCCGAGGCCGAGAACCAAAACGCTCAGACCAATAACGGCGACCATCAAGCCCGAAACGGCGCCCTGCTCCTTGCGGTGTAAAAGAGAATACGTCATGCCGCCATTATACTTATGCTTTCCGACGCTGTAAAGGCCTGATCCTATAGAGATAGAAACTACCGTCGTATTTCACCGGTTTTTCACCGGGAACTTCGAAACCGAAGCTTATGAAATACAGCTCTTTGTTGTGTTCGAGCGCGGTCTTTTCCGCTTTCTCGTACATTTTCTTGATGTCGCGCGACTCGCCGAAGGTATAGATGACCGTCGTCTCCTGTGGTAAGGTCACATGCCAGAAGTCAGCTAACCTTACTTGGATCAACGGGCTGCGCGATATGAGTTTTGAGATGACGACAAGGACGGGGTTCAGTTCGTAGCCGACAGCCTTCGCGCCCCGAGCGGCAGCAGCCCTCAGCACGACGCCATCTCCAGATCCGATATCGACCAGGAGATCGTCGTCCGTCAGCACGTACAGTTCGCCAAATGCCTTCTCGAGGAGCTTGCGCTTGGTCGGAACATACGGCGCTCCCCGCAACACGACGAAACCGAATAGTAGTATGACGACGAAGAGGACCCAGATCCACCAGTACATCAGCTGTCGCTCGCGAATGACTGCTTGATGATCGATATCTCATTTTCGACCGCGCTAAGGTCGTGCTCTATCCCGCTGGCGAGCTCTTTGGCCTCCTTGAGCTTGGCGCTCGCTTGCTCTAACTCGAAATCATCACCGTGAAACCATGCGATCAGCTGGTCTAATTCGTCCAACTTTGCCTGAATAGGTTTGTCACTGCTTTTGTTCATAACTTTCAATCCTTGCTTTCATTATAGCGCTAACCGTTTCGACCGCGATAGTACTGCCAACCCGCGCCTCACCCCGTATGATCGCATAGCCCCTTTCGAGTACGCGTACAGGATCCAATTCTTCCAGCAGCCGCACTGTCTGCGCCAGCTGTTCTCTTCTCCGTTCGATGCGATACTCTGTCTGCTCCACGCCCTCGCTTAGCCGCTCACCGACCTGTCGCCTGGCTTCTTCGATGTCACGCAGGACGCGCGGCAGGACATGTTCGAGCCGCTGCTGATTGGTGCGGATGATTTCCGTGCGGTCCGGCACTAATATCTGGGCGGCATTACTCGGTGTTGCCGCCTGAAAATCGGCGGCAAGGTCCGACAGTGATTGGTCCGTCTCGTGGCCG
>CAZGAP010000010.1:0-10519 GCA_964523935.1 uncultured Candidatus Saccharibacteria bacterium
CGGGTATCCCTGCCAGGCACACCGAGAGGGGGTAGAACTCGATGTACTAGGTCAATCGCGGCATGTTGCCGCAGAGTCGGGGGTTATTTCCCCTGCGAGGCGCGGATGACGTTCTTGTCGCCGGACCGAATCGCGTCGTTGATCTCCTTGACCTGATTGCCATGGAGGCGTTCGCCACGACTCTGCCGCCGAGCGAGATCCGCCTTGGCATTGCTGCTCGAAGGATCCATGAAGGACATACTGCACCGCTTTCTATCTCGTTGGACTCGCCGACGGGATGAACGGCGAGTAGATGGACGCAAGTGACAGGATTTGAACCTGTGACTCACCCCTACGGGCACGCTTTGACCAGCTAAGCTACTCTCGCATCCAAATGGTTCTGGGTGGTCATCCTCGCCGCACGTGGTACCGGATCAATTCATCAAACAAAAATTGAAAAGATCGTGCAGGAAGGCACCCAGGGACTTTGGGACAAGTCATTTCTCCCGAAATCCCCGGACGCCTCATAGCTGCATCTAAATTATAGTACAGCTTTACTTGATACTTGTCAATGGCTGACCGCTGTTAGGAGCCAATGAGATCCTGCTCGAACGCGACCATGCCTTTATAGTCGGGTGAATAGCCGCTGATATCTGGCAGATCCAGCGTGACGATGCACTTCCAAACTGCCGAGAGCAGTTTCTCGAAATCGGCGACATCGTCATCCGTAAAACTGGCGTCAAGGGCGAGGATGAGACCTCCTTTAGTGGGCTCTACGAACTGTATAATGCCGTGCGCCATATCGTACCCGGCAAATTCGCGCGACCGCTCGGTCAGCAGTTTGTAAAAGAGTAATTGATGACGGTATTTGTGCAGCTTGATCTTTTCGTAATCGGCCTTCCCTGCCCAGCTCCGTGCCGCCGTACCCGTTTTATAGTCGGTGACGACCAGCTTTTTGGCTTGTTCATCGATATCGATCAGATCGACCGCTCCTGTCAATCTGGCGTCGCCGACCATGACGCCTTGACTCGAGAAATCCACCTCTGCCCTTTGCGTCCGCGTGAAGCTACCAGCGTGTTCGGTCATGAACGCCTGCAACGCCGCACTGCCCTTTTGCTGGTATGTCGCGAGATCGGCCTCGGTAAGTTGCTGTGCGCTGAGCGTCTTCTCGAAGTCGTGCAGTATGTCTTCGAGTGGTCGGTGGTGCCCTGTGCTGACGACATGCGTGTGCGATCGCTGGAGGACTGCATGGATAGCGCGGCCATATGCTGCCTGCGCCGTGTCGGCGGTTGGAAACCTCAGGAGGTTATCGAGCAGAAACCCCTGCGGCCCGCCCCTGGTGACATCAAGGAAGTGGTTGATATGCGTCGCACTGATGCGGTAGTGTTCGAGCGTCGGCCCCAGAAGCGTTTTCATGTCACCATGATCGATGGCCGCGAGCGGCTGGTACCAGTCGAGCTCCAGTGCCTTTGTTGCCGTTTCGATCGTATGACTTGGCGCCCAGTTCACTACTGACGTGTTGTCGTCGACAAGGAAGCTTGCGAGTTGCAACGCCTTGCCGTTGTCGTCGGCCGCACCATAGCTGATAAAGAGCTGACGCTTCGCCCTGGTCATCGCGACGAAAAATAATCTGAGGCGCTCATCGTATGAATTGCCGGCCCGACCGAGCGGCAGGTTCGGCGGGTAGCCGATCAGGTTCGGCATGCTCCTGACGCGCTCTCCCCAGGCGCTGTCGACAGCCCCGACGATATATACCGTGTCGAACTCAAGCCCCTTGGATTTGTGGGCGGTCATGAGGTTGATCGCGTCGTCTGGCTGGTCGAGTGCGGGTCGATGACTGACGATAGTGCTGCCAAGGCGACGATGCAGGTCGATAAACTCGATGAAATCCGGCAGGAAGGCCACGTCTTCACCCTGATAGTCACGTAGCTTCGTCCTGATGGTACGTAGCGCTTCGAGGCATGTCAGATACTCATCGGGGCTCTCGGCAAGCTTCTCGGTGCTGAAATAATAATCAAAAAGCGGCGAATGAAAAGTGGCCGAGTCGTCGCTTTTGCCAAGAATGATATCGATCATCCGTTCAAGCGGCAGTTGCCCTACTTGCTGCGCCGATTCGATCAGCCATGCGTGGAGCGGTCGGAGCGATGCGGTCGCATCCATGATCTCCATCCATGTCTTCTTTGATTTGTTGGCCTCAAGACCGAGCTTCCATATGTCTATCGGTGGGATGCCCCATGCGGGGTGTGCAAGGATTTCTGGGAGCAATGAATTCGCATGGTCGTGATGCGATTCGTAGAGTTCGATCAGTAGTCTCGCGATGAGTTCCATATGGCGGATGACCGGAAGGTCCAGGACGTTTTCGCGGCGCTCATAATTGACGCGTATGCCAGCATCGGCAAACGCCGGCAGTAGCCTGATGATTTCGCGGTGGTGACGCGCCAAGACGGCGATATCGGAAGGGTTGACCCCGCCTTTAAGTTGCTCCTTAACGGAGTTGACGATCCATGAGCGTTCGTCAACGACGGTGGGGGTCTCTATGATGGTGACGGTGGTATCAGCCGGCTCTTTGTTGGCGTGAAGGCGCTTGTCGAGTCCGGCGATGCGGTTTTCGAGCCGGTCGCCGCCCTGAGTGATCACGTTTCGTGACGCGTCAAGGACGAGCTGGGTGCTGCGGTAGTTCTCTTTCAGTCGGATAAGGCTCGTAGAAGGGTAAATATCTTGGAAACCGACGATATTGCCGATATCGGCGCCTTGGAAACTAAAGATAGCTTGGTCGTCATCGCCGACGATCAAGATGTTCGGCCTCCCCTCGTTGACGGGGTTGTCTGTCAGGCTGGTCAAGATGCGTAGCTGCGCGAGGTTGGTGTCCTGGAACTCATCGACCATGATGTACTGGTATCGTTCCTGCAGATTGAACCTCAGGTCAGGGATGTGCTCCAGCGCATGGACGACTTGCAGGATCATGTCATCGAAGTCGTACAGCCCGTTTGATTGCATACGCGAGAGATACTGGTCGTAAACCAGCGCGACGGACCGCAGTTTCGACTGTCGTTTTCTCGCAATCAACACGAAGTCGCCGGACTCGTTCTTTTCGAACCATTGGTTGCGCCAGGCGGTCAGCGGCTTGGTGGAGTTGGTTTCGGTGGCTTCGATGACGGCATGCTGAAGGCTGTCTGCGAGCATGCGGCCCAGAGGAGGCGTGCCCGGAAGCGGGCTATCGGTCTGGAGTGTGCGGATGGCATCGATATGCGGCGCGATAAGCTCGGCTGTTTTCTTGCTGATGCGATCGTTGAAGAGTGGCGACAGGCGCTTCTCGGCGAAATCAATCGCTTCGTCGTTACGGTCAAGCGCACCGAGCAGTTCAGCGCTCGTCAGGCCGTTTCGCTTGAGGTCGCTTATCGTCTGTAGCGCATCGCGCAAATAACTGAACTCATCGTTCATTGTCACCGCCAGCTGGTCGTCATACGCGAGTTCCTCGAAAATCGATCGTATGATCTGATAGATAGCGAGTTCATCGGCAGGCCTGAACTCAGCCCCGCGGTAAAAATCCGCCCGGTGCTGACCGATGATATCGCTGCAGAAGCTATGGAACGTATGAACGGCGATCTTATAGGCGTCGCGTCCGATGATAGCCGTCAAACGTTCACGCATGGCGGCCGCGCCGCTGTCGGTGAACGTCAGGCAGAGAATGTTTTCGGGGAGGACGTCAGTGCTCCGTAAGATATTCGCCGCCCGCATGCCGAGCAGCTCCGTCTTACCTGTTCCCGGTCCGGCGATGACCATGACAGGACCGTCGATCGTGTCGACGGCTGAGCGCTGGTCGGTATTCAGCTGCTTGTAGCGCTTCTCAAAATCCATTGCATTTATTATAGCCTACGAATAACACATAGCCGTCAGGCAATCTGAGAGTCTGGGGAAGGATTCGTATATTGAGGGTAGTGGATTCTCATCAATTCCATCAATTTTGCGCCTGCCGTTCTTGGGCTGGATCGGATTTCCGGATGTTCTCGGAATAGCTCCGCATTCGCGGTTTCAAAATCTCCCCAGTTTGATTGGCATATTTCACTGACGACGTCAGCATGCGTGCCTTTCCTGTCCCGTACGATTTTTGCCGCGCTTTTGTCCTTGAGGTATTTCTTGCGCCATCGTCGTTCTCGGCTCAGCATATCCTTTTTCTTCAGCTCGACCACAGTCGTTACGTCGTCCGGAAGTTGCAGAGCATATTCGCCGGACTTGCCGCTGAGAAGCGAAGGGAGCATCTGCAGCTGCGTAATAGGTGCGCGTTTGGACGTATCGAGTGTTGGGAGTAGTGCTTTTCTTTTCTCTTCATTCATTTCGCTGATACGTTTGAACGCGTATAGCTCATACGGAAGCTTCGAAGCGGTTTCGATCAAGTGTCCCGGTACATGCATCCAATGCTCGAGCTTAATGCCGTCCGGCAGGCATGGCACTGCGGCATGCGCTGAAAGCGTATGCACTCCATGCTCCTGTCTGCCCCTCACAATAAGACCGAAGAGCAACATAGCCGATTGGGATAAGCCGCTCTTGATAGCGACGCTCGGGTCCCGGCCGTGCTCCACCGCTTCGTTGATGAGTATGGACTCGAAATCGTCGACGTACTGATCGTAGCTGATGAATGTGCCGATATTTTGCGGTATACCGATCGTCGTCGCTTCGATGGCGAGGCTTCCCAGATGTTTTTGCCGCTCAACGTACAGGCCTTCCGGTCGGGTTGTCCAGCCTACCCCTTCAGCGTGCGCTAGGCCATTGAGGCCGCTTGGGACATAGCCAGAGATAGATGAAGAAAGCACGGGATATACCGTGCCGTTCTTCATGGTGACGTTGCGATGCTCGATGAGCAGGCCGTCTTGATCATACAGTGTCCGCGCTTCGGATTTTTTATAGGGAGTGACGACAGGATTCGGCTCGCGCTCGTGCATGTCCACCGCATCATGGTGCCAAGGTGATATGAACGTCTCTTGCGGGTGAGCCATATGGGTTCTCCTGATAACTTGTGCTCGAATTATACTGCCACATAATCATTATGTAAAGTACTTATTCTTTTATTATAGCATAAATATAATAGAATGTCTATTTGCCATCACGGGCATATGCTATACTGACGGTACTCATGAACGATTCGATTTACGACGATTTGGCGTTGGAACAGATTGCGAAAAAGCAGTTCGGCGTACTCGTGGACATCGACAAAGTCATCGTACGGCAAGTGCCTGTCAGTCGGACGGCCCAAGCGACGGTGTTTCTGACGAAGAAAAAGCAGCTATTCGCCTATGTGTCGGCGCAGTCAAAACTAACGCTCGGCGACGTCAAGAAAATCGTTGCACGCATGGGGCTGAAGGCCGAGCTGTACATCCCGCCTAAAGGGCAGCCGAATTATTTCGACGACATCGGTCGTGAACACGTCAAGGCGGTCTTCCCAGGCAAGGCGCAGATTACCGCGACAGATCTCATTTACTATCGGACTCTCGCCCCATACAACCCAGCGCTCATTCAGATCCATGAGGTGCAGGACGGCGAAATTCGCCAGCACGACACCGATGCCAGGAGCGGTTGGCGGACGGCGGCCAAGTTCGCGTACCGTCGCATAAAGACCAGTTAGCGGTTGTTCCGTTACTGATTCGCCGCTTGTTTGATGTCAAGAATGACAAGGTGTTCGATGTGAGGCGTGCGGGGAAAGAAATTATAGCCTTGGTGGTGGCGGATGCCGTACTTTTCGCCGAGTAACGCGACGTCGCGCGCCTGTGTGACGGGGTTGCAGCTGAGGTAAACGATCCGTTCAGGCAGTACTTCAAGCAAGCGATCGATGACTTTGTCGTGAAGGCCGGCGCGTGGCGGATCTACGATGACGGTCGCGGTGTCACTGATATGATCGAGTGCATGTTCGCTGGCCGCAAGCACCGCTTTCGCCGTACCGTTTCGACCGAGCGTTTCGATGTTCCGTTCCATTTCGCGGACGGCATGCTCATTGATTTCGACGAGCGTGACGTCGTTGCCGCCGATGGTCAGACCGATGGTCCCTACCCCGCTATATAAGTCGATGACCGGTTTGTCCTGCGGTATCCACTGCTTCATGTCACGAAGCGCCTGCTCATATACCGGCAAGTTGATCTGGAAGAACCCCTCGGTGGCGTACCTGAATGGCACGTCAAGGATAGTGTCTTCGAGCACGATCGATTCTCCTGCATACAGACGCGACGTGATCACGCT
Organism: uncultured Candidatus Saccharibacteria bacterium; assembly: GCA_964523935.1. GTDB lineage: Bacteria > Patescibacteriota > Saccharimonadia > Saccharimonadales > Saccharimonadaceae > UBA2112. Next base: position 6,208 of record CAZGAP010000010.1, read on the forward strand.
TGCGGGGCTGAGCGGGTTTGAATAGATGATTTCGCCGCTACGCGCTAGCGGTCCAAGTTGTTTTACCAAAGCTTCATGGTCGAAATCCTCATCTTTTACGTAGAGTTGCCATGCCGTATCGCCTGCACGGTTGCTACGTATGAGGAGCGTTTTGAGCTGGCGTCCGATGACACCTTGGCTATTGAGGACCTCAAGGATCCGTTTGGATGTCTCGGTGATTGCGTCTGACGCGAGGCTGGTTGATTCGATCATGATTTTCCCGTGCGAACCGCGCCTGAAAAACGCGAAGCTGAGCTTCTGTGTGTCGGTATCAAACCAGAAGCTGAATTCGATCTTGTTTCTGTAGCCGTATTCGTTGCCGTCCGACCAAGTGATGATCGGCTGCGGCAGGACGATGTCGTGCAGCTCAAAAGCCTCTTCGATAAGGGCTGATTTATAGTGCGATTCACTATCAAGGTTCATGATTTGCCAAGGACTTGTACTGAGGTAGCTATCGGGGTCGCGAGGCGCGATCCGCTCATCGGAAGCACTGATCACCTCTGTGACAACGGCTTCCGCGTAGTTCGATTTCTTTTTGGTGATCTGGGCTTTTACCGTCTCGCCAGGGAGGCCGCCCCATAGCATGCACTTTTTGCCGCTATCGAGGGTACCGATGGTTTGGCCGCCGCCAATGATGCGGTCGAGGCGCAACTCGACGACGGGTAGTGGTTTTTTGGGCATATAGACCATTATAACGCAATTATTAAGCACTAGTATTGACTTTTAATAAAGTTTGTGATATACTGCAAGTAATATGGAAACACGGAGTTACACCACCACCTCTGTTTCTACTGAGCAAACGCTCAGTTTTAACGCCAACGAATTTCTTGGCGCCTCACGAGGACGCGCTGCTGTCGCCGATGCGGTCGACCTGACGCCACGCTTTATAAAGAAGCTTGCGACATCTGTCCAAGAGTCATACCCGGCGAGCGCTGACGAATATGATCTTTACGGATACGAAGAAGATACTGACGATGCGTACGAATATGATACGCACGACGACTCTGAGGCCAGCCGCAAGATGGGACGTGGAGCCCTGCGAAGCATACTAGGTTTGCCGAAATGGATCGACCGCCAAGCGGCGTATTACTCAGGTAAATTCCTGACACGCGCTTCTCAGGAAGAGCGTGAGGCTCACGAAGCGAAATACGCGCCGTCCGATGATGACTCATGGCTTCAGCGCCGTATCAAAGCGATCAAACGCAATAAGTATAATATCTATGACCGCGCCATCCCGTATACCATGGGCGCGCTCGCTATGAGCAAGGTTATGCCATATGCGGTAGATTTCGGTATCGACGTATCACATGATGTCGCCGACAAGATCGGTGACTTCAAAGAGTATCTTGAACAGCCTCGCACGGTTGTCATAGGCCAGGACCTCGCGGCGAACGCCATCGATTACACTCCTGTCGAACGAACCTACGATAGCAAAGCCATCATGATCGGTGGTCGCGGTGACACGAGCGGTATTTTCCTTTATAACGCCCTCGACGTACAGGGTGGTGTCGCTGGCACTAATCACCTTGTTGAAAACCCGGCCGGTATCGCTCCTGTCGACCCTGTCCGTATGGATATCTCAGCCGCGATTGCCGCTGACGGTGCAACGAATTATTACAACCCGAACGACCCTTCTCAGCAGACTATCTATGGGTATTCGGAAGGTAGTGCCGGCGCTATCGACGCTTACAACCAGATTCTTGCCGATAACGGCGGCGTGAAGCCTGCTAACCTCGAACTTATCCTTCTCGGCTCTCCGTATGCCGAAGGCGGCTTCTTCAAGAGCGATTATGCCCAAGTAGCAGGTCCAGTCCTCGACGCAATGGGTATACCTGTCGACAAGGAAGTCCCAGCTGGCGCGACGGTTATCTACTCACCTAACGACTTCTGGGCGAACGGCGACAACCAATCATTCCTCGGCATGATGTCGCAGATGGCCGATCTTGGCGGCTCAGGACACGATCCGAGCGTCACGGGTGAATTCTACGAGAAGATCGATGAGAACGGTGTGCGACACCTCATAAAGGCAGGCACAGAACACGCGCTTGTCGAACTGGCTGAAAAGCAGGGCATGCCATTGCCTGAAGGCACTAGCGCCATCTTGCAGCAGGTCGCTCCGATCAACAACGGCTTCAGTGAAGAAGTTCCTCAGCCGAACGCCTACGCGGCAGTCGATATGACCGGTGATCTCATCAATCGTGAAACCAATTCCAACATCGGTACGGCATTCACGGACAATGTCCCTCAGGAATGGCAAGATCTTGGCCAGTCCAGCCTTGTAGCAGTCAATAACATTCCGAACACCGTTGCCGGCATGGCTAACGGCCAGATCCCGCTCGACCAAGGACTGCGCGAAGTCGACCAGCAGGTCAAAGACGTGATCAACGACGTACAGGTCGTATTGGAAGATCCAATCGGAACCGGTGTCGATATGATACAGAACTCGATCCAAGACGCCGTCCCGCCAGAAGCGAAACCTTTCGTTGACCCATGGTTGAAAGCGTTCTTCCCGCCTCGATAACGATGACACCCACGAAACGACCGCATAACAGCGGTCGTTTTTGGTTTCCGTGCTATCATAAGCATAATGACACGATTCACTCCACCTCTGAACGAGCGGCTGACGACCTATGATAGCTGGCTGATGCCCTACCGTAGCCATATCATTGAGCGGCTGGAGTACGTTCGCGATTACGCGGACAGGATAGTTGGCGGCCACGAACTGGGATCGTTCGCGCTCGGTCATCACCATTTCGGCTTGCACCGCAACCGCCAGGACTGGGTGCTGCGCGAATGGGCGCCAGCCGCTACGAAAATATATGTTATCGGTGAGTTTTCCAAATGGACCGACGACGAGAAATACCGCATGAGGCGCGGCGATAACGGCGAATGGACGCTCCATCTGCCGCATGGTGCTCTCGCCCACAAGGACAAGTACAAATTGCACGTCTACTGGGAAGGCGGAGACGGCTACCGCGTACCGGCATGGGCAACATATGTCGTCCAGGATGAGGAGACCAAGCTGTTTGATGCGGCCGTATGGGAGCCGAAGAAACCGTACGAATGGCACTCTAGTGATATTACCCCGGCCGATAAGCCGCTTATTTACGAAGCGCACGTCGGCATGGCGACCGAGGAAGAAAAAGTCGGTAACTACAAGGACTTCGCCCGTTACGTGCTTCCACGGATCAAAAACGCTGGCTACAATACGGTGCAGCTGATGGCTGTCGCCGAGCATCCGTACTACGGCAGCTTCGGGTATCATGTGTCGAGTTTCTTTGCGCCGAGCTCGCGCTTCGGCACGCCTGACGACCTGCGCCACCTTATCGACACGGCGCACGGTATGGGTATCGCGGTCATCATCGACCTCGTGCATTCTCATGCCGTCAAAAACGAAGTCGAAGGGCTTGGTAAATACGACGGGACGAACGATCAGTTCTTTCACGGGGGTGAGCGCGGCGAGCATGAGCAGTGGGACTCAAGAGTTTTTAACTACGGTAAGCCGCAAGTGGCGCATTTTCTCCTTAGCAACTGCAGGTATTGGATTGATAAGTTCCACGTCGATGGGTTCCGGTTCGACGGTGTCACCAGTATGCTCTTTACCCATCATGGGCTCGAGCGGGCGTTTGGTAGTTATGATGATTATTTCAAGGACGTTGATCTCGACGCGGTCGCATACCTGACGCTTGCTAACCAATTGGTCCACGAGTTGAAGCCAGGGGCCGTCACGATAGCCGAAGATATGAGCGGTACGCCAGGACTGGCCGCGGCCGTGAAAGACGGCGGCATCGGGTTCGATTACAGGCTGAGCATGGGCATGCCCGATCTCTGGATACGCTACACGAAAGAGGTTCCGGACGAAGATTGGAGTGTTTCTCACCTCTATCATGAACTCACCCAGCACCGTCCCGAAGAAAGGACGATCAGCTATACAGAAAGTCATGATCAGGCGCTTGTAGGCGATAAGACGTTGATTTTCCGTATGGCCGACAAAGATATGTATGACCATATGTCCGTCGGTGATGAGAACCTCGCTATCGACCGGGCCATCGCGCTTCATAAGATGATCCGGCTCGTGACCGCGTCGCTCCATAGCGGCGGGTATCTGAATTTCATGGGCAATGAGTTCGGGCACCCTGAATGGATCGATTTCCCGCGTGCTGAGAACGGCTGGTCGTATGCGTACGCGCGCCGGCAGTGGAGCCTGGTCGACAACCATGCTTTGAAGTACCGCTACCTCGCCAAGTTCGACCGTGCGGTCATCGCGTTGCTA
>CAZGAP010000010.1:10529-29497 GCA_964523935.1 uncultured Candidatus Saccharibacteria bacterium
TCGCTCATCGATGGTAGCCCGAAACATACGCTGACGCACGACGGCGACCATATCATGGCATACGAGAGGGGTGACTTTCTGTTCGTCTTCAACTTCCACCCGGTGGAGTCTTTCGAAAATTATGCGGTCGAGGCTGACAAGGGCGAGTATACGGTTGTCCTTTCGTCGGACGATCCTCAGTTCGGTGGTTTTGACCGTGTCGATACGAACATGACTTACGGGACGCACGAGGGGCGCCTGCGTCTGTATCTGCCGGCCCGGACGGCACTGGTACTGAGGAAAAAATAGCGGTTTCATGGTAATGCACCCAGTGCCATGTGGCCCCGCCCTATTTCTTTTGCTATGATAATGGGAACAGTATCTGGAGGGACTTTATGAAAATCGCTATATCTGGACTTGGCCGCATGGGTGGTCAGATCGCCAAAAAACTACACGAGAACGGGCACGAGGTTATAGCGCACAACCGCAGTCCTGAGAAGGTCGACGACGCCAAAGCATACGGTGCGATACCGGCATATGCCGACCAGGATGTCATCGATGCTTTTGACGGCGAACCCGTTGTTTTATGGATCATGCTTCCGGCGGACGTGATCGACGCGAAAATCGACGAATGGCTGGCCATACTGCCGAAAAACAGCGTCATCATCGATGGCGGCAACAGTGATTACCGTGGTGATGCCGCCCGTGCGGAGCGTGTGACGGCTGCAGGCAGCAAGCTGCTCGATATCGGCACCAGCGGTGGTGTGTGGGGGCTGACCAATGGCTTCTCCATGATGGTTGGTGGCGACAAGGATGCATACGATACGGTCGTGCCCGTCCTCGATACCCTTTCGGTTCCGCGGGGCGGTCATCAGCATTTCGGCACGAACGGCACGGGGCACTACGTCAAGATGGTGCATAATGCCATCGAATACGGCATGATGCAGTCGCTCGCCGAAGGGTACAGGATGCTCAAGGAAGGACCGTATAAGGATCTCGATTTGACAGCTGCGGGTGACATTTGGCAGCAGTCAAGCGTCGTGACTAGTTGGCTCAACGACCTGACGCGCCAAGCGCTTCATGAGAACCCGAACATGGACGGTATCAGCGGAGTCGTCGCGGAATCTGGCGAAGCCCGCTGGACGCTTGAAACGGCCAATGAGCTCGGTATCCCGATGCCTGCTATCCAAGCATCCTTCGATGTGCGTCTCGCGTCTCAGCAGGGCGACGTCGACTACTCAACCAAGCTCCTCGCTGCCATGCGCGCCAAATTCGGCGGTCACGACATCAACGGCAAACAGTAGAATAGCTAGTGCCTGATTTAAGAGGCTGATTCAGGGTTTATATGCTCGGGTTTACCGCTATCGGTTGCGCGCAGTGCTATTTGGCGCTGGCGGTATGCCGTCAGGATATTCGTAAGTTCCCATACGAACACTTCCTTGAATGCTGTACTGAAGGCTGTGTCCTTTGAAAGTTCATACAGCTTATCGTGAATGTACGATATTTTCGCAGGTGGTGTGTGAAATGCCTGATTTATCCAATCACTCACCAACGTCTCATCGAAATCAGGCGTGTATTCAGTAGGAATTTCGTATATGAGTTCTCTCGAATGCTGAGGGTACGCTATGCGAGAACCTGCAATGTGCCGTGCTGAGAGTATAGCGAACATTTCTTCCGCTTCTTCCCTGTCGACTTCCCTAGGTGAATCTCGCGGCATGACGTCAGATACCGAGTCTGAGTCCAGGAGGGTTCGCTCGATCTCGTGCGGGACCTGCGTGAGATCAAGTTTCGTTAAATCAGTGGCGGCATCGAACTCGACATTAATCCTGTCATTGTTTTGGTTGAAGCTATACTTATTTAGCGCGCTCGTCCCAAGAGACCTCATAGAAAGCAAGTATGGCCCATCGATGCTCGTACTAATCAGATCCACGTTTTCGAGATTCCTATTCCACCATTTCACTCTTAGGTTCGTCCCTAGCTGCTCGGTCGGTTCAAGGCGACGGAGCATGATCTCGCGTGCAAGCGCACCGAGCTGGTAACCAGTACGCTTCGAATACTCAACGGGTATGGTGTACGTATTCTTCATCTTGCGCATTATTAAACCATGAATAATAGATTGTAGCTAGCATAAGAGTGACATATACTGGGTGTATGACTGAAAGACATAAGTTCGAAACCGTCGATGAATACATTTATTCTTTTGAAGGGCCAACCAGGGAGCGTCTGGAAGACCTTCGCACGCTCATCAAGCAAGCGCTACCAGAAGCTGAAGAGCGCATATCATATAACATACCGGCATATTTCGCCGGCAAGGCACATGTCATTTACTTCGCCGGCTATACGGACTTCGTGAGCATCTACCCTATTTATGAGCGCGACAACCCCGACGTTGTGCCTTACCTCAGCGGCAAAGCTTCAGCTCGCTTTATGAATGAACAGCCACTTCCGCGGGATATGATTATCAAGACGATCAAGACGAAGTGGAAGGCCGCAACGAATTAGTCGCTGCAGTTGCTAGACCGTTTGCTCTTCGTGCTTACCTTCGCCAAACTCTTCGATTGTTTTTGCGTTGAAAGCAGGTATATCATCAGGTTTCCTACTTGTGACTAGTCCTTCATCCACGACCACTTCTTCGTCGACCCATGTACCGCCAGCGTTTTTAATATCCGTCTTCAGGCTTGGCCATGACGTCAATGTTCGGCCATCTACAACACCTGCTTCGATGAGCATCCACGGCGCATGGCATATTGCCGCGACTGGTTTATGTGCTGCAAAGAATGCTTTTACGAATTCCACTGCATTTTCATCCATTCGTAGGGTGTCTGGGTTGGTCACGCCGCCAGGGAGTAGCAAGCCATGATAATCGCTCACATCAACATCGGTCACAGACTTATTGACTCCTATTTCCGTCCCGTCCTTGCCTGTTATGGAACCGTCTTCAATCGATATCACTTCTACCTCGGCGCCAGCATCGCGCACCGCGCTCAATGGCTTCGTCAGCTCGTCGTCTTCAAATCCATTCGTTGCTAATAGTGCTATTCGCTTGCCATCTAATTCTGCCACATAGTCTCCTTTATGTAGGTAGCATAACGTTTTGGTGGCCGCGTGTATGTGAAGTGGATTACAGTAGTTGTCAATGAAAGCCACGCAAAAACCGGACATGTAGTCCGGTCTATGCGTGGCTGGGATGGAGGGATTCGAACCCCCGAATGCCTGGACCAAAACCAGGTGCCTTACCACTTGGCCACATCCCAATGCACTGGATAGTATACCATGACCCCCACCCCTTTATAAAGCAATAAAACGACTCCGCCATACGCGGAGTCGTTTGGAAAGTGATAGTGAATTAGGAAATACGGACGAGCTGCATCTGCATGGTCTGTTTGCCCCAACTGACGGTATCACTGATGGTTTTGCCGAGTAATGTCTGGCCGAGTGGGCTCTTGGCGCTTATGCGGCCATCGCTCGGGTTCGCTTCGATGCTGTCGACGATCGTGTAGACGACTTGTCGGCCCGAGTTGTCGATTAGCTCGACGACGGATCCGATGGCGACACGGAGCGCATCGCGCTTTCGTGGGAACAGTTTCGCACTGTCAAGCAGCGCTTTCTTGTCAGATAGTTCTGATTCGATTGCGTCCAGTTGTGCGAGTTTCTCGATGCGCGCAAGACGTTCGTCGTGGCTATCGGTCTTGTCTTGCTCATGCAGTTCCATGATGGTCTTGCGACGATCGCGCTCCAGCTGGCTCACAGCCTTCTTAAGTTCCTTCATGCCTTTTTTGCTTAAATAGATCGTTTCGGTGGTTGTCATATTCATCCCTCCTATGTTTGCTCTTGTACCGGAAGATACCGGTCATGTTTCAATTTTACGTAATATTCCTGAGAAAACAGTGAAAATTTTTACACTTGCTTACGGTTAAATTTCACTTCTTTGTCATGAGTCGTTCATTTTTGGCTTTTGTAGCGATCGGCAGCAGGAAGCGGAAAGTCGTTTTTTGGCCTGGTGCGCTGCTGACTGTCAGCTCGCCGTTTTGCAGTTCGACGATCTTTTTCGCAAGCGACAGCCCTAAGCCGGAGCCGCCCTCAGTACGGGAGGTGTCTGCCCTGTAGAAGCGGTCGAAGATATGTGGCATATCTTTCGCGTCGATACCTTTGCCCTCGTTGGTGATTTCGAACAGGGCGTTTTTGCTCTGCCGGGCAAGTTTGATGTGAACCACCGAATCCTGTGGGCTGTATTTCAAAGCGTTATCGACAAGAATGGTGATGAGTTCTTCGGTCGTCGCGCTGTTTACTTGGATTTTGAGCGGTTTCGCAGGCAGACTGATCACGATACGCTTAGCGTTTTTGTCATAGCGCTGTATGACATCGCTGATCATCACGTTAAGATCGATAAGGTTAATTTCCAAGTCGTCATGGTCGAGCTTCGATAGCTGGAGTAACGTCCTGGAGAGAACGGTCAGCCGATTCACTTCTTCGAGGTTGCTTTGCAGAAGCCACCGCATTTCCTCTTTGGGTAACTTTTTGTCCCGAAGTGCGACTTCGAGCTCGGTTTTCATCGCGGCGAGCGGTGTTCTGAGCTCGTGGCTGACATCGCTGACAAACCGTGACTGCGCTTCATGCGATTCTTCTAGTTGCCGTAGCGTGCGACGGGCCAACATATAGCTGAGAACGCCCCCGCCGAAAAATATCAAAAGGTTGACGTATACCAAAGTCGCCCAGATATTCTTGTTTGCCATATCGCGCTGGTTGTTGCGCAGCGCCGAGTATAGCCGGTGGTTCGGATCGGTGTCCGGTGCGAAGCGTGGTGACTCAAGCCTATCCTGAAATTCGTTGAGCCGATCGCGGACCTCACCGGTGGCGACATTATAAATCGTGACGCTGAAAAGCAAGCTGATGCACATGAGTATGAGCAAGTACCAGCCTGTCAGTTTGAGAGTAGCTGAATGAAACATAGTGTCAGTGTACGTAGGTATCCTTATTCACTGCTTAAACTAGGCCTCGATCTTGTAACCGAATCCCCGTACCGTTTTGATGAGCGGCTTCTTGAACGGTTCGTCCACTTTGGCTCGAAGGTATTTTATATATACCTCTACCGTGTTCAGGAGGATGTCGGCATCGTAATCCCATACGTGCGCCACGATTGTTTCTTTGCTTGACGGCCGGCCTTGGTTGCGCAGGAGATACTCAAGCAGCGCGAACTCTTTGCTGGTCAGTGGTATGTCTTTGCCTTCGCGTGTGACGCGGAACGTGATCGTGTCCAGTTCAAGGTCGTCCGCTTTTAGGACCGTACCAGTCTGCTCTGTTGGCCGACGAAGCAATGCGCGCACTCGCGCAAGTAGTTCTTCGAGAGCGAATGGTTTGACGAGATAATCGTCGGCACCGCTATCAAGCCCCTTGGTTTTGTCGGCGGTGCTTCCGAGAGCTGTCAGTAGTAGTACTGGCGTGTGGATTTTGGCTTCGCGCATTTCCTTGACGATGGCAATGCCGTCATATTCGCCGGGGATCATACGGTCAATGATCGCTAGATCGTATGGTTCGGTCGTGGCCATTGCGTGGCCTTCGTCGCCATCATAAGCGACGTCTACCGCGTAATTCTCCTGTTCGAGTGCTTTTGCGACTGCGCGGGCAATCTTATGTTCATCTTCAACTACTAAGATTCTCATAATCCTACAGTACTCCCCCTTCCTGATAAAAATCTGAAATTACGCTGTGACGGGTTGCGGGTATTTGTTGCTCCAGTCCTCCATAGACTGCAAAACAGGGAGCAAATCCCTACCCTTATCCGTTAACATATATTCACTACGACTGCCCGTTGCCGCCGGCTGTTTAACGATGATTCCTGATTGTTCGAGCTGCTCCAGCCGCGCGCATAACGTCCGAGGGTTGATGCCTCCGACGAGATCCTGAATTTGGCAGAACCGAACAGATTCTTCATTTAAAAGATACCGCAACAACTGAGGGGTCCATTTGTTCCCTAATATATCGGTGGCGCTGTCGACGCACCCAATCATTTGCGTAGCGGTCTTCATATCTATTACTATACCTTAAATAGTACTTTGAGGCAAGCTTAGGCGGCGTATGCCGATGCCCTGATTGTCGAATGAGTTGGCTGGCGTATGTATCGAGTGGCGCGCCCTACTGACGATACTACGGCGAGTCTGCCTAGCTCGCCGTTGATCATCAACAAATCGTAGACAGTCTCTTTGCGAAATGCTTCTGGGTCGATTAGCTGGTACTCAATGGGGAGAACGTCGATCTTGCTTAGAGCATCATGGTAGTCTTCATGCAGCTCCTTTAATCGTTCTTGCAAGCTCCGCTGAGATATATCGGGATTTCGAGTCAGCATTTTACTAATTTGCACGGCTGAGTGCATGTCATTAATGGATTCTTGAAAAATATTAATGTTATGTACTGTATCTTCCGGGGGCACCGATGGTGGCAATGTGACTTTATGTGCCCAATTATGAAATATGCGTGGGTAGTATTTTTTGTTTACTTGATTATTGCGTAATTGATGAAGTGCGCTAGTGTCGTATGCGCTGCTTGGCCACAATTCATGGTGTTCGTCATCAAGTAATGACGGCCATTTGTATGCTGCATTTAACGTTCCCTTGACTAGCTTCATGAATTTGGGTGTATCGACGAGCCCGATTTCCGTTACAGGAGTATCAAGTCGATAAAAAGAAGAAGTGCCAGGATGACGAAAATCAGGATGACGGAGTTCTACAGGCGGCAAATGGAGCGGAGAGTCTTGAGGCGCAGACATCCGCTCGCTCATTTACTCCCCTAAGCCCTTGCCGATATTCACCATATTACTTATGTTATAGCTCAACCTTATCTCAGTGTAAACACTTAATTGCGCTTGTTTTTTGAGCGGATTAGTTTAAAATTAGCACAACTCCAGGACAAACCGATTGAAAGGGATGGAGAGTAATGTACCAATCAGAAGTAGGACAAGCGTTCCATGGCGGGATGCTTGTGGCCTTCACGGTCGCAAGCGCCGCTGTGATGGCGTGGGATCCCCACACCGAACCGATCGACGCGTACCAGCCGGACGGTTCGTATTTCACGACGACCCGTCGTGAAATGGGCACGGGACTCGTCAGCGGTGCCATCGGCATACTCGAGCGGGCGCACGGTCTCAAGTCCAAGCTGAGTGCCACGCGTGATTTCTTCACGGCCAGAAGCTTCGGGTAGACCGATGCGCGAGGCAAAGTGGAATCCGCTCGTCGGCATCATCGACATGATCGGCTATCTCTACCAGGAGGGTGCGCGCGGCAAACACCGCAAGCGGCGTCGGAGTGATCGTCGCTTGATCGACCGCGTGAGCGATCCGTTCAGTGTACGGACGTATCTGGGCATGAACACCTACTGACGGGTCGTACGCGAAAGCGCGACCGGACCCTTTTTCGGGGGTCCGGTCGCGCTTCAGTCATTTCTGGACGGAATTATCTGATGCTGAGTAGTGTCCAACTGCCGCCGTGGTTGTCGCTACGCAGGCGGAAGGTTTGTTCGCCGTCGGTCAGCGCGAGGATCTGTGCGATTTTCTCGCCGTGGCGGATCGTCGTGCTGAGGCCGTTGTCGATGAAATCGATCTGGCGGCCTTCCAGTTCCATGCGCCTTGGGATCGCTCGCAGGTCGCGGCCGAAGCCCATGCTTAGGATGGTTACCGGTGTATTGAGTAGGTTCTTCATTTCCTTATTCCCCTTTTGGATGATTAAACGAGTTAAAGACCGGCAGATGGCCAGTCACGGATTTTGATGGGGAACTATATCGGCTGACAGATTCTACCGCATGATCTGTGTAGGCGCTTCTATAGTTTGTGAATCGTCTGGTGACGATGGGTTCGTATGAAGCTTGTGGGTGGAAAGGCTCTCGCCAGTACTCACATAGCTGTCATCATTATGCGCTTGTGGTTACATGGCGGTCAATGGTATTTGTTTATTTTACAATGCTTTGTTACCTCTGTTAATCATGGTATGATAGCAAGAATGGCAAAAGCGCTCGAATTTGAAATTCATCATCGTCTGGACGGTGCCCTGGCACGCGTTGGAACGATCACGACTCCGCATGGAACTATCCAGACGCCGGCATTCATACCGGTGGCGACGCAAGCCGCGCTTAAGACCCTGACGCCGGAACAATTGGCCGGTACGGGCGCGCAGGCGGCGCTTGCCAACGCCTATCACCTCTTCCTTCGCCCGGGCCATGAATTAATCGACCAAGCTGGCGGCTTGAACGAGTTCATGCACTGGGATAAGCCGACATTCACCGATAGTGGCGGATTCCAAGTGATGTCGCTCGGCGTTGGTTTCAAAAAGGTCATCGACATGACCGGTGAGGGCGAAGCCAACGTAACGCGCAAAAAGGACAAGCTGGCATGGATCGACGACGACGGCGTGACCTTTAAATCGCACCTCGACGGTTCGACACACCGCTTTACGCCCGAACTGTCCATGCGGATTCAGCACGGAATCGGTGCCGACATTACGTTCGCCTTCGATGAATTGACGACGCTTCATCATGATTATTACTACCAGGTCGAGAGCCTCGACAAGCGGACGCACCCATGGGCGGTCCGTAGTCTCGCTGAGCATCAGCGCCTGAACGAGGAGCGGGCACATCGACCGCCACAGGCGCTCTTCGGCGTCATCCAGGGGGCAAATTACGAGGACCTGCGGCGTAAATCCGCCAAGTTCCTCGGCGGTATGGATTTCGATGGGTACGGGTTGGGAGGCGCCCTCGAAAAAGCTCGGATCGGTGAAATTGTCCGTTGGATGAATGAGGAATTGCCGGAGGAGAAGCCACGGCACATGCTCGGTATCAGCGAACCGGATGACATATTCGCCTGCATTGAAAACGGTGCTGATACCTTTGACTGCGTATCACCTGCCCGGGTGGGGCGCAACGGTGCCCTCTACACACGTCACGGCCGTATCAATATCCGCCGCAAAGAATTCCAAAGTGATTTCAGCCCGTTCGATGAGGAATGCGACTGCTATACGTGCGGTAATTACACCAGGGCATACCTGCGTCATCTTTTCCAAACCGGCGAAATGCTCGGCAAGACACTGGCGACAATTCACAATATCAGGTTCATCGTGCGGCTCGTCGATGATATCCGCGGCAGTATCGCCGACGGGACGTTTTACGACTTCAAGCAGGAATTCCTGGCGAATTATTACGCCAAATGAAAACCCCGCGACGTATCGCGGAGCTTCCATGCTCGACGCGGTCGCGGGACTACGTGCTTGTGCGGGCGTTCAACCTTCCCTGGGGTTTGATCGACCTTCTCTGTCTTTCGAGCCGTTCGAACACGAACTGCTGATGGCCGTTCGAACAGAGCATCGAATACGAGGGTGTCATGAGCTTCATGTGCTCGGGGCACTGCATGGCGACCGCGCTCGTCAGATCGAACCATTGCCGTCGGTCGAGCGGGGCAAAAATCATCACGCTCACCCTGTTCGGTGCCCGGTCATCGTACCCGCGCCTCAGCGCATGCTCGACGATGGTTCTTGCGGCGTTCGGGACATCGTCCAGGCGCCGTATGTCGATCGTGTCGTGGAACGGCCGTATGTCGTTCGCATCAAGCGTTTGGCCACCCTTGTGGGTTCGGCTGTGCCTGAACAAGGTGGTAAAGGTACGAATGACTGACATTGCATCCTTCCGTCGTTGAATGGATTGAGTAATGATACAATCAAAGCCAATTTCAGTCAATCATGGATACGTCTGGTATAATCGGAACATGCACACGTTTATAATCCTTCTCCACGTCAGTATGATGATCATTTCCCTTGTCCTTATGAGCGCCGCTCTCGGTATGGGTGTATTTGGCAAGAAATCCGCGGCGGTCGTTGCGACCATCAGTGAGGTGGCTACTGTCATCGGCGCGCTGAGCGGTACTGTTCTCTTGCTCGGGGCTCCGCTTTCAGTCCAGTGCGCCCTTCTGACTATGTACGTGATTGCCATGACTTCGATCTATTGGTTCGGATTCGGCATGGGTAATGCCGACGAAGCACGCTTTATCCGCTCTGCTGAGTAGTTGCTGTAAATCATGCCGATATACGGTATAATCACAGCATGAAAGTACGTATAGAAGTTGAAACGAAGACATTTGTCCGCTTCCTGCTCGTCGTCGTTGGTTTCGTGCTCGCTCTTGCCGCTATCGTCGCTGCTCAGCAGGCGCTTATCATCATTGGCGCGGCAGCATTCTTAGCCCTCGCTCTAAACCGCCCTGTCAGCGCTCTTGCGCGATTGTTTCCAGGCAATAGCCGTGTCGGTGGTACAGCCATCGCCTACATACTCGTGGTGGCATTTATCGGAACGTTCGTGTCGTTCGTCGTCCCACCGGTGATCGAGCAGACGGCAAAGGTTGTTGAAACAGTCCCGACGGTGGTCAATCAAGTTCAGGGGCAGTGGAAGGGACTTCATCAGCTCATCGACAAATATGGCCTCCAAAGCCAGGTCGACCAAGCGCTCAACTCCGTCCAGAGCAGTGCTGCCGACTGGGCTGCCAATATCGGTCGCAACGTCATATCAAGCGTCGGTTCGATCTTCAGTCTCTTGACCGGTCTATTTCTTACTCTCGTCTTGTCATTCCTTATGCTGATCGAAGGACCGAACTGGTTGCGACGCATATGGGGCATCTACAACGACCAGGACCGCATGGAGCACCACAGAGAGGTCGTCCATAAGATATACAATGTCGTCACGGGTTATGTCACCGGTCAGCTGGCGGTTTCCGGAATTGGGGCGTTCTTCACAGGTCTGACGGTGTTCATTATCAGCTGGATATTTAACGTACCTCATAACCTTGCGCTACCGGCCGCTGCGATCGCGTTCATTTTGTCGCTGATCCCTATGTTCGGTGCGACGATAGCGGGCGTACTTATCTGTCTGCTGCTGGCATTCAATGACCTGTCTGCGGCCGTCGTTTTCGCCGTGTACTTCATCATCTATCAGCAGATCGAAAACAACTTCATTTCTCCGACCATACAATCAAAGACGGTCGAGCTCTCGGCATTGGCGATTCTCGGTTCGGTTACGGTTGGCCTCTATCTGTTCGGTATCGCCGGTGGTATCATTTCCATTCCGATTGCCGGCAGCATCAAGGTGCTTCTCGAAGATTACTTAGAGCGGGCAAGGCATCGCCGCGAACAGAGTGAAAAACCCATTCACAAGCTCGTCAAAGCGATCAAGAACGAAAGCTAAATCTCGCTTAGAATTTACGTAGCCCCTGACACGTGTGTCAGGGGCTTTCCGTAGAGGCTACTTCTTGGTCTGGACGAGCACTTGCTCGGTGGTGGTTGCTTGGCGGACCGCCTGGAGTTCCTGGCTGTGAGCCTGGTCTCGCCTGATCCGCATGCCATCGCTCTTGCGCGAGTGCCGACCGTTGTTAGGGACTGTGAATCGTTTCATTGTCTACCTCTCTGTAGCGAACGGTTTGTCCATTGTAGTACAGAGTGTATAAGAGGTCAAATCATACGGGTTGTACAAGAAGTACTAATTGTATTCCCATATGGTTCCCGCGCTCGTATCGCGGACGATGATATTGTCGTCCGCCAGCTTGTTGCGGAGCGAGTCGGACCTCGCCCAGTCCTTTTCGTCCCGCGCTCGCTCGCGCTCGATGATCACCTGCTTCTGCTCTTCAGTGATATCCGGTGTCGTCTCTAAGAGTCTTAGGCCCAGTAGCTCGTCGATGGCGTCGAGCAGTTCGGTCAGGGTGTGGTGATTGACCTTATTGAGGCTATGAGATTCTATATAGCCGAATGTCTCATCGATGACACGTAGTGCTTCAGGAGTATTGAGGTCGTCCGACAGGGCTTCCTTGATCGCCCCTATGGCTGCTGGTGACGGGTCCATTTCTTCGCTTTCGTTCAGGCCGTCGTGGGTCTGGTGACGCAGCGCGGCGATATTGCGCCAGTGTCGCAGCCTATTTTGTGCCGCGGTAAGATTGTCGAACGTGAAATTACCTTCGTTGC
Organism: uncultured Candidatus Saccharibacteria bacterium; assembly: GCA_964523935.1. Lineage (GTDB taxonomy): Bacteria > Patescibacteriota > Saccharimonadia > Saccharimonadales > Saccharimonadaceae > UBA2112. The sequence goes on from CAZGAP010000010.1 coordinate 22,487, forward strand.
TGTACTGGCTTTGGAGTATGAACATACGCAGGTCGAGCGGTGTATATCCTTTTGCCTCCAGATCATCGAGCGTGTAGCCGTTGCCGAGGGATTTGCTGATTTTCGTGCCGTCCACCTTCAAGTGGTTGTTATGAAGCCAGTAGTTACTGAAACGTTTACCCGTCGCCGCTTCTGATTGCGCGATCTCGTTCGTGTGGTGGACGGGGATGTGGTCGATGCCGCCGGTGTGAATATCAAGCGTTTCACCAAGAATATCCATCGCCATTGCGCTGCATTCGAGGTGCCAGCCCGGAAAGCCTGTCCGTTCACTTCCGTCATCCATCAGGTCTGCGGGAGTCTGCCATTCCATGTTACGCTTTTCGCCGTCCGGTGTGAATTTCCATAGTGCGAAATCGGACGGATTGCGTTTCTCGTCGTTGAATGCCACGCGCGCCCCTGCCCGCTGGGCATCGAGGTCGAGCCCGGCGAAATCAGCGTACGTCGGAAACTTGCCCGTATCAAAATAGATACCGTCGTCGATCTGATACGTCATTCCGTTCTCTTTCAACGTCCGCACAAGTTCGAGCTGCTGCGGGATGTAGTCGGTCGCTTTGGTGATGTGTTCGGGCGCGACAAGGTTGAGGCGCTCCATGCCTTTCAAGAAATCATCGCCGTAAAACTTCGCGATGTCCCAAGCGGTCTTGCCCTCGCGTTTTGCGCCCTTCTCTAGCTTGTCTTCTCCGTCATCCGCATCGCTGACAAGGTGGCCGACATCAGTTATGTTCATAACGCGTTCGACGTCATACCCTGCTGCGCGTAGTAGCCTCACGAGCGTGTCCCAGTGTATGTATGCCGCCCAGTTGCCGACATGCAGGTAGTCATAAACGGTCGGGCCGCAGGTGTACAGTTTGACGATGCCATCTTGCTGGCTTTCAAAGGTGTCAGTCTGCTTCGTGAGCGTGTTATGCAGCTTGATGTTCATGATTGTTGATCGCTTTATCCGTTGCTTCGACGAGTTCTTTGATTATTGTATCGTACTCTTCGTATGCTCGGAATCCTGCCGCGTACTGATGTCCACCGCCGCCGAAGTAGCCAGCGACCTGTTCGGCGATCGGCATGTTGCCACGGAGCTTGCCGGTAACTTTGCCGTCGGGGTACGTTTTGATCGCTACTCCCAGCTCAACGCCTTCCACGAGACGCATCTCATCGAGCACGAGGACGCTCGGGTTATATTGATCGCTGTATTTCTGTATATCTCCCCAAGGGATATGTACTACTGCGAGCTTGCCGCCCAAAAAGTATTCGATACGGCCGATTAACTCGCCTTTGTAGGCAAGGATTTCGGGAGCCTTTTTCATGAATTCGCGGCGCCGTTCCTCGATTGCGGCGTTGCTCGCACCAAGGCTTACTAACTCGCCTGCGACATGGAACGTGCTGGCCGTGACGTTCTGAGTCGTCAGTCCCAGGCTGTCACTCATAATGGCGATCAAAAGATTCTCGGCAGCTTGTTCATTGATGGACCAACCGGCCGCTTTTGATAAGTCATGTACCAGATGACCGGTCGCCACGACGTCGGTCGAGAGCATCGTGTGCTCAAATGACAGGTTGGATGCTGTCGTGTGATGATCCATGACGAGTACTGGGTGTGATTCGAGGAAACTGCGGACGCCGGGGGTTTCAAGTACTTTTGTGATCAACACGTCCGCTGCGGTGTCGACGATGACGGCGAGATCTGCCGACGTATCAAAATCGGTGACGACCCTGTCCCAGCCTTTGATGTACCGCATGTACTTCGGTATCTCTACGGGGCAGTACAATACGACTTCTTTGCCAAGATCGCCCAGGATCTCTTCAAGTGCGACCGAGCTGCCAAGACTGTCCCCGTCGGGGTTCTCAGCTTGGATAACGATTATTTTTTTGGCATCAGTGATAAGTTGGATAGCAGAATCATACATTTATATTATTGTAACAGAGGTAAAGCGTGAGTCATATATTGACAGATTAGTAATTTAGTATTAAAATATTATTATAACCTCATGGTTACACGGTATACTGACACTCGGCGACAAGGGAGCGAAAATGAACGAACTTTCACATGAGCTGTCGAAAAAAGTTGATGGCATTAGCTCGGAGCTGAATTTCCTGAGCTTGATGTCTGGCCTCATACTCTCGCAGGTAGCAAAATCGGAATGGCTCGAGTATTTCGGTTGGAGTATCGCAGTGGTGAGCATCGTCTTGATCGCCCTTTCTGCCGTAGGATGGCTCATAGACAAATATTGTTAGTCATCCTACTCGCGCCGCGATACTAGCCCCGCACGAAAGTGCGGGGCTATCCATTTTCGGTCAGGATCATAAAATTGACGAAATGCCACAAAGATGTTAATTTGATATTATCAGTCACACCGACTTGCACCTACCAAAGAAACGGAGCGGACAGTGTCGCTTTATACATGGCTCACCTTGCCGATCGGTCTGCTAGGGATCGGTCTCATCTGCTTTTACGAATACAGATCACAGCTGATCGTGACGCGATATCAACTACAGAGCCATCAAGCTAACCCAGAAGACAAGGAGTTCATCGAGGAAATCGCTGATTTCCAAAAAACGAGCGCCAAAGTAGCGGTCGGGACGGTGACCGTATCGTTTACCGCTCTTTATTTCGTGCTGACAAAGGAGTTCGGTCTGTGGGCCTTCATGCCTTTGACTGCACTTATCCTCGCGGTGGCAATGAAGCTTTTGCCGATGAGAATTATGGCGATTCGGAGGCTGAAGCGAGCGATGAATAGACAACCGGTGACGCCGCCAAGCCCCGAAAGCCGGCAGATTTCGCCCCATATCATTATCGATAGTGACTAGGGCAAACTGTCGAAACAGCCCCCGCAAATGCGGGGGCTGACCCATTTCAAAGGGTTTTTCGCCCCTCGAGGGCATGGCCGAGCGTGATTTGGTCGGCGTATTCCAAATCGACACCGACGGGAATGCCGCGCGCCAGGCGGCTGAGCTTGGTTTCGAGTCCCGCTTCTTGCACTTGTTTTTGCAAGAAAAGTGCCGTCGATTCACCTTCGACGCTTGCGTTTGTCGCGATGATGACTTCTTTGACCTCGTCAGTTTTCAGGCGCTCTAGCAATTCCGGTATATGAAGTTGCTCGGGGCCTATGCCGTCGATCGGACTGATCGCGCCACCCAGCACATGATAGGTACCTTTGTACTGCCCTGTCCGCTCGAGCGCAACGATGTCGAGCGGCTCTTCCACGACGGCGACCAACGTTTTGTCGCGGTCGGTATCGCTGTAGAGCGGAGAGACTTCGAGCGACGTGTCGATGAGGGCGAACGTGACCGGACACGACTTGACGCCCGTATGTAGCGTTCTTAAACGGTCGGCTAACTTATCGGCTGTCATAGGGTTGGCGCGCAGCAAAAAATACGCATAGCGTTCCGCTGTTCGTGCACCTACCCCAGGCAATTTCCCCAGTTCTTCAATCGCGCTTTCGAGCGCTTTTGGCAGTAACCCCGCCACTTTTGCTTAAAGACCCAAGTTGCCAAGACCGCCCATGAGCGGTTTCATCTTTTCGGCAGCGATTTCCTGAGCTTTCTGCATACCATCGCGCATCGCGATTTCAATGTTGCGTTCAAGTTCCTCGATGTCCTCAAGGTCTACTTGTTCAGGATCGATCTTGATACTCTCGATCTTCAGCTCGCCGTTGATCGTTACCTCTACTTGAGGATTATCGTCATCTTCGCCACCGGCAGCCACGACGACCTTCTGCTTTTTCAGGTCTTTCTGCGCCTTGCGCAGATCGTTTATCATCTTCATTTGGTCAAAAGCCATTACGGTCTCCCTATTTACAAACTGGTATTATTATACCGCAAACTCATTTGGTTTTATAGATATAGAACCTGTCAGAATCTTTGGATGTCGAGCTTGTGATGATTTTGGCGATTGGTCGGCCGACCTTTTCGCTACCTTCATGTGTCGCTGCTAGCTGGTGCTTCGGTGAGACAGGCGATACCGTCGTGACTATCAACTCGCCTTCCGATGATTTGCCGAGCGATGCGACGGCGCGGTAAAATTCCTGCTCATTCTCTGAGACCACGAGTGTTGTCGGCTTATTCATCTTGACCTTTTGCTCAAAGAGCGTGAGGTCATTGCTGAACTGTGATGCCGTCAGTGGATCGTGCCGGTAACCGTAGAAGTAGCGGTTGAGGCCGGAAATAACCAATCCGCCTACAAGTATCACGAGAGGCACCATGCCGACGAATCTGGCGTATGGGTTGTGTGGGAACATCCTATACCAGGAGCGTAGCAGGAACTCGAGCCCGCTTGCCATGAGGATGAGCATCGGTACGAAGGCTACTGTCGTGAACGTCGGGTTCAGCAGGAGTATAGGTATGATCAAGATTACCCAAGCGACCAGGGTGTAGCTCCGTGCTGTGTAACGGATCTTCGCCAGCCGCCATACGCCAAGTATGATGAGGAGTATCGAGCCGAGCCCGAGGATAGGCGTCATCAAGGTGCCGCTCTGCGGGTTCATGAAATTCAAATACTGCTGAAGTACCGTTTTGGCGTTCTCCACGAGGTCGGGCGGCCATACTGAGGGCATACCCAGGAGTTGCAGCGCGATCGAAGGGTCTCGAGAGATAAGATACACTAACGGTGAGACGAGGATGAGGCTCAGGAGGACCAATAGGCTCAAGTGAAGCTTTGACATGCGCCTCAGGACGTATCGCACGTGTGGGTGCAGAAGGCCGGCACTTATGAGCGCGAGTACGAGGTATATGTTGAGCGGCGTGTAGAGACTGAGAGGTACCAATATGAAAAACAATACCTTCCAAAACCTGGCGTACTTTGGAGAGGTGGTGATGAGTGTCGCGGTCAGGAGTAGCCAAACTGGCCACATGATGTACGTGATACTCTCGGTGCCAGACTGCGCTACGTAGAGGAATTGGCCGGTCGTGATCATGACGACCGTCGCGAGAAGCGCGATGTTCGGTTTGAACCACCGTCTGAGGAGGAATACTGCACCCACACCCGTTACGACAGCGAGAAGTATCGGGAGTAGTTTTATGCTGAGGGCGGAAACTCCGAATAACTCCAAGACGGCGCGCTGAGCTGCATAGAATGGCAGATTGACGGTCGTCAGCGTGTCGATGTTCTGCAGGTCCAAGCTTGCTGAGCGGACGAATGCTTGCTCTTCAGCTTCGCTGATACCACCTGGTGCCCACGCTGCTGCGAGGTAGAGCAAATAAACGAATACCAAAGTAACGACAGCATACCCCAGTAGGTAGCGCTTACGATAGAGCCACGATTCGGTGTTGAGCCATTTCGCCATTTGGTTCATTATAGCACGCGCTGGGGCGCATCACTCTGGTATTGCGCTTATGTAGAAGGTGGGTGGACTATATGCTTGGCCTATATTGAAATAATATATAAATATGATATAACTATTACTACACATTCATGTGTGAGTCCGGCGATTCGTCGTCGTGATTATAGACAGGAGAGAGGCGTGCGTTTTGATGAAATGCGTGAGCTGATTACTGACCAGATTGATGAGTGCTCTAGCTACATCACCATTCATGTGTCGTATGCTTCGGGTGACGGATTGTCGATTGAGGACGTGCGTATTGTTGAAAACGCTCTGTTCTTTATCGTTTTCGGTTGCGAGGATGCGTTTCGTGACGTGACTGGATCGGAGCCTATTCCGTTTCGACAGCTCACAGATGTGATCGAATGGGTGCAGCGTGACATGCGGACAACCGCCGCGATTCGCGAGCGCATACAAAGGCTTCAAACCTTCTTGCAGACCGCAGGCGGTAAAAAGTACCCGTGATCTCAAGGCCGGGCCAGGTCTCTCCTGTCTCGCGCCCAAAGTTATCAAATGATTGATGATTTTGGATGCGAGTTTCGCTGTGTCTATTCGTGGCGTTTGTCGAGTGACATGAAGCGCAGGCGTTCCGGGTGGAAATAGAGTTCTACTTTGCCCACGGGACCGTTACGGTGCTTGGCGATGATGAGATCGGTGACGTTCTCGCGCTCGGTATCGGGGTTATAGTATGCTTCTCGGTAGATGAACATCACGATGTCGGCGTCCTGCTCGATGGAACCTGATTCACGCAGATCGGCCAGTTGTGGTACCTGCGGGCTTCGGGATTCGACCGAACGCGACAGCTGTGACAGCGCAATGACAGGTACGTTCAATTCGCGCGCGAGCAGTTTCAAGCCACGGCTGATTTCGCTCACTTCCTGGACGCGGTTGCCTTCGGTCCGAGCGGACCCTTGCATCAGCTGCAGGTAGTCGACGATCACGAGCCCGAGAGGGGCGTCATGTGCGGCGCGGCGGGCCTTGGTGCGCATTTCCAGTACCGACAACCCCGGGGTGTCGTCGATAAATATCGGTGCTTCGGCCATTTCGCCCATCGCCTCGCTCAACTTGCTGAAGTCATCGTCACTCAGGTTGCCCGTACGGATGTTCCAGGCATCGACGCCAGACGCGTCGGCGAGCATACGGTCGACAAGTTGTTCCTTGCTCATCTCGAGGCTGAAGAAGAGAACCGACTGTTTGTTGAGGGTTGCGACGTTGTACGCGAGGTTGGTAACCAGCGTGGTCTTACCCATCGCCGGACGCGCCGCCAGGATGATGAGATCGCTTCGCTGCAGGCCGGCGGTCATATTGTCGAGATCGCGGTAGCCGGTTTTGACGCCACGGAGCATGCCTTTGTTGCGGTGCAGTTCTTCCAAGCGGTCAAAGCTTTCAGTCAGGATAGTTTCCATACTGACGAGATCCTGCTTGAGACTTTGGTCGCTGACTGCGAACAATTCGGTTTCGGCTTTTTCGAGCAGTTCCTGGACGTTGAACTCTTCGTCGTACCCGAGCTCAGATATTTCACCACTGGCATGAATCAGGCGCCTTCGAACCGCCTTCTGTGCGACCATTTCTGCGTACGTGGCGGCGTGCGCCGCTGTCGGAACGTAATTCGTCAGTTCGGTGAGGTATGCAGTACCCCCGATTTCGTCGCGTTCGTCCTTTTTCT
>CAZGAP010000011.1:0-1168 GCA_964523935.1 uncultured Candidatus Saccharibacteria bacterium
ACACCAAGGAGATGTACACCAACGACCTTGCGGACGCAACGACGGCGCTGGAAATCTACACACAGATCATGTATTTCAACAAGATCGGCCCATTGTCTGGGCAGGACTGCGTCGACGGACAGCCGATGGATGCACAGCCTATCAAATGCAAGCTCACCACGATGAGCCGGGCCCAAAAAGAAGCGTTCGAACGGCAGGGATTCACATTTGGGTTTGGCGATATCAACGTTGGTGGGGCAAAGATCAATGGCGATGTGGCCGCCAAGAAAGTATACGAAGACAACCGTGATGATGGTGATGCCAAAAACGACCTAGCTGAAAGCCGATATAAGGTCTATGCCATCATCCCACCGAATTATAAGCAAACCGTCGACTCGCTTGCCGCGGACGGTTTGTCGTCATTCTCCGATGTCATACGCGGAAATTCCGGCAACTCTTCCGATAAGATCAACGACATGCTCAACAAGCTGATGAATCCTCTGAACAACGCCTCGCAGAGTCCTCAGGCTCTCCTTAACGGAATCCTTGGGTACGCGCCTATCACCTCAGGACCGCAGCTATGGCTCTACTCCCAGCTGAGCGCAACGACCAAAACGCAGGTCTATAGCGTCTTTAACCCTCGCTCAAGCTTCTTTACCGATCAACGCTTCAAAGAGCGTATCAAGAGCCGCTACAACATGACGAAATCTGTTACCGTAACCGGCGATACGGAGCAAAAAGTAAACCGCTCGTTTGACAGTTCCGTCCAAAAAGCCGACGGTGGCATCGACACGCTCAGCGGACAACCAAACCCGACAGACGGACTCAGTTTGGCATCATTAAGCGGCCCGCTCAATCTCACGCAGCTGCAATCACTTGGGAGTAGTCTGCAGGGCGGAATCAACAAAGACACGCTCACTGGTACGCTTAATAAGCTGCCGTTCGCTGCCGACCTGCAGGTATCAGCGAATTTGCTCGCGACCAACACGTACTCATACACCGATCTCATGTGTAGTTGGTACACCGTTGGTAAGATCTCATCGAACGCGCTCATTCGTGCAAAAGCATCGACGGCGGCGCGTTACGCCTTGCAATACCTCAAAGCGGCCGACTCAATCAAAGCAGGGACAGCCGAAGAAGTGCCGACCAACGTACTCGCGAGCAAACTCGCACAAAGTTCGCTCGGCGG
>CAZGAP010000011.1:1178-17411 GCA_964523935.1 uncultured Candidatus Saccharibacteria bacterium
GCATGAGCGCGACCGACTCATTAATTTACCGTTCGGTGACGTACGGTGACACTTTTCCGAATTCCTTGAGTGATTTCGGTTCGATGATCGGCAATCCGTCTCAGCTTGCCAGTATCGCTTCTGACGCCGTCGCGATCGTCGCCTATAATTTATCCGCATACGAGAATATCGGCACCCTCGCGGCTTCATGGGCTCAGATCATTCCCAACGCCGCCGCACTCGGCGCAGTTGTTGGCGCATCGGGCTCACTGCTTCCGCCACCCGCCAATCTAAACAATGCAGACCGACAATACTGCCTGTCCGGTGAAACGATGGACAATAAAACGACGACAAAAGGCGAGAGCACTCAGACGACTCGATGCCTGGAGGCAGTGACGGCCATGGCGCCAGCCGGTACGCAAGCGGCCATTGCAGAGGCGGCTGAAATCGGACGGCGCACGTGCCCGCCAGTCAACGCGTCCGACGACAACCTGATCCAGGGATTCCTGGGGACATGGCGAGGCCCTGTATCAAACACTATGTTGCCGTCGCAAAAACTCACTCAGTTAACCGTCACTCCTTACATCGCTGGGTGGTTCGGCCTCAACAGCATGATCACCGCGACCGCCACGCAGCAGCTGTACACCTCTCAGGTCAAGGGCATCGCTGCTAATTACGCCCTCTTTTCAGGAATGGGTGAGTTGCTTGGAGACATGGCTATGAGTCGCGGTCTGATGCCGAGCAATGTCGCCGACATGTCGTCGTATTTATTGCTCGGCGAAATCATCGGCGGACAAAAAAGCCAGGATGACATAGCGCGTCAAAACGGCAAAGAGAATCCGTTTGACCCATACAATAAATTCTCATTCTTAGGCGCAATGGTTCGCGGGCTACCTGTGGCATCGAATGAACAATCGCCGCTACTCGGGACACTAACGAATGTCCTCTCAGCTCTTGGCAGCAGCGCTAAGCAGCTTGGACGGTCATCAACGGCAAACGCTTTCTACCAACTCCAGCCCTCGCTGATGTCTACCGATGAGTCCGAAACAGCAGAGAGAATAGCTGGGTATCTGACGCGCTTATCAGCAGCGTTCTGTCCGCTCGATACCGAATACCTCGCAATAGGTATTACGCCCGACATAATGTGCAATGTCCGCTATAGCATGCCTCTCGATGACATCGCCACCGCAATCAACCTGACGGGCGTCGTTGATTACATGACCAACTCACACCCCGATGCTTACAATAATAAGATTCAAGAGCTGAACGAACGTGTCGGCAAAGCGGATATCGAAGGTAACAAACCCTACCTGCAGCAACAGCTGAATGATGCGAACTCCGTCCAGAGTAAACCATTCATCGATAAGAAGACCGGCAAACCGACACCGGGTGGCGAGTACGAAAAGTATTTACAGTACTGCGTCAACCGGCTTGACCCATGGGGACGAAGTGCAATTTATATGCGCTACGATGGTCTTTCGAATGAAGAGAAGGCGAAACGTGCCGCACTCAAAACTCCTGACGGAGAGGCCGTCGACAAGAACGACCCTGGTGACCCAAATCAAAAAACCGTCGGCGGTATACCAACCATGTCCGTCAATGCCACCCAAAGCGACCTTGACTGGTACACGGGCAAGCGATGCACTCGCATGACCGACCAGCCAGAAATGCTCAAGTATTTCCGTGCCTACACGACCATATGCTCGGTCGACGGCTCGATGTCAAACATTATTGACTGCACCGAACCCGACCGTGGAAACGCATACGTAGATCCGTTCTATCTGAACAACGACATCCTGTATACGTCGTGGTACTAGTCTTACAGTTTCGCTTCGAGAGCCAGCCGTTTTAGTACCGCAAGCGCAGGCACTTCGTTGATCGTAATGCTTTTTGCAGGCTGAGCAACGACGAACCTGTATGCGCGAAGGCCGTTCACGACGATCATATGGTATTCGCGGTCCCCATCGATCGTTTGCGCAAGCTTGTAGTGTGCCGGATAGCCCCCGACAGTCCCTGCCTTTGCGGTTGCGACGTATATATGGTCATCTTCAAGCGCTTTGAGGTTCTTATACAGCCTCATGTCAATGAATAGATTTGCTTTGACGCCATCGGTACGGGTGAATGGGTAGGTAAGAGTCTGGCTGCGATTACCGTTGAGGTTGAAGACCTGTGATATTTGCGCATTGTCGACGGATTTCGCCTTGTCGCCCAGTGCGGTGACGACCTGTGACTTGTCGACGACCGATCCAACACCAAGGTCACCCTCTTTCTCGACGTACGCGCTGAAACCATCAGCACCAACCCCATACTGGCTACCGGGGTTCTCTTTTGGCATAAGAATAATTGAAAATACCGTCAGCACAATAACACCGATACCAAGCAGTACGAATACTGGCAGTAGGAATTTACGCGCCTTTGGACCCATGAGTGGCTTTGAAGACTTCCGTTGCTTGGCTTTCTTGACCATAGTACCTTCATGTTACCATAGGCATTTTCGGTTGTCAGTAAAAGCTTCGATGCAAGAGGTGAGAGCACGCCCATAATGCTTGCCCTTACTAAACAGGTGGTGTATTCTTATGGCAGATAAATCATGAAACATAAACAGAGGGTAGAGATAAAAAACAGTATCCGACCCGGTCGACGCTTTTTTGTTGCTGCCCATTACTATGTACTGGCTGCCGTCCTGACGCTCAGCAACGTATTTCTTGCAGTCCAACCGGCATTCGCCGCACAGTCCGCTGCAGACTACTGTAACCAATACTCAACGCCTGTCCTCAAAAACGCCTGCAAAGCCGGCGTGAATGGCCAAGAGGACTGCGAAGACTACGCGCTCATCGCCGACCAAGCTGCGGTTGATATCTGCAAAAAGGCCGAACGCGACAAAGCCGCCGGACTCGTCACACCGGGCAGCGTTACCGTGACCCCACCACCGGTCGCGACACCGAGCCCGTCCCCAAGCCCAAGCCCAGAGACCAATCCCGATCAGCTCCAAGGGTTGCTTGACCAGGCGAAATCGCTGAGCGACTATATCGACGTCCTTCATGGCGCCGGGCCTGATTCTGAGGTCGAAACAGATGAAATCCCTGACGACGAAGTCGGCTCCTACATTAACGGCGCCGGTAAGAAGCAGGAAATAAAGACGATCAATCCTGGAAGCGGCAGCTCACCAGCTATCCTGTTCATTAATGGTGGTGGCTGGCACATGAACGACTGCATGGGTCAGCGCGTTGCCGCGGGTGGTGGCAATATGTGCCAGACGTACGATGAAGGCTTCGAAAAAGCCGGCGAGAGGGGATATGCGATGTTCGACCTGACCTACCGGCTAGGTTCGAGCGGTGTCTACTATATGTACGAAGACGTCATGCGCGGCATCAAACACATGCAAAACAACGCCTCGAAGTATGGCGTCGACCCTAATAAGCTCGTTATATGGGGCGACAGCGCCGGGGGTAGCCTTTCCATGCGCGCTGCTGCCAGTGGTAAATCAGGCGCCAAAGCGGCGGTCGGGTGGTCCTCACTGACCAACGCCTACTCAGGACTCTTCAAATCGTTCCAGTCGTTCGCGATCGGCCTCGACCACTCCACATGCATACCAACTGACCTTGCAGGATTTGCGAATTTCGCCGACTTGGTCAATGGTGGCAGCGGCGATGTCGCGGAGTACGGGCAAGGACTTAGCAGTAATGACTTTTCAGCTCTTGGTATCGGCCTGGATGGCTCGACTACCGGTAACCTAGACCCCTTGACCCTCTTGACGCAAGGTCTGGTCGCTGGGCAGAATCTCCTCAGCACCGCCAAAGATGTTGAGGCTATCTCAAACCAAATCAAAAGCAGCGGTAACCTGTCGGGGCTATCGGGCAGCTCCTTCAACCTTGCCAGCAAGAAGTTCGTCGAATGTCTCGACAACTTCAACGTCCTCTCTCCAGCACTGTTCGCCAGCCCTGATTCGGCTCCAAGTTTCTTGGCAGGCTTCGAAGACGACGGCCTCTTCGCCCCCGAGCAATCCTATGGCATGCGCGACAAACTGCGTCAGCTCGGCATCAAATCCGAAGCACTCATCTTGCCAGGTAGCGAGGACTGCGCGAAACCCGAAAAAGCAGCCGGCCCAGGCGGCGGATGCCACCTTGGTTACTACGGAGCGTTCGTCTGCCAGACGCTTAATTTCATCGACAGCGAAGTGCAACCCGAACGTGGCACCACAAACTGTGCCACAGGAGTTGCCGAGAACCAGGGAAGCGCAGAAGTCGCAAGCGCCGATAGCGACAGCGGAACATCAACGGACAGTAGTGGCGGTGGATCTGGATCGGGTAGTGGGGGCGGTAGTGGTAGTGGATCTGGAGCAGGATCCGGAAGTGGCGCAGGCCAATCCGCATCACAACCAAAAAGTCCTTGTGACGCGGAAGGATACCAGATACCCGGTGGCCCGGCTGGACCATGCCCTAAGGGCGTACGTCCACCTGCTAAGCAAGTATGCGACACGTGGGACTCCCGCTGCAACGGCGGCACATCCGCAACCCAAAATACCCCAACAACTTGCGGCAATGGCCTTATTGATGTCGGTCCGAAACCAGGGCCCGTGGTATGCAAGAAACCAAATTCAGTACCAGACGTTTGGACGAGCTAATCTATGGGATCAACTACCTACAAAAAACCTCTGCGCATAACTTTCATACTTTTATTCATCTGTACGATCATAGCCGCCCCCTTGGCCTATTTATTCATAGTACGCACCCCAGATAACACATATCAAACCGCCGAAAACCACATAAGAGCACTCGATGAAGCAGGCTCAGCCATCAACCGTTCACTCCAAGATATAACTGTCGCGAAATCACTCACAGACACCATAGTATCTGAACTTGAAACGTCCACGGATCAATACAGCGATTCCTTGAAATCATTGGCTGGTATTATCGAGACAGCAAAAGATGCGAAACTCACGGAAGCGCTCAATCAAAATAAAGCATCTCTTACGAACTTTAGCGTCCAGGCAAACAATATCACTGCAGCCATACAAAAGTACTGGGCAATTCTCGAGGCATGCTCGGGTACAGACGAAAAACTCGCGGGCGTTACTACCGTCACGTCGTTCGATACGGTCATGAACGGTTGTGTTAGCGCAGTTGATTCTGCCGAACTGGCCCCTGCATCTGATTTCACAAGTCAGTTCCTCGGCACGTACCTCGAGTATTCAACAGATCTCATCGCCGCACACAAAAACCGCATACAGGCAAAAAACAGCAAAGCCTCACAAACCGCTGTCGAGGCCGTAAAGTCAAAGATGCAAACCCTTGCCGAAAGCGGACTCGACCTTTCTCCGGGCGGAGAACCAAAAGGACTCGAGGAACTGAAGATGGTCATTACAGCGCAAAAAAGCGCGCTTATCCGCTAACCGGGTAAGCACTTGCATTTTTAATATATTTAGTGTATAATGAACATAAGTAGATTAAGTGTCTATATTTATTGATTAAGCACCATGAAAGAAGGACCAAGCACTATGTCAGAGAACATAGCCCAAGATCCTAGAACAAACAGACAAATCGATAACGACCCTCAGACCGAGGCGTATCGCGTACCTAATGCCGCACAGCAACCACGAAACTATACCGAAACACCTCTTAGCGAAGCGGTAGGTGTTCATTTCGCCGCAAACCCAGAACAAAGCGAATCAGACGGCTCTTATTTCCCAGACCGCATCCCAAGCCACGTCGTCGCCAACCCAGACCATGCCGCCGCTCGCGAGGTCGTGCCATCTCCTAACAACAAGCGTTCACCTTGGGTAGTACGCAGTATAGCCGCCGTAGCAGCAGTCGGCGTCGGCGCTGGTATCTTTGCTTACGCAAGCGCAAAGGGTAAAAATGAGGCCTACGAGCAAGTGCTCGGTGGCGGCATCACCAATTCGGCCGAACCTTTCCCGAATTCCTCAAACGGTGAAATCACCCCTCTGGTTATCGGTGACACAAATGGCGATGGAGAAGTTACGAAGGATGAGATCCAGCAAAGTAGCCCTCTTGAAGCGGCAAAGGTTGATACTGAGTTTCTTTTGAAGGCATATGGTCAGGATTTTGATAACTGGCGTGAAGCTACTTATGACATCTTATACAAGAACATGACCGCCGAGCAGCAAGAAGTCGTCAAAATGCCGGGATCAACCGATAAATCACAGTTCTCAGACCAAGAAGTAACGAACGTTGTAACGATTGATATCGCGGATGCGAGTATACAAGAGGTGCCCGAAGAAGGACAGAGGATGCTCCCTGTCGTCATGGACCCTGAGTGTGCAGGATTTGATGGAATTCAAGAAAAACTACCTCTTGAAGGTGTCTCTGTTCTCGCTTACCGCCAGATCGGACCAGAACTAGAGCATATTGAAAGTGACAGTTTTATGGGTATCGACTTATCAAGAGTAAAGGAAGCTCGCGTAATCAAACAGGAAAATATCCCAGGTAAGGGTCAGGACCAAGACCGGATCTTCCAGCAATACGGTCTATACGTATTGAATGATGTGAATGGACGCGACTCGTGGCAGCTTGTACAAAAATGGGATGACGACCACTCAGAACTCCTTGAAGCCATTCGACAGCTTCGCTAACCCCTTTAAGTCGCTTGTGGTTACTCCTTAAGTAGTGTATGGTATAGGCAGACATGTTGGGTCTGCTAAAAAGAAACACGAAAAAGACCGTTGTTGGTGGCATCGTAGTATTACTTTTGTCACTATTTAGCATTGGTCTAGCTCCAAGCACCTCATTCGCTCAACCGACGGACACGAACACGACAACCGACCAAGCGAACCAACCGCCTCCCGGAGATGGAACCACCAGCCAAGATGACCAAGAGGCGAGTTCAACTGATGACGAGACGACTTGTTCAATTGAAAAACTCGGCTGGCTCCTTTGCCCTGTCATCGAAACAGCAGGCCGGATAGGCGACAAGGCATTCCAATTCCTTGCGACGACATTCCTCGAGACAGAACCCGAACTCGTTAGTAATGACGAGACTGGCACCAGGTACGCGTGGGAGCTCGCGCGCAACCTCGCCAACATCATGTTTATCATCGTATTCCTGATCATCATCTATTCGCAGGTGACGGGGGCGGGCATAAACAATTACGGCATCAAGAAGATGATGCCGCGTTTGGTCGTGGCGGCACTCGCCGTTAACGTGTCGTATTACATTTGCCAACTCATGGTCGACTTATCGAATGTGATGGGATACGAAATCCAAAACTTCATGGTGGAGACTGCCAAACAGATATCCGACAGGGCCGCAATGCCGCCTGCGGGCAGCTTACTACTTGGCGAAGACAGTCCGGGAGTCCTCGAAGAAATCATCATGGCCATCCTCGCTACCGCTGCTATCGTATGGATGCTTTTGCCGTTCGTGTTTGTCGGCGTTGGTACGATCGTCATCACTTGTATCATCATCCTTGTCATCCTACTGCTCCGTAAAGCGTTCATCGTCCTGCTTATCGTCGCGTCGCCGATCGCATTCGTCCTGTACCTGCTACCGAACACCGAGAAGTACTTCCAGAAGTGGCTATCGATGTTCTGGAAGCTACTCATGGTATTTCCTGTCGTCGGTATATTAATGGGTGGCGGGCAATTGGCGAGCGCCATCATACTGTCTGCCGGATCAAACGGTACCGAGAGTATATACAGCACCAAGTCGGGCAAAGAGGAAAAGTGTATCGAGCTACCTCGTTACGGTGAACAGCAGTCAAGTGGTGGCCTAGGCGGATGGTGGAGTGGCTCCGGTGTCGAAGCGCCAGCTACGGACAACGGCGATACTGGCTCCGTTCGTACCGGCCCATGCGATAGCAATAGCAGCACACCACTCCTTCTTGGTTTAGTTGCAGCCGGCATAGCCGTCGCGCCGCTGCTCGCCGTATTCTCGGTCCTCAAGGGTGCGCTTAGCGCCGCAGGTGCCATTGGTGGCAAGATCGCTGGTGCTGTCGACAGCTACACGCGCAAAGGCGGAGAATGGGGTAGTAAGAATACAGCGATTGGACGCGGTATGGCCGCAAGAAAAGCCATCAAGCAGAATTATAAAGATCAGAGGTTCGCAGA
Organism: uncultured Candidatus Saccharibacteria bacterium; assembly: GCA_964523935.1. Lineage (GTDB taxonomy): Bacteria > Patescibacteriota > Saccharimonadia > Saccharimonadales > Saccharimonadaceae > UBA2112. The sequence continues at coordinate 9,224 of CAZGAP010000011.1, forward strand.
TAGAATGTCTCAAAGCGGTAGACGTGGTCGGCTCACTCGAGTTGCAGCAAGAGGTGTAACTGGTAATGCGGGGCTGGCAGCAGAGAAGCTAACAGGCGCTATGCCGGATGATGGAGTGCTTGGTAAAGCTAAGCAAGGTGTTAACTTTGCTACTGGCAACCTACAAGCTCAAAGTACAAAACTAAGCGCCAACTTTGCTGGTGCGGCTGCAAAGATCGAAGAACAAGATACAAAAGACCAAGAAGCACTCCTTAACTCCATGCTTCGAAACACACGTGGACAGGGTGGCGCGGATGAAGATAAGTTAGCGAAGAGCCTTGAGCAAGCAATCATAAACGGCGATAAAGCTGGTGCAAAAGCGGCAACTAACCTCCTTGCTGCACGTGGACAGGGTGGCACTAAAGCATTAGCCGGAACTATCGAAAGGGTTCAGGGTGTCGGTGGCGCTACCATGGCTGAATTCAGGTCACATATCTCAAATAATATGAACCAACTCAAGGGATCTGATGCTGATATCTATGCATGGGCCGGGGATACAGCTGGGCGATCCTTCTCGGACGTCTCTGGGGATGCAGCTACATATGACAAGCTTACAAACGACCAGCTCGCAACTCAGACCGCTAGGTCGCTGTCCGGGGGTGGAGCGGCAACCTCTATCGGAAAACAGCAAACAATTGTCGATCAACAAGGCAATTCTCACGCAGTCACTCGTGGTCAAGCAATATTAAGCAGTAAAGCGGGCTCAGAAATCAAAGGTGAGAATCGCGGATACTTCGGTTAACCAAATATTCATAACCAGCAAGATCATACCTCACCTCGTAAAACCATAAGAATTAAGGTATAATACCCCCATATATGGCGGTGTATAAAGTACCCCAGGACGTTGAGGCGGACGACAAACTTATTGGTCCGTTTAGTTTTCGTCAGTTCATCTACCTGATCATCGTCGCGATATCTGGTGCGATGTCGTGGGGATTGTCGCAGCTGTTCATACCGCTCGCCATCATACCGCTCCCTATCATCATCTTTTTCGCAGCACTTGCACTGCCGCTCCGAAAGGATCAGCCGATGGAGGCGTACCTCTCTGCAGTCGTGTCGTTTTATTTCCTTAAGTCACGCAAACGATTCTGGCAGCCGGACGGCATCAATTCCTTCATCACGATCATCCCACCGAAAGACGCCGACAGGATCCTCACCAAGGACCTGGACGAAACAGAAGCGACAAGGCGCCTGAGCTACCTGGCTGATCTCGTCGATACGCACGGATGGGCGATCCGAGGCTCCGGAACAAATCCTGACACGTCCATAAGCACCGATCTCTACTACGAATCACAGCAAACACCTGACATGATGGACAACACCACCCCTGCAGCGCAGGCGATGACACAGCAGCTGCAAGATGAAGCTGATGAACGGCGACAAGAGGCGATCAGCGGCATGCAAAAAGCCGCCACTCAGACTCCACAACCAGCAGCCGCACAACCAGCACCAACACCAACACAAGACACCACCCCCGTCTCGACACTTCCATCGGTCGATGAGATCAAAGCCCGCCAAGATGCGATGATCAGGCAAACGGCAGAACGAAGCAGCCGCGATGCGCTTGCCTACGCCAATGCGCTCGTGGAAGAGGCGAGTGATCAAAGGAGCGTCGCTGTACCGCCCGCAACCCCGGTCGTAAACACACCTCCAACCACTAGCGTTTCTACCCCCGATACTGGTACAATGGGACTAACCAAACAGCAGGCGGATGAGTTATCGAAGCAGACAGACGTGTCCGTGCAGACACTCGCACAAGAAGCTGGCCGCGTAGCAGAAAAAAATAAAGTGCTACGCAGTGGCGACGAAGTGACAATTTCGTTCCGCTAGTAGGTGGGAAAAGGGAATAAACAGCATGCAACCAAACCAGCAGCCACCGGTGCAACCAGGTCAACCTGCAAATGGCCAGGCTGGTCCTGCTATGGCCCAAAACCCAGCACCGGGGCAACCTGGACCTGCCGATCAAGCCCGTACGCCCGCGCCGCCAGCCAACCCGAACACCACCCAGAACAGCCTGCTCTTCTCGGAGCTCCGCGACAACATGGTCATCATGAACGATGGCAGCTTTCGGGCGGTCGTCGCCTGCAAATCGATCAACTTCGATCTGATGAGCAGTAAGGAACGCGAGGGTATCGAGTACAGCTATCAGAATTTCCTGAACTCACTCTACTTCCCGGTACAGATCCTCATCCGTTCGCAGCGCGTCGATATCGGCCCGTACATCGAACGCCTGACAAATATCCGCCGCGACCAGGAGAATATGCTACTAAACGTCCTGACTGACGATTACATCGACTTCATCGACACGTTGTCACAGGAAGCGAACATCATGGATAAGACATTTTACGTGATCATCCCGTACTGGCCTCAGGGCGACCTCAATACACTCAAACGGGGCAGTAAGAGCCTGTTTGGCACTATATTCGGTGGCGCACCGAAGCAGCGAGCGATCGTCGTCGACCATGCCGCGTACGAAAAGGCAAAGGATGAAATCAAAAACCACGTCGACGCCGTCATGAGTGGCCTATTCCAACTTGGTATCAAGTGTGTCCAGCTCAACACGAAGGAGCTCGGTCAGCTTTACTACAATTTCTATAATCCCGACACCGCCGTCCGCGAACCACTAGGCAATTTCGAAAGCATTACGGCGATGTACGTCCGCAAGGGTCAGGGTGAAGCCCCGCGACCGCACCTCATCAGGGAGGAGCTATAGATGGTGAAACGTTCTGACGCCGTTGATATCGCTGCCCAGCAGCGCGCCCGTGAGCAAGCCGAGGTTGAGCAGGCGTTTCAAAAGGGCATCACGACACTCCGCGATCTCGTGGCGCCATCGAGCCTAGAAATTCACGCCAGCTACTTCCGGCTGGGCACCAAATACGGCCGCACCATTTATGTCTACGCATACCCGCGTCAGATCTACACAGGGTGGTTGTCGAGTATCATTAACATCGACGAAGTGCTCGACGTCAGCATGTTCTTTTACCCCGTCGAGTCAGAAGTCGTCCTAAAAAACCTTCGCAAAAAGGTGACGCAGATGCAGGCGACGATGGCTATCAACGAAGAAAAGGGCCGCACGCGTGACCCTGGGCTCGAAGCGGCGCTCAACGACGCCGAGGAACTCCGAGACGAGATCCAAGTCGGGTCGGAACGATTCTTCCGTTACGGTCTGTACATCACCATGTACGCTGACAGTATCGATGAGTTGAATTTCATCCAGCATAAGATCGAAACGATATTTGGTCAGCAGCTCGTGTTCAGTAAGGTCGCGTCCTCTCAGCAGGAGCAAGGACTCAACTCGACCGTGCCGACGATGACCGACCAGCTGCAAATTCGCCGTAACATGAACACCGGTGCCATATCGACATCATTCCCATTCACCAGCGCCGATCTGACCCAGGAAAAGGGCATTTTGTACGGCATCAACATGCATAACAACGGTCTGATCATCTTTGACCGATTCACCCTCGAAAACGCCAATATGGTCGTCTTCGCGAAGTCAGGTTCTGGTAAGTCGTTCACCGTCAAACTCGAAGCAGTCAGGTCCATGATGACAGGGGCGGACATCCTGATCATCGACCCAGAGAACGAGTATCAGAAACTGTCTGATGCCGTCGGTGGCAGCTACATACGCCTGTCGCTCAACTCCGACGTCCGCGTCAATCCGTTCGACCTGCCGCGCGTCATCGACAGCGAGGAAGCTGACGATGCGCTTCGCGCCAACCTTGTCACCCTGCACGGCCTATTGCGCCTGATGCTCGGTGGCGCGTCACTCCAAGCAAGCGGTCAGACGAACACGACAGCCATGACCCCGGCCGAGGAAGCCGATCTCGACCAGGCGCTCATTGATACTTACGCCCGCGCGGGCATCACTAGCGACCCGCTCACGCACTCGTCACAGCCACCAACGATGGTCGACCTTTACGACACGCTCATACACATGGAAGGTAACGGTCCTGCACTTGCGCAGCGCCTGCGTAAATATACGTCTGGTACGTTTGCCGGTATTTTCTCGCAGCAGTCAAACATCGACATCAACAACCAGATGGTCGTGTTTAACATCCGAGACCTCGAAGATGAGCTGCGCCCGGTCGCCATGTATATCGTCCTGAGTCACATCTGGAACGTTACACGTTCACATCTTAAAAAGCGCATGCTCATCGTGGATGAGGCATGGCAACTGATGAAGTATGAGGACTCAGCGAACTTCCTATTCTCGCTCGCCAAACGAGCCCGAAAGTATTACTTGGGCGTCACCACCATCAGTCAGGACGTCGAGGACTTCATGGCCAGCAAGATGGGCCGCGCTATCGTCGCCAACAGTTCCATGCAGTTACTCCTTAAGCAATCACCGAGTGCCGTCGACGTGCTCGCCGACGTTTTCAAGCTCACCGACGAGGAACGAAAGCGTCTTGCTAACTTCCCGGTCGGGCAAGGACTCTTCTTCGCGGGCGCAAACCACGTTCACGTCCAGGTGGTCGCGTCTCGGACCGAGCACCAGCTCGTCACGACGAACCCCGTTCAGCAGATGCAACAGGAAGAGGAGAAACGAATGCAGGAAATGGCCCGCCAGCGTGACGCGCAGGCGCAAGCACAGGCCGCCGAGGAACCTGAAGGCATGCAAATATAAACTGAGTATAGGAACGCCAGATGGCACTAGACACAAAAGACAGACAGTCGCGTGAACTAAACCCTGCCCAGCGTCTCCATAACCAGGAGACGGATTTTGCTAGTATCGCCAGTAACTACCACCGAGCGGCGGATGGCGCGAACGAAGAAGCGGCAATCGACCGCGCCAAAAGCCATCTTGACCAGCATGGTGACACGGTTGCCAACAATTACAACGCCGACGATCCCGAAGATAACAGGGAAGATATCGCGAACCAGGAAAATAACCCGGACGCACCACAAAATCCCGACTCACTCTACTCGGGGTCAGATAGCAAACCGCAAACCGGCAAAAGTGGCCGTATCAATAGCTTCATCAAGAACCTACGTGGCAATAAGGGAGCGACCGGTGGTATCGTCGGCCTTCTGATCGGCAGTTTTGGTATTGGGACGATCGGACTGTCACCGATGGCCCTCATGACAAGTCTGTCGACGATCACCAGTAATCATACCGATATGGGCAACAGGCTGTATACGAAGACGAGTAATTCGTTCATAGCCGCGTTCATCAAGGGCGGTGACCGAGACTGCTCAACCTCAAAAATCAAATGTAAATTTACGACGATTAGTGATGAGCGTAAGAAAAAATGGGAAGCCCGTGGGATAAAGGTCGACGCTGCACCGTCGGCAATCCCTGGAGTCACGGGCGGCACGAGGTGGAAAGTGAGAGGCTTGGAGTTTCCAACTGGCACCAAAGTGACATCGATGAATCAGTACAACAATCTCCGCTCTATCGATTCTACGGCAGCCAGTTTATTGAAACGCTTTCCGATACGCGCATCGTATTTGAACCAAAAAAGCGCGATTAACAAATCCCTGTCAAAGTTCAGTACGTCACTTGGTGATAAGTTCAAGTCGAGTAGCGATAGAGATAAAGAGGAGCGGCAAAAAGCAAACGCCGAAGCGATGAATTCGAAAACGGGCGCCGTTACAGGTGAAGATGGTAAGGTGACACCTGATGGTGTAAAGAAAAAAATCGACGACAAAACAAGCACACATACCAGTGCCGCAAAAGAGAAGATGAAGGGGGCAAAAGCCGTCGCTGCTGGCGCTGGTTCCATAGCGGCACCCGTCGTTGCCGCCTGCATGGCATATGACGTCGTTCGCGCCACGCAAGCGGCTATCATGCTTGCCTGGCATACTGAACTTATCAAATTTGCCGTACCGTTCATCCAAGCCGGCTAGCAAGCCAAAGAGGCCGGCGTGAACGGTGAATTCGATTGGGAGACCGCGGAATATTACGGTGATAGGTTAACCCAGCCTGTGACACAGAAGGCTATCGATGAAAGCCCGGATGACAATATCACACAGGACATGCTCGGCAAGACAGCAATGGATTCGAAGGGGTTTGCCGCGGCGCTGAATGGTGATGCCGTCATTAACGAAAATTACAGCGGCTGGGCGCCAATTAAGGACGTGCTGGGCTCGGAAATAATTACCGATATTCAAAATACCGTAGGAGGTGGCAATACATCCGAAGGCAAGCAAACCATCCGTACTAGCTGTATCGCAGCCAGTTATATCGCATATCTCGGACTTGCACAGTGCCTCAACCCGGTTGGTGCAGTGAAATGCCTTGCATTCGCGGCCATACAAACCGCCGCCGTACAAGTATTTGGTGACGAGATCGTGGAAAAAATAGCAGAAATCATAGCAGAACCTGCAATTAACACTATGGCGAAAGCGAACCTTTCCGACTCACTCGTTGGTCCACCCCTTGGAGATGCTGTCGTCAGCGGGGCGGGCGTCATGGCAACATACATGGATCGATCATCCGGATTCGCGATTGCCGGAAGCCCCGCACAGGCCCAGCAGGCATACCTCGATACCATTAACGATCAGGACTACCTCGCAATCAAGACAGCCAACAAGAAGGAAGAGGCACGTAAGAATCAATTTGATCCAAACAACAGCATGTCATTCGCTGGTCAAATAGCGACACGAATTGCAAGTGTTCCGTTTGACGGCACTGGCTATTCTGTATTTGCCAGCCTTACGAATACGATTGCTAATTTGCCGCTTACCGCCAAGGCATCAGCACTAAAGCAGGGCGTCTACCAGCCAATCGAGGTATATCAATCACCCGAAAAGTTCACCGGCGCTATGAATAACTGTACTAGTCCTGGTCTCAGTGAGGCTGAAATACCTTGCCTAGGGGAGTCGGGCCGGACCGTACCGGTACTCATGTCACCGGTAAAAGAGTGTATAGAGGACGAAATGAAGGAAGGTAGCACGAAAATCTGCATCGAAGAGGCGATTGATTTCTTATCTCAGAAAAAATACAAAGATGAAGAGGACAATGAACAGCCGTATATAAGTGAGACGACGGGTGAGCCAAGTGAAATGGATAAATACAATAAAGATGAGGTGGATTACAAAAATCCATTCCTTATGTATATGCGACATTGTGGTGACGACAGGGAATTCCCGATTGGATATACCGATCAGCCGATTGATGGCGATAACCCCGACTGGTACGAAGGTATAGCCTGCGCGGCCAACAAAGACTCCAAGGTCAGTAGTAGAGAGGTGAATGATTCTGAAGATAAAACCCCCACAGTAACAGACAGCAGTGGGTCGGTCGTCGATAACACGACGCGCGCCTGGATGTCCTACTACTACAACGAATGTATCGCACTGCTCGCTAGTGAAGAAGACCAGGAATACTGCTGGGACTACACCATACAGCCAGCAGCGGCCGTAACACCGAGCGGGGGAGATTGGGTAATCCCAACCTCAGGACCATGCCTGTCGCCGTACGGTATGCGCTGGGGATCTCCGCATCAAGGAATCGATATCTCACCACCATCAGGCACACCAATCGTCGCACCTGTCGACATGACAATTACGTCTTCGGGTATGAATAGCGGCGGATATGGTAACATGGTCACCGGAAAAGCGACCGATGGCAGCGAATATAGTTTCCGATTCGGCCATATGCTCAGTCAACCGCCCGTCAAAGTCGGCCAACAAGTCGCGAAGGGTACCGAAATAGGCAAAGTTGGTAGTACAGGTAACTCAACGGGGCCACACCTTCACTTCGAGATATTCCCGCCCGGAGGCAACCCGGCGACTTTCTCGGGCGCCATTGATCCGGTACCAGTCCTTTCTCAGCATGGAGTCAACATCTCATGTTAAAAAGGCGGCTCTTCGCTATGATTCTGCTGACACTGTGCCTCGTCATTAATGACAACTCCAGGGTATTCGCGGCGAAAGTGGACCAGAATTTCTGCGAAAGTAACTATGTGCTGTATTCATGCGTACCAACCACCTGCTCAAGTAGTGGCGGCACCGCGGCATCAACCAAGGCTGGTGGTGGGGGTGGCGGTGGCTGTGGTGGTACCGCCGAAGAAAACAAGAAGCAGATATGGGCATTCTTGAAAAGCAAAGGTTTAACCGACGATGCAGCCGCAGGAATCATGGGTAATATGAGTCAAGAATCAAGCTTTATGCCGAACGCAAATAACGGCAGGGGTGATTTGAG
>CAZGAP010000011.1:17428-28050 GCA_964523935.1 uncultured Candidatus Saccharibacteria bacterium
CGGATCTGGTGGTGGCTGTAGAGGTGTTGTCCAATGGTGCTTCGAGCGCAACACGGGACTCGATTCGTTTGCCGCCGAAAAGGGAACAAGCTGGGACTGTCTTGGCACGCAGCTCGAGTACATGTGGTACGAAATGACAGAAACGGAGCAAGGAAATTATAACGGCGCGGGTGAAAAGCTTGAGATTCCGCTTGCTGACGCTTTGAATGGTAAAGACTTCTCGGCGAAATCAAAGTACACCAAATCAGGATCATACAATGCCGCCGCGATATTCCACGACTACTTCGAACGTGCGAATACCGCTACCGGCGAACATCTGGGTCGCGGCGAAAGAGCCGATGAGATTTACAAGGAATTCACGGGGCAGTCACCAGACAGTTCACTCCTCTCTAGTTCTTCATCCGGCAAAGAAACCTGCCCAGGATCGGGATCGACAAACGGCCCGATACCGTCTGAAGAGTGCCAAGCGGTAATGGCAGAATACAAGTCGCTCGTCGACAGCGGAAAAATCACCTACTACGGCGAAGGTAACAAAGAGTTCGTCAACAAAGACCTCGAAAACTGCACGACCGACCAGATCGAATGCGGCACGGGTGGCAAGGGCGGCGTACACCCGAGGATCGTACGAGCCACCGTGGCGGCTGCTAAAAACAGTGGCGCCAGCAAACTGGAACAATGGAACTTCAACTCAGGTCACCAATGCGACGGGCTTAACCACCCTCGCGGCATGGCGATTGACATTTACTGTGTCGGTAACAAGGGGACCGCCAAAGGCGGCGTTACGCGGACAGCGTCGGAAGACTGCAACCTACTGTTCAAATACTTCTACGACCACTACGATGAGTTAGGATTGACCGAACTGATATGGCAGTACCCGCCACCGGAATACTCATGTGGAGATCCGAAAATACTGTGCGATATTCCTGGACACACCGATCACATACACGTAGGGACGAGGGTATAAGAATGGAAAAAACGATACATTGGCTACTTGATCACAGAAGGTTCGTTATATTCTTGTCGGCGTTCCTGCTCGTCGTCCTGCTCGTCGTTAATTTCTTTTCGCATAACGCGTTTATTTACCTCGAGGTGAGCGGGAATAGCGCCAACGATGCCGTCGTAACCTACGCCAGTAGCGACGCGGAAAACACGAAAGCGGGCGGCGCCGGTCTACTGCTCGTTTCACGCGAGACGAAAAGCTTACTCGTAACAGCAGGTACTCGCATAAAGACGCAGACAAAGGTGGAAATCCCATGGTACGGCTTTACTGATAAAAAAGTGACACTCACACAAGATACGAATGCCGAAAAGGTCGCCTACCGAAGCATGACAGGTACAACCTGCGCATCGTACAACCCCCAACTAGACAAACTCCTATATTACGCATGCCGCAATCCTAAAACGATCCTGAAATACGACACACCTTCAAACGGCGCGTGGACCAACAAGAAAGTAGCGGATATATACTATTCGAACGGCGAACCGAAACCATACATGGGCGGCGTGATTGGGATCGCTCACGTACATGCGACTGACGCCAAGGAACAGGGCGATATCATCTACACGACCGAATCCGGAAAAGCGGTTCCCTACGAAGCTCCCGAAGAGACCGACCACGAAACGATCAATGGCGCCAAACTATTCACCGACACGTACGACCCGACGAACAACCGCTTCATATTTGTCGACCAGTTAGGAGATATTTACCTTGGGACGCCCAGCGGCAGTAGTGTCACCTATGAAAAAATACCGGCGCCAGACAACTATGATAGTAGTTACAACGAGACGCACTGCGCCATAAAGGACGAATCGGCCTATTGCTACCGAGGCAAGAGTGCCGTAGGTGATGCCAACCACGACGCAAGCCTTGATAAGAGCGCTGGATACGAAATCGTGAGTACGTCTTTTGCCGACAATAGCCCTGTGACCAGCACCATAACTGGCGCCGAAGGGGTATTGAATATAGACGGTATTTACGTCGCGAACGGTCAGATCTATGCGAAAGTCTACAAAAAGCTCTACCGTCTCGATATGTTAAACGGTTCGTACGTAATGAATGAGATGCTGCAGAACGTCGATTCGGTATCCGGTGGCAATAACCTCTATGCCATACAAGACAAAGGTGTGTACAAACTCGACAAAACCACTTCCGATTTCCACCAGGTTTTCTACTCGGACAATATCCTACCGAAGACCGTCTATGCTGTGAGCGATAAGGTATTTATCGTTGGCAACACTAAAGGCAATACTAGGACGACATATGCCTATGCTTTGAATAATGAACGCAACACGACACCTGGTAAGCGTATGATCGACCTGCTTCCGCTTAAAAGCGGCGTGCTGACCGGATCGACTGACAATGATTTCGTAGGCAATAGAATGCTCGTCACACTCCCTGTTATCACGAAAGCCACACGGGGACAATCGGGTATCGACACCGGCGAAATGGAAGCAAGGAAAGTCGACGTTTTGAACGCCTTGAGGGCTCAAGACATCTCTATAGACGAAGAAAATATCCAGTTCACATACTAATCACTTTTCTTAACCAATACTCTGTACAATTTAACAATTTTGTGGTAGTATATATATGAAAATAACTACTTGTTGTTATGAGTACGATGTCCACCAAAAATCAGCCTCGTGGGTGGGAAGACCAGCAGGGCACTGATGGGGTAGATTTTTATAACCCAAATCCAGGACAACATGACTATCTCAGTAAGTTCGAGAATAACCCGATTGGGCGCCAACAAGAGATCGATAACCTCGAGGCGCAGCTAGCGCATTCGAACGTAGCAGAGCCGAATTACACGAATCTCGTCCGTCAGAAAGAGATGGAGCCGGACGTACACCCACAGGTACCGAACGCACGGAATATGACCGACGCCGACAAAAACGAAAACCGCAATTTCAACAAAAACGTCCTTATGAAGTTGTTCGGCGGCAAGAAACTAAAGGGTAAAAGCGTAGCTATCTCACTGCTTCTCGTATTGTTCGGTGGTGGCGGCTTGATGAGTGCGTTCTTCGCGCCTAATCTTGCTCTCATCCAGATGAAGGAACTGATGACAAAGAATCTGAACGATCAGTTCCACGCCATGGATGAGCGATCAGCCGTGCTTCTGCGGGCGAAACTCAAAGACACCACCAAGGGATCGTGCGGAGTAATCAAAATTAACTGCCGATTCGCCACCATGACCGATAAGCAAGTGGAGAAATTCAAAGCTGCCGGCATAGAGGTGAAAACCGTTCCCAAAGAAGAACGCAAATGGTTCAACGGCAACCGTGGGGAAATCCTCGAAATCAGCCATAAAGGTACTAACGGCGAAGTAAAAACCGCCAAAACAGCCTCGGAACTCACTTCAATACTGACAAGCGCCGACGGTAAGGACTTCCGATCGGGAATGCTTAAGGGTTACAACCCGAAAATTATGTCGGTCAGTGACAGGGTAGCACTTTCTTATATCAGTAAACTAAAAGCCAGCAAGGGCCTTGTGGTGAGCGGCGAAACGGACGAAGAAAAGCAAAAACAGGTCAACGCCGTCGTCGCTGGTATAGAAGGCACCGATGCGAAATCCATCGTCATCAAGAAGGATGAAAATGGCAAAGAACTTTACTACGATAGCGAAGGTAACGAGCTCACGAAAGAGGAGGTTGATGCCGCCAGGGAGCAATCTGAAAGAATTGATGAACGTACAAAAAACGGTGGCACGAGAAATCTTCTCACGAGCGCCGTGAAGGGAGCAAGTATCGTCGGGTACATGGATAGCGCCTGTACCCTCTACAATTCACTACGCATGGTTTCAGCGCTTTCAAAAGCGAAGAAAGAAGCACAAGCCGCCCGGTTCGCCATGGCGATGGTCCTCACACCCGCCGACGCAGCGAAAGCCGGCGCCATCAAGGAAGATGAAAACAATTACGTCAACAATAACTTGTCCGCAACCCGTCCTGCTGGACAGGTTGTTGATGAAACGAAACTGTACCAGCCAGGCAGCTCGGCGACACCTGCGACGATCGCAGATCCGGAAGCCGGACAAAATGCCTATGACGGGCCAGGGTACCGCATGATGGCATACGGTGAAGCACCCGACTTATCACTCCGCGCTTCACAGTACATGATCGGTGGCGGATCAGTTGTCCTGCTCGATGGACTCCTCAAAAGTGCAGCCTTCATCATCAATAACGGTGATGCCAATCCTAGGCAAGTCAGCGAAAAATGCGGGTACATCCAAAACCCGGTCGTCCGCTTCACAGGACTCGCAATAGGCGTGGCAGCTGGTATAGGCACCTTCGGCCTGACGACAGCAGTCGGCGTAGGTGGATCACTCGCACTCGCGATGGCACTACCATATATCGAATCCCAAGCAGCCGACATCATAACAGGTAACGTATTCAAGGATGCCACCGGTGTCGATTCGGGTGATATTGCGGTTGTTGGCAGTACCGCGCTGTTTGGCGGTATCGCGAAAAATCGTGGCTTGAAGCCACTGAGTGCGGACGAAGGTATGAAGTACGCGGCGGCCAGTCAGAAATCACACCAAGCTTACGACGAGACACAGCAATACATGGCGCGCGCCACACCGTTCGACATCACTAACCCGTACTCATTCGTGGGCTCGCTCGCAGGGACAATCAACCCCGTCTTCCAGCGATCAAAAAGCGCAGCAAGCATGGCGATGATAAACATCGGCAGTCTTATCCCGACATCGTTCGCAGGTATCGTGAAACCTGCGGGGGCCGCAAGAGTGCTCGATGAAAACTACTACAAGAAATGTAACGACCAGGGTTATGCGCAGCTCGGGATCGGTGCTGACGTATTCTGCGGAGTCCACTATGGACTCAGCCAGGAAGAGTTAGCTATGGACCCGATCGAAAACGGTACCTGGATGGCAATAAACGGAGAAATCGACCCTGAAAGCGAGACGGGTGACGCCAAGGATAACGGTCAGGAATGGAACTATGCGAAGTTCCTGAAGGAGTGCGCCTTCCGCACCGTCGGCTGGGGTGAAAATGAAGAAGAAAACCAAGGCGACGGGTCCAACTGCGTCGACGCGAAAAACGAAGGTAAGAACAAGCATTACCGCGTATTCACCCTCGACAAGACCGTCGACCAATCAATGGACGGCGAACCGATCGCTTCGTCCGGAAACAGTTACTCGAAAAACAACGGAAAAGTCAGCACGTCCGGCTGGGCATTCCCAATGTCCGCCGACGCGACGATTTCGAGCGGCTTTGAAACGAACGAACGCCCCGATCATCATGGTGTCGATCTCGCACGCGGCAACGCTGCAGATACCTTGAATCAACCTATCTTCGCGGCGCGCGACGGCGAAGTGACGGCAGCTGGCAAAGCCGACGGATACGGCAACTGGATTGTCATAAAGCACGAAATCAGCGGCAAAACATACAGTACCGTCTATGGTCACATGTACGACGACGGCGTACTCGTGAAGACAGGCGACAAAGTGAAGGCCGGACAGCAGATCGGCAAGGTCGGCAGTAATGGGCAGAGTAGTGGACCGCATCTTCATTTCGAAATCTGGGAAGGTTCACCACTTGGCGATGGCAAACATATCGACCCGACACCTATCATCGAAGCGTCGCGGGGCAGGAATGGAAACGGAAGTGCAGACAGTAACGATGGAGCGATCAATGTTTAAGCGAATCATTCTCTTCCTCTTCCTGTTCATTCTCGTCAGTAATGAGATGACGTCGGTCGCGAGAGCGCAGACTGATTTTGATGAGACGTTCTATTCTACCAATGACATCATGTTCTTTGACCCGCGCTGTGACTCAAGTACGGCGTCAGTTGAAAAGTTATCACTCAACGGCGTCGATAACATCGACAAGATTTTCAAATTCCTGATCGCGCCTTCACAGGGTTTAACTGTCGCTCAGGCCGCCGGTGTCATCGGTAACCTTATGGCCGAATCGGGTGACGCAATCAATCCGGCGATCATCCAGGGTGGCGGTAACGCGACTCCTGACTACAAACCGGTCAACGGTGTCGGCTTCGGTATCGCGCAGTGGACATTCACTGGGCGCCAGGGGCCGCTCGTCGAGTACATGCGCCCGTATAACGACATCACGAACCTCGACGGACAGATTGGATTTCTATGGTCAGAACTGAACGGCACACATACCGATGCGCTGCGGCGCCTCAAAGAAACGACGACATACCAAGATGCGACATATGTATTCCATAAATACTACGAAGGTTCGGCCGACTCAGCACAGCAGGTTGCCATAGGTCGCGGCGGTAAAGCGAAGCAGGTGTACGACAGGTATGCCGACGCGCCGTCAGTCAATGTCGCCAATGACTCAACCGCATTAAGTAGCGGTGATCAAAACGCCACACGCGACAAGGGCACGACGACAACAGGTACACATAGCTGTACGGCAGCCGAAGGTGGCGAAGGGTTACTGGGAACTGTCAGGCAGTACGCCTGGCCGGAATATCGCGGCCTCACTATTACACCAACGGACGCGTACCGCGACGCCGTCAATACCGCCATCCATCAGAACCGATACGTTGGAGGCACCTTACATAAGGGTATCGACTGTGGAGGATTCGTGACCACCCTCATCTACGACAGCGGCTTTGATAAGGAATATAACTCAGGTGCCAAGGGTGGAAACACAATTTCCCAGGAAGCGTGGCTCAGGAAAAACTGGAAACAAATCAGTTCGGAAGATGCGACGGATCGACAACCCGGCGATGTCGCCATCAACGAAACTCACACCTACATATTCGTCGGCCCCGAAGCGTTCCCGAACCAGGAACCGATCGCCTCGGCGTCCTGGGATGAACGAGCACCGATGCAGGGCAGGGAATCCGTCGCCGGTAACTCATTCAGGTGGTATCGTAAGGATTAAGCATGTATTACGACTTCCTTCAGACACATAAACGAACCATCACCCGTATAGCGATCGGTTTGTTTGCACTACTCATCATCTGGACGGCGTTCATCCTTTTAAGCAGGATCGGCAAACTACCCGTGACGGTATCTGTCGTTCCATCGGATGCGACCATTACGGTCAACAATCAGTCAGAAGGTAACGGCACGGCGTGGCTCGTACCGGGTACATATAAGGTAAAGATCAAAAAAGACGGCTACACACCCCAGGAAAAAACAGTTATCGTTAGCGACAAGAAGACCGACAACGTCGTCGTCGCTTCCCTAAAACCCGAAAGTGACGAAGCGAAGAAGTGGGCAACCGAACACGCGAAAGAATATAAGGACAACGAAAAGTACGGGGCAATCGAAGCGAGTAGCAATGGTGAGTACTTCAGCGCTATCAACCCTATCACTAAAAAACTACCGTTTACCGACCCTTACTATAAGATCGGCTATATTGTCGGCGACAAACAATCCATCACCCTCACGGTCGCGACGACATCTCCTCGCTGGCGTTTCTATGCAGTCGAGAAAATCCGCGAATGGGGATATGAGCCGACCGATTTCGTCATAAGTTTCACTGATTTCAAGAATCCACTGGAGATGCGATGAACAAGCAAATGAAACTATTCCTTATCATACTGGCGTCACTGTTCATCATGGGCGCACTGCTGGCGTACGGCGCTTCGACTTCTCCCGAAAAGTCCGCTCCGACAAAGCAACCAAAAATAACCGAGAAACAACTGCAAGAAAAACTGACGAGTGAGACGCAGACGATCACCGCCGTCCTCCTTGCCGCTTATCCGAACATTACTACCGACTACACGATAGGCGATAGTAAACTCTACGGCGAAGGCCAATGGTTTGGAACGACGCTGACATACAAAGGTGCGGATACTGATAACAGAGATACCCTGAGGGTGCTCATGCAGAAAAAAGACGGCATATGGATACTCCGTACCACACCCCCAGAACCGTTACTATCCGCAAAGAAATACCCGGATGTACCGCGCGACATACTTATATCGATCAATAAACCCGTCAGTCTGCCGGCCGGTAACAATTCACCAGCGATCACGCCAGGCGAATAACCATCGCCTTGTCGAGCGAAGCGTTCGCGGACGCGCTCGTCATGATGATCTGGTGGTCTTTGAATTTCGTCGCAAGATGCGTTTGGCGCTTCTCATCAAGCTCACTAAACACGTCGTCGAGCAGAACCACTGGTGGTTGCCCAGTTAATTGTTGAATAATATCTACTTCAAGGAACTTCAACGCCAAAATGATCGTGCGCACTTCGCCGCGTGAAGCGACAGAAACGGCGGGAGATGCATTGAATTCGAACAGTACGTCGTGGCGATGTGGGCCGACGGTCGTAACACCCAGCATCTTATCACGCTCATAGCGCGCCTCGAGCTCTGCAAGCAGCTTCTGCTGGGTATTATCGATCAGTGTATGGGAATAGTGTACCGACACCGCGTCGTCGCTCTGAGCGATTGTGTCGTATGTGCCATTCAGTCCGTTATTAAGTCGCTCGAGAAGCCGCACCCGCGCATCGATGATCTGCGCACCGTAATCGCTCAGGCTCACGTTCCAGGCAAAAAGCGCGTCTTGGTTTCCACCGGTTTTCAACAATTTGTTACGCTGCTGCAGAGCCCGCTCATACCTATGAAGTACCTTGGTATAATTAGGGCTTATCTGCGCCGCGAAACGGTCGATGAATTGCCTGCGCCGCGACGGGGAACCGTGAAGGAGAAGCAGGTCATCGGGCTCGAATAATACCGTCGGGTATATAGCAGCTGCCGGCATGCGTGCCGTCGTTTTGTCATCGATCGTGAATGTCTTTCGTTTTGACGGATGAGTTGGATTGAATTTTATCGTTCGTGCCTGTTCATCCAGCTGTATATCGATTCGCCACCAGTCGGCATCAGTTTTCAGAAGTTCGCGGTCCGACCCCTTGAACGACTTACCACCAAGCGCGACCATGATCGATTCGAGTAAGGTCGTTTTGCCGCTGCCGTTCGCACCCGTAATGAACGTCACGTTCGGTGACAATGAGTGCTGGAACGAATCATGAGTCCGTATGTGCTCGATTTTCAGCGATCGGATGATCATATTAGCTCTTGAGCGGCATGATGATATGTTGGTAGTCATTACCTGACTGATCCGACGAGAGGACACATGGCGACAGTTTGCCACTGAACCGGAATATGACCGTTTCACTGTCGATGACCGCCAACGCTTCCGTGAGGTAGCGTGAATTAAGGGTGACCTGGCCGTCAGCGGTAACCGTCGCCGGCGCCTCAGACGTATTCTCACCAAGTTCGCTTGCCACCGAATGGAGCGAGAGAACTCCTTTTTCCGCATCGGCGGTCAGCGTGATACTGCCGCCCGATTCACGGGCAAATAGTCCGGCGACTTTCGTGATCTGCGAAAAGCTACCACGGGTAAGGGTAACGACCGAATCCGAAGAGGCGGGTATCAGTTGACGGTAATCAGGGAAATTACCATCGATTAATCGGCTCGTAATCTCAGCGTCGTTCAGTCGGAAACGGACCTGCGACTCATCGAACAGGACTTCGATTTCTTCGATATCGTCATTTGTCGATCGGAGCACCTCTTGAAGGGTACTCGTCGGGATGATCGCCGCGACCTCGCTCTTGGTTTCAACCAAACGTTTCTCGGAAAGCCTATAGCCATCGGTCGCCGCAAGATAGAGCGCACCGTCATGCGAGTGCCAGTAAACACCTGTCAGCACTGGCCGTGTCGAATCGTTACTCGCCGTCAAGATGGTCTGTGAGATCGCTTGCTTCAGATGGGTATTATTGAGACTGTACCGTACCGCCTCCTTGTCATTGATAGTCGGGAGTTCAGGGAAATCATCGGCAATAGCTCCGTTGATAGTTGAATTATATCCGTCCGCTGTTATATGGAGGTGACTACCCTCTACCTTCAATGTCACCGATGTCTTTGGCAGGTTTCCTACGAATTCAGTGATGAGTTTTGCTGGAATGGTTATCGCGCCTTCATTGATAATCTTCGCGCCTATAAGCTGGCTAGTGGCTATCTCAAGATTCGTTGCCGCTATCATCAAGCGGTGACCCTCGGTCTTCAGGAGGATATTACTCAGAATAGGTAGTTGGGTCTTTGTACTTGCGACACGTGAAGCGCTGGCGAGTGCCCGAGCAAGATTTTCCTGGGTGACTGTTAATTCCATTACTAGTTATTTCCTTTCTTTAGATCTTTGTAGAGATAGTTATAGGCGGTGTGGAAAGCGGGGATAAAGTATACATTTACAGTGGTGAGATGGCTTGGCTGGGCTGTGGAAAGAAGCGTGGGGAAAAGAGGGGGAAGTAGGTGTGTAAACAGGTCTTTTCCACCTGGCTTCATAGCTTCTCGTAGCGCGCTTACACGAATTGTGGACGAACGGGCACAGCTTTTACCTAACTTTACACTTGTCTCGTACACAAATTTTCCACATGTTTTATACATAGAGTCGCTCCCGTATTTCTGACACTTGTTCGCGTATGGTGAAATCAAGCTTGATCGCCTTCTCGATCTTCTCGATCGAATGAATGGCGGTCGTATGGTCCTTGCGTCCCAGTTCGGTAGCGATCTTTGGGAAGCTCAGATGGAGCTCACTCCGTAGAAGGTACATTGCGATCTGGCGTGGTGTCACGATATGCTTGTCGCGCTTTTCACTACATATCTCGGTGGTCGTGAGCGAGAAAT
>CAZGAP010000012.1:0-5761 GCA_964523935.1 uncultured Candidatus Saccharibacteria bacterium
ATTACTTACTGTCTTCCTTGTCTTTCTCGCCCTTGCTATCGACGTGCGGAGGTTCCGAAGGACTTGAGTTATTACCGAGGATATCGATTTTGTCACTCGCCTCTTTGATGTCGCGATCGGCATCGAAGAGGTATTTTTGTGCTCGGGCTTTCGCTTTCTCTTCAGTACCGCTGATCGGTGGCTGTGTGACACTTTCTGGTGGACGATGCTGGCTCTGTCCTCCGAGTAACGCCGAACCGTCTACTTGCACGGGTACGGCGACGACTTTGACTTGCTGCTGTGGAGCTGATCCGCCACTGACGATATTGCCACTCTGTGCCATTGACGGTGCGCGGTAGCTGGTCGACGGTGCGGTAGGTTGTGGTGTGCCACTTGCGGCAGCACCTCCTCCGGCAGGCGCTGATCCTGAGTCGAATTTGCGGTCTTTGTCTTTTGATTCGTGGCCTCTATTGAGGTTGTTGAAGATGTCTTTGGCGGTTTTCTGCTTTTCCTGTTCCTTGCCGTCTGTCCCGGATGCCATGGCTGCCGCGACCGCGCTTTCAACGTTCATCGCATCGGCGTCGCCGATTTTGGCGTTTTGCAGTTCCTCGAGCTTTTTCTCTGGATCTTCATTGGCTCCGCCACTTATCGAGTTCTGCAGTGCGTCGTTGTTAGCGTCGCCTGCTGGGCGCCTGTTGGCCATTGCCGTCCGTTCGGGTGTCTCAGGCAGATCGGCTTCTCCGGTGAGTGAGCTACCGCCGAGTGAGCGGCGACGCTTGTTGCGGCTGAAGGCTTGTCGTCTGCCGGTGAGGTTACCAAGACCGGCATTTTTGTTGGCAGCCGCTCCGGCTGTCGCTTTGCCGGTGACTCTCGCCTTTTCGTCGTCTTTGCCGCCGCGTCGACCTGCGACCGTCGCGGAAAGCCGAGAGCCGGCGGTACTCATCAGTGCCGACATATTCTTGAAAATGAACCATGTCCCCAGTAGCGGAGTAACGGCTGCTGCTGCTGCGACGAGGTCAGGGACGATACTCATGGTGCCGCCTCCATAAAACGCAGAAGGGTTGTCCCACCCACCAGCCGCCAAGCTGACGATCTGCCCTGTTCCCAGAAGGATGGCGATGATGGGATATAGAATCAGCAGTTGGAAAAAGAGCCGCATAGCCTGCGATGAGAATCGCTCCATATTCGGAAGCAGATAGAGAGCGATGAGGACGGGTGCGGCAAGGATGAGTGCGGTCACGACAGCTTCGCGCATAATGATGAGGATCACGGTCGCCGCACTGATGACTGCCACGCTGATCGAGACGGCGGCAAGCGGCGGTAAGAGTGCCCATACCATCATGGCGTTACCCATTGCCGCCGCCGTCATCTTCGTGAGATTGCCTTCGTTGAGCGGATTGGCAACGGCCCCTAGCGGCATAACGGGGCTTCCGCCACCGTAAATATTTTTCATGAAGTTCCATATGGAGTCGCCTAGGATGTTCGAAATATCGACGAATATAACGGCTATATAGAAAGAAAGGTTCATGAGGATGCCGACGATGATCAGCCGTGGCAATAGCCGCTTGAAATTGTACGTGCCCCCGGTGCTACCGGCAAGATACCTATATATAATGACAAGAAAGACGATGACGAACAGGCCGTTTGCGATATTGCGCATCACTTCCCAGGCGGTGAACGTTTTGCCGCTCCCGTTAAAAAGACCGTAGTCTATACTCAGTGAACTTTGGTTGATGTAGGTGAAGCCATTGTCAGCGAGCCGTGAAATAGATCGCATTGTCGGGCAGATGACCCACCCTACGGTCTCGATGGCGCAGCTATTACCGCCGAAACTAAAGTCAAACTGTGCGGCTGCTGGTTGCGTCATGAATGGTGACACCGTGAGCGTAAGGGCGGTAACACTGCCCAATACAAACAGCGCCCCACGCCGTAAAAAGATACGCAGAGGCTCGGTCACTCTGTTCGACCAGCGCTGCATCATATACCCCTCCAGTATCTGTTATGCCGCTTATGGTGTCAATGATATAATCATGAGTAATCATGCAGCCAAACCAACAAAATCAAAGCGTAAATAATGATTCATCCCCGCAGAATGGGGCCTATGTATCGCCAGGTAGTGCGAACGTGCCAGACTTTCTGCACCTCGACCCTATTGCCGATCCGGTCGATACTACTCGGAAACGCAAACGCAAGAAAACGATAGTGTTTGTGATCGTCATCTTGCTCGTCCTGCTGTCGGCCGTGGCTGCAGCTATATATTGGTATACGGAGCAAAATACCCCACAGGCGCGGCTATACAGAGCACTTGAAAATACGCTCAGCGTAAAATATGTCAACAAAAAGACGACATATCACAGAGACGGTACTGGAAAAGGTGTGAACGTCGAAACGGATTCCACGGTGGATTTGACTGACCCGTCTGACGTGTCGAGCGAGTCAACGGTTGATTTCTCCAGGCAAATTAAACGAGACGGCAAGGTGGCAAACGATGACTATCGTGTACGACTAGTAAAGCTTGCTGATTTGAATCTGTACGTTGAATCCCGATCTGGTGAAACGGAGTTGGACGCACTTCAAGAAAAGAAGTGGATAACAAGCGACCCTAAAGGTGGCGATGTAAGCTCGAGATTAGAAGAGTTTGATATTTCTACTATAATCTACGGATCGCAGCTCGTGCCCCCTATGGGGAGCTTCGGCGATGCGCTGCGCGGCAAGATCATGGACACAATTAAATCGGATGGTATGTTCAAGGTTGTTTCTGTGGAATCGAAAGACGTCGGAGGGATGTCTGTTATGGGCATGAGAATCGGCGTAGACAGAAACGCGATTAATAAGCTAAGCAAAATGATCGCCGCAGAGGCGGATTCCGAAGCTACATATAATTTGCTCGCACCAGTCAACGGTTCAAATTATGAAGACATAATATTGTGGGTGGATGACAAAGATACTATAGTTGGGGTGGATTACCGCAACGGTTTGGACAAAGACCAAATAAGGATCACCAACAGGGCAACTTTTACGTATCCTGACGGGGTAAGCATAAATGAACCTAGCAAATAATAAACATCAACTATCCGGCCTATTAGTAAACGGACTACAAAAAAGACTTCTTCTGTTTCTCCTCATGGCGAACCTTTTTAGTGTGTTCATGGTTTTTTCCGGATTATCACCGTTTACTGACCGGGTCGCCGCATGGTGTGAGCCTAACGCAACTATATTTAATAATAGTGAGACATTTACTGAAGAATGTAAATTGGGGAACCTGAGTGAAATCGAAAAGTTACCCACAGGGAGAACCTTAACGAATTCCGAGTACGACAGTAAGATTGAGCAATGCAGGAATGGTGACGCCGGAGGGTGGGATAATAGCCCCTCAGAGCTTCATTATTCTGACAATGAACGGAGGGCTCGTTGCGCAAACGCTATAGTGTCATGCCAGAAATACGCCATTGATGTAGCGGACTGTACGCCAAATAACGTAAAGACCATGAGTGGATCGGAGTGTAACTCTGGGCGGCTGAGTGGTAACGGTAATGATGACTGCCAGCGCCTCAAGGAGATGAATGGTGCCCACATTGATGAAATCAAAGAATCCGTTTGTGGTGGCGAGGCGGATAATGCCGCGGGCGCGCAGGCTACGAATGACTGCAAGGCTGCGATAAGTAGCCAGTGTTTGCAGAACGTACTCAATGACGACGGCACCGTTAAGGGTAATAGCTACGGGGACGCGCAAAAGTGTGCGGCAGACAAAAGCAGGGAGCTAGCAAAATCGCCAGAGGTATGTGAGTCTCGCGGTGGAATCTGGATTGACAAACAGTATGATGATCCGACGGGTGGCAACAGCGACGTTTCGGCGGGCTGTAAAAACAAGGGTACCGATCTGATCAACGAAGAGGCGTGTAAAGCCGGGGCTGCATCATCGGGTAAAAGACTTGTTTGGAAACAGACCGGGGGTCTGGATACCTCAAAACCACAGGATGATGACTTTGGCTGCGTCGATCTGGATAATCCGGACGGCGAGGATGAAGAGAATCCTGATGATCCTACGGCTGGACCCGGTGGCAAGGCACCGACGGGTTCCACGAAGCAATGCGGCTCAAATGCCAGAGTCAATCTGCTCGAATGCGGCAATGAAGGTGGCGGAACGGCACTTGGTAACGTACTCCGTATCTTCGTCATCGTGCTGTCATTTGGCGTAGGTGTCGCTGCCGTTGGCGGTCTGGCATGGTCGGCGATCCAGTATGCCAGCGCTTCTGATAACCAAGGCAATGTATCGGCGGCACGCGAACGCATCCGCAACATTGTCATCGGCTTGTTCCTTTTCGGATTTCTGATCGCAATAACGAACTGGCTTGTGCCGGGAGGAGTATTATAATGTATACGATGAAACGAATATTACTAGCACTCGGGCTCATAAGCTTCTTTGCGGCGGCGCCACTAGCAACGCACGCCCAAACGAACGCCCCTACTCCACCAACGACACAGTCTACGCAAAACAGTTCATGCGGCACAACGAAAACACAGTTCATTGCCTGTGATAGCAAAACCGGTGTCGGAACGATCAATGATTTGATCCGTATCGGTGTTATCGTTTTGACCGTCCTTATCGGCGTTGTCGCTGTCGCAGGTATCGCTTATGCGGCCATCCTCTACTCGAGCGCCCGCGACAATCAGTCGCAAGTTGGCGAAGCGATCACGATCATCCGCAATATCGTCATCGGCCTTCTGCTCTACGGCTTTACGATCGCCATCATCAATTGGCTATTACCAGGGAGCGTGATAGGATGAGTATGATGAAAAAATACATCTTTTCTTCGTTTCTGATCGCTATCGCCGCCTTTGTAGCTAACCTGACGCTCGTACCTGCGCAGACGACGTACGCGGGCGCTTGTGAAGGCCAGAATGGATTTTTCGTACCGAGGTGGTACGACGACCTATGTAAGGATGATAAGAAAACCATAATGTCGCCCGCTGATATGGGTGGCGGGAACAAGGCGGAAGATACCGGTGCCCGCTTCAGCAAGTGGATCGGCACTATCGCGATGAATATCGTCAAAATGCTCCTCGTGGTCGTCGGCTACGTTTCATTGGCATTTATCATATGGGGCGGGTTCAAATACATGACAGCTGGCGATAACAGTAGCGGTACGGTCGCCGCCCGCAAGACGATCATGAACGCCGTTATTGGTCTCGTCATATCGATCATGTCGGTCGCGATCATTAACCTCGTTACGGGAGCGATAGTAGCGTAATGAATAATTCGAAAGACTCGAACCAGATTAAGATTCAGCAGAGTGATCTAAATTTAAATAATGCACCAACCGCTGTCGGTGAGCCGCAAATCGCTGGTATATTGGCAACCGTCTACCTGATCGCCGGCATCGTCGCGGTTGTCGCGATTATCATAGGCGGCGTCCGCTATGTGGCCAGTAATGGCGATAGCAGCCAGATACAAGCCGCCAAAAACACGATCATGTATGCGGTTGTCGGTCTGATCGTCGTGATCCTGGCGGCTGTCATCACGCGATTTGTCATAGATAACGTTGCAAAATAACGGAGAAAAAAATATGAAAAGATACATACAACTTACTTCCCCGCTCATAGCCCTCGCACTGATGGTCGCAAGCGCGGTATCGGTACTCGTGACGGTCTATCCAGCGGGCGCGGTCAACGTGTTTGAGAGCAGTTGCGGCGGCGGAACGGGCACGGGTGGTACTGGCACCACGGGCGGAGCTGGTGGCGTCGGTGGTGCTGCCGGAGGTGGTAGTAGTAGTGTGGCGGG
>CAZGAP010000012.1:5873-27526 GCA_964523935.1 uncultured Candidatus Saccharibacteria bacterium
GGTGGTATTCGCTACACGACGAGCAACGGTGAGGCTTCGCAGATCCAGTCTGCGAAAAACACCGTACTTTATGCGGTCGTGGGGCTCATTGTCGCCATACTGGCGTTCGCGATTGTCAACTTTGTCATAGATGCATTTATATAGGAGAAATACATGAAAAAACTACGAATTATTATCGCAAGTATGGCCATCACATTAGGACTGGTGGCTGCGCCGCTCATTCCGGCTACCCCTGCCCTTGCTCAAGGATCGGCCAGTAAGGTCAAAGAAGGTATTGATAAGATCGGGGGCAACGAGAACCAGCCGAAACTCGAAGAAGGTATTAAGACTGTCGTTAACGTCCTGCTCTTCTTGCTTGCGGCAATCGCCGTCATCATGATTATCATCGGTGGCATCCGCTACACGACGAGCAACGGCGACGCGAGCAACACCAAGGCGGCTAAAGACACTATCCTCTATGCTGTCATAGGCTTGATTGTCGCCATATTGGCATACGCGATCGTGAATTTCGTCGTCGATGCGTTCACTGGCTAAGCGATAGCACTTAACAAATCACCCTTAGTCTGGTATAAACGAAGATAAGCAATAGAAAGCGAAAGGAAAACTATGACAAAAACTATTAAAAAACTGATGTCTGCAGTACTCGTGCTGCCAGCATTGGTGCTCGGTATCGGCTTGTTCGCACAGGTCCCAGCGCATGCGGCTTTTGAAAAGAGCCTCCAGGACGGTGCGGACTCAGCACAAGGTAAAGACCAGACCGGTGACGCATCCAGCCTCTTTGGTGACGGTGGTCAAGGCGGTATCTTCCGTACTATCACCAACGTCATGCTCTTCCTGATCGGTGCGATCAGTGTGATCATGCTCATCATCGGTGGTATCCGCTATGTGGTCTCCGGTGGTGACTCAACGGCGGTTCAGAATGCGAAGAACACGATTCTGTACGCAATCGTCGGTATCGTGGTCGCTATCCTGGCATACGCGGTAGTCAACTTCGTGATCAGCAGCTTCTCTGGTAACGCAGGCTAATAAGCGCCTCGTTCCAACTAAAAACTCCGTGGATTATCCACGGAGTTTTTAGTTGGTCGCTGTACCCGCCTACAGGACCTGGATTTTCTTCGCTTGTTCTTGTTTGACTTTGCTGAAGGTGATGGTGAGGACGCCGTCTTTAAGGACTGCTTCGACTTCATCTTCTTTCACTGCGACTGGAAGCGCCAGCGTTCGGCTGAACTCGCCCCAGTAACATTCCTGGATGTGCCAGTTTGTTGCTTCGGCATCGTCACCACTGCTCAGCGTACCGCTGATAGTGAGAATGCCGTCACTGATGCTGACATCCAGCTCATCTTTGTTCACACCGGCCGTACGAGCCTTTACGACAAGTCGTTCTTCCGTCTCATACACATCAACGGCAAGCTGTCCTGGGAAGTCATCTTCGGCAGGTTCGTCGCTTACGGTTGGCGCTGGAGCGGCAGTACTGTCATTCAGGTCGTCGTCGTTCAAAAACGCCGCGGCCAATTCATCTTCGATCAATAGATCATCGTTCTGCTTGCGGGCCATCGTATCCTCCACTTTTACTCTTGGCTCTTGACAAATAGTCTTCTACAGTATAACCAATGCTGGTGATATAATCAACTAAACTAACCGTCAAAACGTAAAAAATACAATGATAGATAGCCTGTTGTCAATTGTTGCCCCTCACCACTGTTGTGGATGCGGTTTTGAGGGTACTATTTTATGCGAAAATTGTAAATATGACATCATTTCGGAGCCGTTTTCGGCATGTGTCGCATGTGGTGTCGGTATGGTTGGCGCAACCGGTCTATGCAAGGGGTGTCATGTGCCCTACGACCGCGCATGGTGCGTTTCTGTGCGTCAGGACTATCTGAAGCGACTGATAAGCGACTTCAAGTTCATGAACGCCAAGGCGGCCTATGAGCCGCTTGCTGATCTCTTGCACGAATATTTACCCGAGCTGCCTGCCTCGACGCGGATCGTACCTGTACCGACCATCAGTTCACATATCCGTCAAAGGGGTTATGACCACACGCTTCTTATCTCGAGACGGCTTGCGCGTTTAAGGGGGCTTCCGGTCGATACTTCCCTTCAGCGTGCCACGAACACCATGCAGCAGGGTGCTGGCAGGCGGCAACGGACGGAACAGGCGAAAAAGGCGTTCGCTTGCTCGACACCGTTGGACCCAGATGTGATCTATCTACTTGTTGATGATGTCGTCACGACGGGGGCGACGGTTAAATTTGCCGCTCAGACGCTCGTTGACGCCGGTGCTCGGGCGGTCTGGGTTGCTTCGATCAGCCGTCAACCTCTCGACTAAGGGGCGCTTATCTGTTAAAATCACCTATTGTAACCATTTGGAGAGGTGACCGAGTGGTTGATGGTACTTGTCTTGGGCGAAGTGTTGCGAAGCAACCAAACAAGCGGCGAAACCTGTTTCGGCTTGTTTTCACGACAAGGCTCGATCCACCACGGGATTTCCTTTACAATACGGCATATACGGAGAGGTGACCGAGTGGTTGATGGTACTTGTCTTGAAAACAAGCGTGGGGCAACTCACCGCGAGTTCGAATCTCGCCCTCTCCGCCATAGAAAAACAACGTCCAATCGGACGTTGTTTTTCTATGGCCTATATACTTATTAGCCGTTCGTTGCGGCGGTTGATCCGCTGCCGGGATTGCCGCTGAAGGCTGATATGACGAAATCTACCGCTGCGTACGCAAGTATAGCGACGATGATACCGACGATAGCGTACAGAATCGTGTTCTTTGCGTTCTGGACGGCTGTTGAATCGCCGCCGGAGACGACGTAACGCAAGCCGCCGATGATGAGCATGATCACGCTGATCGCACCGATCAGAAACAAGAGGACGTTCGTGATGGACCTGAATACGCCTACTTCACCGAAAAGGTCGGCCGCCTGGTCAATACCTCTCGCTGAACTTGCGCCCTCGGCGATACCCATATTGAAACCAGCGGCGCCTACGGGGTGCACGATGGCTAAAGAAACCCCTGTTAACAGGAGTAATGCGACTATCGGAAACAGCACTTTTCTGCTCTCAATCACAACCATAACTATATTATAACAAATTATAAGCATTATGTCAATTATATGATCGATTGAAGACTAGTCCCACCCCTGACACTGTGCTATAATCAACCGAGCTACGTCGTGGATCAGTGATCCATTCGTCGCGCATAGCCAGTACGGAGGAGTACCCAAGTGGCTGAAGGGGACGGTTTGCTAAATCGTTAGTCCGGGGAAACCTGGAGCGGGAGTTCGAATCTCCCCTCCTCCGCCAAATGAAAAAGAGATGCGGCTGCATCTCTTTTTCATTTGGGAGACCGATTTTTTGCCTACCGCACGGCATTCTTAAGAGCGGTTTCATGCAGTGTCGTGTTTGATTGCTTTGGCGTTTCAAATTTCTGCACGACATAATAGTCGGTTGTTTTTGAAATGATTTCTTCTATTTCGAGTACCTCATGTCCCTGTAGTATCGTGAACGTATCATCGCGCTCGTGAGCTTTCTCATATGTTTCGAAGCTGATTGCAATGCGCGCCACGCAGTTCTCATCGGAGCATTCGCAGTAAAAGTGGTAGATTTCATCCTTGTCAAAGACGTGCTTTTTCTCGCCTCTTTCGACAGCTATTTCGTCTAATTCATGTATGAGTATTTTCAATTTGCTATTCAGTTTTCGAAAAGCAACTTGATTATCTGCCATGAGAGCATTTATCTTACCCGCTTCTGTTTGTTCACTCATGTTGACATTCCTTTTTTTGGCAGAGTTTGATTCCTGGGGCTCACATCGGTACGGATGGTTTCCCTGGTCGGTGCTATATAAATTATAGCACTATAACCATATTAAGGGGTGATGATTAGACCGCGTCCGTTCAGTTGAGGTGCGGCTATGCATTTCATTGCCCTGAGTAGTCGTGCGCAGGGAAGGTGTATGTCGAGTCTTTATTCCCGATATACGTAACCGTCATGTATAATTCAATAATAATGCAGGATGTTTACTAGGTGGCGCGCCTACCCTCACCGGGCGGCGATAACGGTAATTGGGGAACCATTCTCAATGAGTATTTACTGCAAGTTCATAAACCCGATGGAACCCTCAAAGATAGTATTGTTACGTCACGGGTCTTGGCGCCCAATTCTATTACTAATACCTCTATCGCTGATGAAAGTATCACGAATTCACTCATAGCTAACGGGACGATTCAGGAGTCTAAGCTGTCGGAATCTATCCGGGCTAAATTAGAATCGGTGGATGCACGAATTAACGTGCGGAGTTATGGCGCTGTCGGTGACGGCACCACTGATGACTCGGTAGCTATCAAAAGCGCACAGAACGCTATGGGTGACGGCGACGTTCTCTATTTTCCTTCTGGCACATATCGCTTCGCGATGCGCAGTCCGCAGGGAGGTGCTGCAATTGTGCTGAGTGGTCTTTCGGATATCGCGATCGTTTTTGAGCCAGGTGCGACGCTTCTTATGGACAACCTCGATGACAATGGTCACGGTACGGGCAGCGGCATACGGATTAATGGCAGGGCTAGCAACATCACGCTCCTCAATACAACGGTCGAATGGAAGGTGTTTCCTGCCGCGAGAAGTCATGGTGATGGCCTGAGGATTCTTGGCTATCCATCGGACGGCGCACCCGATCAATCGTGGACAGGATCTACAGGGACAATATCCCATCTGACGATCATCAATCATAAGACCATCAAAGCTCCTCAGTCGGGAACGATAATCATGGGCTGTTCTGATGTGACGGTACTCGGGCATGAAGCGATTGATACGCACGCGGACGGTCTTCATTTTAATACGACGAGGCGACTGACCGTCAATGGGCATCATGCGTCAAATGCCGCTGACGATGGCTTGGCATTCGTCAACTACTACCACCCGTCCCAACTTTGGCTATACAGTTCCGATGACGGGGAGTTCAACCAGTCGGCTCTTAACGAATGGAGCAACACCGGCTCAGTTTCAGGCGTCACAGTAGCCGGGAACCGCGCCAACGGTTTACGGGTGCAAATGGCGCGCGACCTCGCTATTAGTGATGTTCATATCAGCGACAAAGATAACGGATACTCGTTGAATTCAGCTAAGATTGGCCCAAATAACGACTGGCAGAGTCTCGCTTCACGCAATGTGACGGTTAACAATATGACCATTACGAGTACTGGTAAGAATTCAGGTATTGTTCTTGGTACGAATCTGATTGATGCCAATGATGACCCTGAATGGTGGGATTTTAGCGGTTGTAAGATTAGCAACGTTACGATGAATTTGTCGGATACCATATGGGCCCTCTCCGTTGAGACCCCAGACAGCGACAACACGAAGTTTAAGGGAATTACACTTCAAAACATATATGCCGAAGTGAGCGGGACGACACCCGATTCACCTATTGCGGACCCAAATGAACGGCCGAACGGCGGTATTCGACTGGCGTCGTTGTATGATTCGAAAATCGATGCTATCGAGCTAGTGACGACGGACTACCCGGCCTTGCTGATGATTTCTGGTGCCGCACAGCAACGAACGGAACATATACGTGACTACACGGTGACGGTCAATGACGGCGTCACAGTCGAGGACCTCCCGGGCTCTCGCTTGCACATTGGTTCTTTGGTGCATCGGGGGCCTGGACAGATACAGCTACAAGACATAGCGGGGGTTTCTATAGCCGAGCTGGCGTCATACAACGCGAATGGCATAGGTGTCACGCTGAACAAGGTCAAAGACGTTTCGGTGCAGAAGATCGTGGCGGTGTTGCCTGGCCGCGGGACAGGTGTCGGCCGTGGCGCAAACGTACTCCAGTCGAATAACGTAGATATAGCCGAAGTATTCGTGGAAACCGATGATCACACGGGCTCGTTATGGCAGTCATTCGAAATCGGAGGTGGTGACGCGAATTATCCTGGCGGTAAAGGTATAAGAATCGAAAAGCTGGTATATACGAGTGAGCGTAACGATACAGTATCCGATTTCGCGGTGCAGACGGGTACTTTTGCGCCAATCGACTGGTATGTTCAGGTTTACTGGAGGCACAGTGGTGAGGCTTCACCGAAATGGCGCTATAAACGATATGGCGTACAGCAGGCCAACTTGAGCCCGGCGATTTGGATAAACGGGCCGGTTGACTTCGACACGCTCACAACAAACGGCACTTATTGGGTTGCGGGTGCATTTCTAGATGGAGCCGCGGATAGTACGTATCATCAGCCGGCTGACAATATCGGAGTCGTGAAGCTCACCGTTACAGTTGCCGATCCAGATGATAACCCTGACGAGCCCCTTGATGTCCTCCAGGAGTACGTAGCGAAGGATCATCCGGAACTTCGTGGACAGCGTCGAAAGCATGCCGGAGAGGGATGGACATCATGGACGCCGTATATTGGTGGCTCCGGGTCGGTGACATCCTCTATGCTTGCGAGTGATCTGCAGGGTTTGTCTATTCTCTATAATCCACCCTGGATCGACGGGCCGGTTGATTTCGATACGCTTACAACAGCGGGTGTCTATATGATTGCCGGAGAATTCCTGAACGGCAACCCAACTACCTATAATCAGCCCGGCAATACTGGCGTCATGAAGTTGACAGTCACGGTGTCAGTACGGGGATCTAACGTTATTATCATTCAGGAATATATTTCGATGGATGCTGCCAATCATGGCGGTCAAAGACGCCGTTATGAAGGCACCTGGTCTGGATGGGCGACGTACTAAGTCTTTAGCGAGTTTTTTTCTAACAGGACTCAACTTCCGCGGCATGCGGTATATCTCATGGTTATATTTTTAACAGCTTTCTTTAAGCATTGAGTATACCCTTAGAGTATCAATAAATAAGGAGCCCGGTATGCATGATAATGAACGTGGCGAAATTATCGTAGAGAAAAAGCGGTCGCCAAGGGGTATTATCTGGACTATTGTTATTACTATGCTTGTCGTAGTGCTCGCCTACCTTCTTTTTGTTTGGTGGAACAGTACTAGGGAAGGTTCTACTGCGCTGCCAACGGAATCACCAGGAGTATCATCGTCTATCAGTCCAAGTCCGAGCGCTAGTGTGAGCGCACCTCCAGATGATACGCCCAGTCTTAGCCCCTCTGTAACGCCAACAACAGCCCCATAAGGAAATGTACATGAAAGAACATACTGCACCGACACAGAAAAAAACACAATGGTTCATGAAGACACGTCTCGATTGTCTTATGTTATTTGCCCTATTCAGTTCTATCGCGTCTCTTTGCGTTGGTGATGTATTCGTGTGAGCGCATAGACTATACTGCATATCATGCAGGAACGATTTGTTGATATCCTCATAGTTGGCGGTAAACAAAATTCTCTTGGCCGAGCCGGCGAGGTTGTGGATGCAGTTCTAGCCGACAAATCACGTCTTGGTGAGCTATATGACAGCATGCATCACCAGGATGCCTGGGTGCGTATGCGTGCCGTTGACAGCTTCGAGAAAGTCTGTCGCGTACACCCTGACTGGATACGCCCGTATGTCGACAGGCTACTAAAAGACTTTTCAGACAGCACCCAGCCTTCCATCCTCTGGCATCAAGCACAGATCTATACCCAGGTTCACTTGAGCGCCGAACAGCAGTCGACTGTCATCCAGTGGCTGAAAAGACTGCTGTCGTCGGAAGAAATTGATTGGATCGTCGCAGCCAATAGTATGGACGCGCTCGTGTATTTTACGGATGGGGGATCCGTTGAGCGTACCGAAGCGCTCAGTCTCCTTGAAAAGCAACGAAACCACAGATCAAATGCCGTCAAAAAGCGCGCCGCCAAACTGATCACCAAGCTCTCGCAAGGTTGACGGACGTATAATTTCCATATACCATAGGGGGGTATATGGAACACATGCATCATTCAACCAAACAGGTCGCCGTCGCCGCGACCATCCACTGTCTGACCGGTTGTGCTATCGGTGAGATCCTCGGTCTCACTATCGGCACCGCTTTGGGTATTTCTACGGTAGCTACCATTGCTCTTGCGGTAGCGCTCGCATTTGTTTTCGGGTACGCGCTTTCCATCACTCCGCTTCTTAAGCACGGTATAGAATTCAAGCATGCAGCTAGGATCGTGCTTGCCGCCGATACGCTTTCCATATTGGCGATGGAGCTCGTCGACAACATTGTCATGGCTACGATACCTGGTGCGATGGGTGCCGGATTGGTCAATCCCCTGTTCTGGGTGGCAATGCCGATTGGTCTGTTTGCTGGCTTCCTCGTCGCTTTACCGGTTAACTATTATCTCCTCAAACGAGGGAAAGGGCATGCGCTCGTGCATGAATCACTCCATGGCTAAACAGACGTACGGATACAACGACAACAAAGAGGCGCTTCTCAAACGGCTTCACCGTGCCGAGGGTCAGGTGCGAGGTGTCACGAAGATGGTGGATGGTGACAAATACTGCATAGATATTCTTACCCAGATCAGTGCCGTGCGGTCCGCGCTCGACAAGGTGGCACTGGAGCTCGCGCGTGACCACGCCAGCCACTGTATGGTCAACGCGAAAACGGATGATGAAAAAAAGCAAAAAGCCGACGAGCTGGTGGCTACCCTCTCGCGGATGATGTAGGAGGAACCGATGATCAACAAACCACTTATCGCAGGCGTCGTAGGGTTCATACTTGGTGGGCTGCTTGTTTCAGTCGCCGCTACGACGTTCGATAAACCTGAATCCACCCAAGACTCCGTCGAAATGAGCCAGATGACGGCATCTTTGAAAGACAAGAGTGGTGATGAGTATGACAAAGCGTTCATCGACCATATGATCGATCATCACCAAGCGGCGGTCGACATGGCGAAGCTTTCCGCGGACCGTGCCGCGCATCAGGAGATCAAAGACCTGTCACTCACGATTATCGAAGCGCAGGAAAAAGAAATCGCCGAAATGAAACAGTGGCAAACAGACTGGGGTTACCACGACGAGACACAGTCGTCGGCTACCCACTCAGGCCACTGATCGGCGTAGACCTCAATTACTACTCGACTTTTAATCGCTCATGCTATACTGTATCCATGCAACCGAACAACCAACAGGGGTACTACCAGCCCGATCAGGGTCAGCCCGTAGCCCCTGGACCGCAACCGGATTCCCCGGCCGTACAGCCGCAGCAACCCTATGCGGACGACAGTCAACCAGTGCCTGAACAGTCGGCGCCTACCAATAACGAAGACACCCTGGAGTACGATGACGCGCCCGTTACCTGGACAGCGCAAGAGTATATCCATCAGGAAAAGGGTACGATGTGGTTTACGATCTTCGCGGTCGTGACGCTCGTGTTTCTTGGCGTGGCTATCTTTTTACAACAGTGGTCGTTTGCTGTACTTATCGTTGTCATCGCCGCGGTGATCGTCGTGTCATCCAAGCGCCCGCCTCGCGAGCTTACCTACTCGCTGACAGATGACGGTCTGATGGTGGATGACAAACTGCATAAGTTCAGTAGTTTCAAATCCTTCGGCATCGTCCGTGACGGCGAGGAATTTTCGGTCATGCTCATCCCTACCCAGCGCTTTCAGCCTGGTGTCACCGTGTACTTTCCGGAGGAAGCCGGCGAAGATATCGTCGATATGCTCGGTTCGCGCTTGCCTATGAAAGATCTCAAGCTCGACGCGGTCGACCGACTCGTGCGTTTGCTTCGCCTCTAGACGGCAATGGTTACGTCTTGTCACCTCTGTAATTTTATGCTACAATCAGCAAGTTGTTCCAAGTGTTATGCTTGAACGCTACTGAGCACCCGTAGCTCAGCTGGATAGAGCGTCGGCTTGCGGAGCCGAAGGCCATAGGTTCAAATCCTGTCGGGTGTACCATTGTGAAAAGAGACTGCCCAAAGCGGTCTTTTTTCTTTGGTCAGAGTAAGTTTGAACCTTCAAAAATTGCTTTTCTAGGTCGGGATATTTCTCGACTATCGGTGTCAGGTACTTTATAGGTTCAAATGTCAGTTTTCCGTCTTGAAATAGTAAGTTTTGACCCACAATCGACAATACTTCTTTCTTTTTGAGGTCATCGTCACTTTCAAAGTCTTCTTTTGCATATCGGGCAAAGTTGAAATACCTCTCCATGAGTTGTCGATGCCGTTTATTGGCGTTCTCTTGGTCTTCAAACTGCCCTCGGAGCGTAACAAGCCTGTCTTCGAGTGCTTGTTTCTCACTTTCATAAAAATTATCGTCAACCATGCGCTTATAGCGCATACGGTGCAGCTCATTCAGTTCTGATTCGGCCGTTTTTATCGCTTTGAGCTGTGAATCCATGATTTCATCACGTTTTGTCGCCTCGTCTTCATGAAACTCACTCAGATATTGGCAAGCCCACTGAAAGAACTCGTCCATAATGGTGTACTTGCTGATTTCGGCTCGTATTGCTTTGGTCATCTCTTGCGGATTTGTCCGGCTGTGAGACATGGTTTGTGAACAGGTGTAATCAAGGCGTTTTTGTGTACAGTAGCAGTATTCGTAGGTATGAACATTGCCATTTTTGTGTTTTCTGACGATACGGGCATAGGTAATCAGGCAACCACACTCACCACACTTTACAAGACCACGATAAGGGAATGGGTCGTCAGCAAGTTTGTCTTCCTCTGGGCGAGGAGCGTTTTTCCTGCTGATAATGCTCTGTACTTGCCTGAACTCCTCAGGTGTGACCATTGCAATATGAGTGCCGTCTTGGTTATGAACTCCTGAATGTCTTACAGTACCCATGTAGAATGGATTTTTGAATAAGGCATAGACACCACCGAGCGAGAGTGGTCTATTGCCGCTTTTTCGCCGTTTTGGGGTGCGTAGTCCCCATTGTTTGTCGGCAATGTGCTGGATTTGGCTTATGGTGTACTGACCGGTCAGAACCATATCCCACATTCTTCGCACCAGCTTAAACCGCTCGTCGTCGATAATGACATACCGCTCTTTGGTGTACTCGTCTATGACGTTTTTGTAGCCGATAGGGACACGGCCTGGAAAGCCACCCTTCTTTGCTTTGAGTATCATGCGCTCTGTCACGATTTTTGAAAGGTCACGGCTAAACTGTGAATCCTGAGCAGCATCAATACTAAATATCAGTGCATTGTCTTCGGGTAAATAATTCTTATCATTGGTGACAATAGCCTTTAACTTGTCGTCGAACATCAGTTGTTGAACAAGACCGCTTTCTTTCGGATTGCGAGCTAATCGGTTTGACTTATAGGTCAAAATACCGTTAATAGTTCCATCTTCGAGTAGTCGAATCAATTCATCAAAATCGTCTCGCTCATCTGGTATCTTTGCTGATTTAGACTCTTTGAATATCGCCTTTTTGACGATGTGATAGCCTTTTTCTTTGGCTAATTCTGTCATTATCGCAACTTGGTCGTCCAGTGATGCAATTTGTTTATCCTCGCGTTCGTTTGATTTGCGAGCGTATAATCCGTATTTCAATTCTTGTAAGTTCATATTCTCTTCCTAAAAGGACGGCTTGGTTGTTCACACGTTCCACAGCAAGAAGCTATTTCCCGATACCAAGCCGCCCATTCAGGTGGGAAATAAAAACACTTCTTGCAGTGTATGTGGAGTGTGTGAACGTTAATATTATATCGTTAAAGTGCTTATTTTGATACGTCTTGAGCAATTATCACTTGGTGATTATCATAGCCCCGTATCTGTTATTCATCACGGTGGAGCTTTATTATGCGAGTAGGGTAAAAAGTTGTTCATATAGTGTCCGTCTTTTTGCCTAGCTCTCGCTCGGCTCCGTCTCTTTAGGCTTTATGAAATAGCAGTAGGCGTTGGCCTTGCCCTTTGTTTTATCGATGCTTTCGCCTTCCATCGTGCTAAGTAGTTTTCGGAGTGTTTTGACATGAATACCATGACCTAGCTCTAATAGCTTTTCATGTAGCCTGTTTTGGCTGATGCCAGGGTCTGCTCCAATAACTTGCAGGATAATCGGCTTAAGTTCGGCGTGTTTGGCACCCTCTTTTAACTGACCCAAGTAAATAAACTCGCTGTAATCGTCATGTTTCATGAAGTTCAGCTCAATGGTTGGCATTTCTGGCGCGTTACGGTTTTTTATCTGTTCTAGCGTCAGATAATCATCGCGATAAGGCCGTACAAGCGATAACTGTGAATCCACAGAGGCTTGTATGTCACCAGAACCACGCATCTGAGAGCCATATTCACCGTTTGCCGACGCTTTCGTGTTATGGTGAATGACTATTACAGTGATACCTGCGCTTGTCAGTTTTCTGATGAGTCGGAACACCTTAGCGGAGTCCTGAGCGGTGTTTTCGTCACCTCCATGTATGCGTACTAAGGAATCAATCATGATGAGACCTACTTCACTATCGGAACACCACTCTATAAGCTCCTCTACATAGCTTTCAGTGAACTTTGAGCTGTTCATAGTCAGATAATGGATTGGTAGCTCTGAGGGCGCACGGAGCGTCTTAAAGCGGTCGTGGAGCAGCCATTCACCTGACTCTTCGTCAAGGAGCAATACCCCCGTAGAGGTCGTTTCATACTGGTTGAAGAGCATTTTACCCCGTGCAACCGATATGGCTATCTCCATCATCAACCATGTTTTACCCGCTGCGGGCTGACCGTGCAGGATAGTGATTCCCTGTAGTGGTATCAGACCGTCTACGAGCCATCGGTTCGGCGGGAACTCTTTCGCTAATAAGGTATCAAGTGATGAGGGTTGGAGGCTATTCTTCATTGTCTTCACCCTCCTGTATGACTGGCTGGATTAAGCTGACCAAACGGATTAACGCAAGACCATCAACCATTGCTTGTTGTTTGTTGATACTTTTTCCGAATACCCGTTTATGGATTGTTCGGAACTCTTTGATTTGCTCGTTACTGAGTTTCATATTCCCCCTCATTTATTTCGTGGGAGAAGTATGTCTATATAGGGCTACTGAAAAAGTTTTTCAGCACTATGCCAGATAGGAACTGTTGATAAACACTTTCTGATTTTGTGTTCTTACCAGATTATTCGGACCGCCTACCGCTGTCACCTTATCGTTGATTTCCTGTAAAAGATTTCTTATTTTCTTATCGTGTTTTTTAGTATACAAATGCTCATGTACCCCTAATATCTTGCTGGCTTTAACACCGTTTTTTAGGGTGTTGACGTTTTTGAATAGTTGTCCGAGTAGGTTGCATTGCTCGAACTTTTGACCATTCGGTTTTCTGGCATTGCCGCGTTTGGCGATAGCAACCTTATCGGTTGGTGAGAGATACAATACACCTGTTCGTTTGTTGTAATGCTCAGGCTCCAGTAAATGAAGAATTACTTTTTTCGGTATGGTCGACTCAGACGTATCTATGGAAGGTTCAATTTTTTTATTCACAGAATCGGGAGTGGATTCAGTATCCTTTTCACGCTTAGTCCTGATAATACGGGCGTCTGCGAGTTGCATAAACAATTCTAATGTAGGAATATACTTGTCAGTTGTTGTGAACCCGTATTGTTTAGGCTGCTTGTAGGTAACCCCTGTGCGTACAGGGTCATCTTCTTCGCCATACCAGATAGAAAAGTCTTTAATAATCTTACTCTTAAAGAGTCTCCTTAGAAACTTTATTTCCTCGTCTCTCCTGTCTTGCATATAAGTTGTACCCCAATAACTAGCAGGTTCATCATCACCATCGAAGTATTCTTGTTTCAAATATTTCTCGGCAAAATAAGGATTGTCCTCTTGGTATGGAAAATTGGCAAGTATTTCAATTTGGCTGCCATTCTTATAGTCCTTTTTCAGGTGATATGCGACCATTGCAGACGATAATAGAGATTCCGTACTTATACGAGATGTCATACGTTCATTGTACTGATTTTTCATTGATACATCGTTGTATTTCATACATTTCGTGACCTATTTAGTGGTCTAGGAAATAAGGGTATATCTCTATATTTGACATTGACAAAACATAACTAATTTGCTATAATATACGTTAAGCATGGTGTAACTTCAACAGAGAGCGAGAAACTTCCATGTTCCGTTTCAATCTCAAGGCTATGGCGTGTGGCCTTGCCCTCATGGGCGCAGTCATGACTCTTCCGAGTTGCTCGGCAAACGGCCAGGAGCGGCCAGTCCCTTCGGTCACCCAGTCCACGAAGCCCCAAACGCTATCCGAGAAAGACACCCCGGAATATCAGTTTTGGACCAACTTCTGCGGCAACATTCGAATCCTCATGAGTTCGGGGGGTGTTGAGTGGCACATCAATCTGCTACCCGGTGAGAAGATTGGACTGTCGAGTCCTGACATCGACGACCTCATCGCCACGAAGCGACCGTATTTCGAGAAAATGCTCGCGCAGGGTGAGTTCTCCGCTGACACTCCACGCGATTTTCGAGTCGCAATCAAGGAGCGATGCACTCGGCTCGGCTGAAAAAGTGGGGACGACTATCGCCAGAATCTGCAAAGGTTCGCTAGGATAGCACAGGTATTCCCATCACTCATATAGAGGGGTGGTGGGAATACCGAGAAGTTTTGACCCATGCGGGTCTTTTTTTGTTTGTCCTGAGATTTGAGAAACCCACCCGATGGTGGCCGAGATAGTAACATCTCTAGGCGGGTTCTCAGGGTGGGTTGAGCGTGGTTGCGGTTAAGGCTCTTCATTACCGCCATCAAGCCCTCTACGAATAGCGTCTGCCGCATCGAGAAGGCGTTGTTTTTCGGCTTCAATTTGTTGAGTGATGAAATCGGGGTCACCGAGTTCTCTTTTTATGTCCTCGGTGATGTACTCACTAATGAGGTCTTCCGGCTCAACTCCTTTCAGCTCGGCGAGTGTGCAAAGCACCTGCCACTTGTTTGCACCAATCTTGAGATGGTGCGGTTCGTCAGCCATCTTTAACTCCTAAATCGTATGGTGGACTGGTTGAATAATTATAAAACTAAATCGTATATTTATCAAGTTCACGGGTTGCTGCTATCAAATAAAAACACCCACTTAGATAAAGTAGGTGTTTTACGATAACTCAGAAATTTAGAGTTTAATTTCTACCTTCTTATCAGTCCAAAACGAAGGACTGTATTGCAATGTCAGTCCTTCGTCATTAGCTGGTACCTGGAACACGAGGAAGCCTGATACTTTACCACCTGTAGCAAGCTGTCCGCTGTTTAACGCACCGTCGACAGTGTATGCTGTTGCATCGACATCTTTAATGACACCCTTTGAATCTTGTAGTTTCCAGTCAAAGGTGTTGTAGGACGCCTGGCTCTTTGAGTTGTTCTCAATAGTTACCTGTACTTTAATGAACTCATTCCCGCTATCAGGCTTGATGAACTGATTGCCGCTGTCCCAATTTCGCTCAGGTGCTGTAACGGTCACCTTCTTATCGTCAAAGGCAATCACGTCACCGGCCTTAAAGGTTGTCTGCTCAGGTTCTTTGCTTGTCGAAGTATTATCTGACGACGAACCATCTGCTAGTTTTGGTGTATCCTTCGGGGCTGCTGCGCTACTTGCAATACCAATGACCACGATAATGCCAATCCATACCCAGATACGTTTGTACCATGCTTTTTTAGGTTTACTATTCTTGTCCACTGCGACACCTCCTTTATGGGTTATTATGGTGTCCAATAAAAAAGGACACCGCGAAGTGTCTTACGCTCGTAGCAGTAGGTTTTGCCCTAACTGTTTACGCGATGCCCATTTTTAGGCAAAACGCGTAGATATAACTACGGATAAATACTGCTAATTTGAACGTAAGACTTTTTTATTATGCCATAACAGAGGTGAAATAACTACATGAAAAAGTACATAAAATAAAAAAACACCCGCTGCCACGGGTGTCCCTTCGATATTATCCTTATCCAGCAGGTGGGTAAGGGTCGTCGCCGTAAGTACGACGGTCTTCAATGGTGCCGTCTGCACGGTGAATATATAGTTCACTAGGCTGGTTTGCCTTAGCGTACTTCACACCGCTATCTACTGCTGGCTCTTTTGTGTAATGACTGGAAAGCACTTGCCCGCTGTGCTTTACCTGCCACATATTACCGGCCGGTACTACATGGAATTGTTTGCGCGCCATTACTTTTTTACTCCTTTGACAACTTTTGTGACCTCTCGGACTGTTGTCTTTGGACTGCGAATTGCTACCGATGGCTTAACGTAACGGCCTGTGATGGCCGAACGATTTCTGATGATAGTCTTGGTCGGTTTTGAAGCACTCATGGTTCTTATACCTCCTATAGCGCTTACGTTTGTAAATGTGCTATCATAGAAAATAGACATGAAAACTACCCGTTCGATTGTCTACTCGATAAGTCCTGTAGCAGCAGGGCTTATTTCTATGTAGCACTTCCGATTATAGACCCTACGAACCAAGAAAGCAACAATATCGTCCACTTTGCAAAACCGGCCATTATAGTTGACAAGCATAAAAATTTGTAATACACTGTAGGTATGACAGACTTGAACCATCGTGTAGCTGCGAACATCAAGCGTTACCGAATGATGATGGGATTTTCACAGACTGAACTTGCGAAACATGTGGGGGTTTCCAAAACATCAATCAGTAACATTGAGCGGGCCGAACAATCCCCTTCTCTTGAGTTATTCTGCAAAATTGCAGTCAATCTCAACATGCCTCCACACATATTATTGAAAGAAATTTATTACGAAGGTGGTCACGCACCAGTATTGTCTGAAAAAGACATTGTTGATGAAAGGATTCGTGACATAATAAATGCAACTGTAGCTAGTAAATAGAAGGGTCACTATGAGCAAAGCACAAGCAATACGAGCAGCAAAGCAGGTCTTTCAAGACCATTCATTAACAATACCTGTCGATATTGAGAGGGTTGCTAATGAACTGGGAGCAGAGTTAAAGAAGCAGCTCTTTGACGAAGACCTATCTGGTTTTTCTATCAGTAAAGAAGAGCATAAATTCATTGGTGTGAACGCTTCTGAGAGTGATAACAGGCAAAGGTTCACTATTGCTCACGAGATTGGTCACCTCTTACTACACGCCAAGAAGAGAGTAAGTTATGACCAGGGCGTGATGATGCTTAGAGACTCCCATTCAAAAGATGGAACTGACCTGCATGAAATTGAGGCAAATACTTTTGCGGCAGAACTCTTAATGCCAGAAACCGCACTAAGAGATGACTTAACGCAGCTTAAAGGCGTGGACTTAATGAGTAGTGGGCGTCAGTCAAGACGAGCGATTCATTGGCTTGCTAATAGGTATGGTGTCAGTGAGCAAGCTATGACTATCAGACTCACCACCCTCTACTTTAGTTAATGTTAATCCTAAGAAGATTGAAAAATGAAAACCGCCCTGAGGCGTCACCGAGATGTTACTCTCAAGGCGGTTCTCACGGGCGGTGGGGTGTGCAGACTTAAGACAATGCCCTCATCTGCTCGGCGTGCTGCTTGTCGAGGGTCTCTTGGAGCTTTTCCTTGAGCTTGTCCCTGTCGACTGTTGCAGCCCACTCGGAAATGATTCGTCGCAGTAGCTCGGAATCGTCGAGTTCGTACGCGGTTGCGTAAGCCCTGAACAACTTGGTATCAGGGTGGTTCGGCTCGACACGGGCTTGTAGCGCCTGTGATTTCTTCTCTGCCATTTCGTCTCCTGACGTGGTCGTGGGGCTTAATAGGCCTGGCGTTCGGCGATGAACGCTTGCTGCCAGACCCGGAACTCTTCCAGTTCGGCAACTTGCTGTTCGCACCGCTGTCGCACTTGAGCAATCAGCTCGTCGACGTCTGCCTCCATCATGACCCGGTCGCACCCATCCCGAAGGACTGCTGCTTCACTGGTCTGGTTGATGTGGGCAAGCGCAGCAACTTGTGCGGCGTATTCACCACTTGCTCGCAGTTGCAGGGTTTTTCCTGCTTGGTTCTCCTCGGACATTTATCCTCCTCAGGTATATCCTTGGCTGGATACATATTAACATAAGATGTATCATTTGTCAATGGTCATCATATTTAACTATAAAGCAATTAGTGTTTTCTCTTGAGCTTCTTCATAGAACGGTGGCTATCGGCGTCTGAACTTTCCTGACAACGGTGTATTAAAACATAAGCAATATGCTTAACTATTAACTTCTTATATAATTCTTTCATGGTTAATCAACAAAAAACACTTTCTCGATATGCCAAATTTATTATTGGCCTTATGTATATATATTTATTATTTAGCTTACTACTTATTCCAGTTACTGTATTCGATTCTAATCTCTTATCAACTCCTACATCAAGCGATAGTATTTTCTTCGTTGTTACCACTCTCGTGCTGATTGGGTTAACAGCCTACACTCTCTATTCACTACATCAGCGAAAAAAAATTGCGCCGGCATTGGTCGTTATAACTATTTTCTTAGGCTATGGGTTTAGTAGTTTTCCCTTGGGCGTATACACCACTGAATCACCCGATTTGAACTCATTGATATTTTCAACTATATTTCTTTCAGTTGATACATTGGCAATTATGTATGTAATGCTTAGTAAAGAAATGAAACTAAAATTCAACAAAGACTGATTCGGTTCTCACTTCGCAAATCAGACGTACCGTGAAAAGATAGTCACATGTGTGGCTGCTCTTTCGTAGTACAACACAAATAATTTCAATAAATGAAAACCACCCTGGGGTGGCGCCGATGGCAAATTAGTTTACCGTGACAATGAGGTCGGTATGACTGGAGTATACCGAGTCATACCGACCTCTTATGTAAATCAGGTGTTGTCAGCTGGCTTCCAGTCAGCGATGTCGCCGCTCAACGCGTACGCTCCTCCGGAAATGACGAGGAGTCGCTTCCAGCCATCGAGGACGTGGTGAACATCCGTCAGTCGGCTATCGATTTCGAGAACCCGCTCTTCGAAATCCTGGGACCGCAATCGAAAGTGATCCCTTCGAGCCAGCCCAATGTTCGCACTGTGTTCAACCTGCCGAAGGTTGAACAATGCCG
The DNA here is from genome assembly GCA_964523935.1 of uncultured Candidatus Saccharibacteria bacterium. Taxonomy (GTDB): domain Bacteria; phylum Patescibacteriota; class Saccharimonadia; order Saccharimonadales; family Saccharimonadaceae; genus UBA2112. The sequence continues at coordinate 24,790 of CAZGAP010000012.1, forward strand.
AGAGGTAGGGCTCCACCCACATCGGCTCACCTTCGATGTAGTCGTTCAGCAGTTCCCGTTCGTCATCCGAAAGTGCAGCGCTAACGAAGCTCAGCCATTCTTCGTATTCCTGATTAAACGTTTCAACGTTCATGATGCCTCCTCAAAGTTGAACCTACTTATAGAACAGATGAAACTGGAGTTACTTTACAATACTTTTCATCGAAACAAAATTGGTTATGATTATAGTACGCTTAACCCTATCTCTAATCCGTATTAAGCAAGTTAAATATTCTGACATGAAATTGCTTAAACTTGCTGTTGATAGATGTATATCTCATAATTACTCCTTATGACAGAACAAAGGCCATCTTTTCGTGAAGCTGCATCAATACTTCTCGATAAACAATCGACATACAATACACATCTCAGGCACGGTCGCACACCAGGCGACCTTGTACGGGCAGTCGTTTCATCAGAAATGTATAGCCGTCCATTAACGGGTGATAAAATTCGGAGTAATGATGAAACTGATGGTGCAAGAAACTGGCGTTTTATTGTACCTATTGAAGACAATGGGCCGGGTATTGTTCCTATAGAGTTTGGGCTTTCATTAGAGCAGCAAAGTGGAGATGCACTCCTTAATCGTCTGAATGCTGAGCAACTCTTTGATGAGGCTATAGACGCCGCAGCAAATCCTACCGTTGCTAATATATTTAATTACGTTGGCGGAGATATTGCAGAGAAAGTATACGAAAACGTCAGGCCATTTTTCGCTGGCCTTGAGCGTCGAACTAGAGTGGTTGATACTGGTGATGGTGAACAATTACAGGATTGGATACAGCTCGTTTATCCTATCGAACTTAAAAAGTCTCTTGAAGCCGTCCAGCGTAAAAATGCTTTCTTGCGTAAACAAGGCAAAACACCGAGCAAATGGATGGAACAAGCAGCAAAGAGCAGTGGGAGTAATCGGTTACGCGTTGCTGATGCAATGGCACTTAGTGTTTTTTGGCTAGCGAAACGTCACATGGAGACTGAGCATCAAGACGGTGAAGGTCATACGCATTAAAAAGTTAAGCCCGCTTCGTAAGGAGCGTTTTACTGTCAGAACAGTGGCTCAACTTTGAAACGGGCGAAGCTAGGGGCGAAACACGACCCTTTCGTAGCTTTGTAGCTCTTGATTCCACCAGGAGATGTGGCTTCCCTGACATTCTGCAAGAACTACTGTCGTGCCGACATCCGCAAGCCATATGAGGAGGTCTGAGAGCGAGTACTTCCCGTCAAACCTGTTGAGCATCTCGCCAAGCATTTGCTCGGACTGCTCGTTGATGTTGACGCGAACTCGTTTCGTGCGTAGCCGAGTTTCGGGCAGTTCTGCCTCATGAAAACTTATCGGCTCCCGGATGGTTTTGCGCTTGAACCACCTCCGTCTCTTGCTTGTGACGTAGAGTTGCGTGTGCTGTTCCTCAAACTCAAGAATTGACCATCCAATTGGGATGATTCTCCTAAGTGTCTCGGTCCCAGATATACGATGGACTCTCATTACTCGACTGAGACGTTGGATTGTTTCAGAATCGACGTACTCTTCGAGCCTCTGCTGGTTCATGATGTCTCCTAAAGGTGCGTACTGGTGAGAGCGTTTAATATACATTAACATATATTGCATCTTAAGTCAAAGCTAATATAGATTCTTGCTGGTATGCTGAGATTACCTTTGTTTTAACTTCATCAAGAACGGTGTACCAAGAATAATCCCTCACTATCGGTGGGGGTTTATTCTTGGTTACAGCCTCGTAAACTAGATCCGAGCAGGGGTAAGTTTAATTTTGATTATTATACTCCTTTTGAATATTTGTGCAGTTACCATTTTAACGGATGAATGCTCGCGAAAGGTTTATGGTAAAAAGAGCTTAAATAAAGGGGGTGCGTATGAAAAAAATCATCAGAAAAGCAACTGCGGCAACGGTCACGGCGATATCAATCGGAGTGCTTGGGTTTAGTAGTCTAGCGTCAGCGGCAACAATCACTAATACGGGTCCGGGATCGAACAACCAATTGTGGACGAATTGGTCCGTGAACTCACTCGCGTTGAACAACAACGCTCTGTTTGCAAATAATTTCAATAACCAGAATGCCTGGACGGGTAACGCGACCGTGAGCGGCAATACGTTCGGTGGAGGTGCGATGAGTGGTAGCGCATGGAACAACAACGGCTCATCGACTTCTGTCGGAGTGACGAATAGCAGTGGCGGTTCGATCAACATGACCGGCCCGAACTCAAACAACCAGATCGGCAGCAATCACTGGGTTAATTACGCGAAGGTAAATAACAATAACGTCGGTGTTACGAACTCGAACGCACAGGCAGCGAGCACAGGTAACGCGAACGTCAGTGGAAACACGAGTGGCGGTAGCGCTTCGTCCGGTGCGGCCAACAATCAAAATACCGCGCATACAGCGGTGAATGTAATGAACGGTGGTGGCACAGCACCTATGCTATCTGGCGGTGGTGGTGGCGGTTCGATCAACATGACCGGCCCGAACTCAAACAACCAGATATTCCATAATTCGAGCGTCAATTACAACTCGGTCAACAACAATAACGTTGCTGTCACGAACGTGAATGCACAATCCGCCTCATCAGGTAGTGCAAATGTGAGTGGTAACACCTCTGGTGGTAGCGCGACCAGTGGCAGTGCGTCGAATTCGAACAATACGAACACGAATGTTGTCGTAACAAACTAACTCTGTTATCGCC
>CAZGAP010000013.1:0-26503 GCA_964523935.1 uncultured Candidatus Saccharibacteria bacterium
TCTCGGCTAAGATCACGGTACTCTTCAAGTAGATCGTCGTTTTCGGTGTTCTTCTTCCTGAAGCCACCGGCTTTTTCTTCACGCTTCGCATAACGCAGACCGATCTGCTTCTCAAGCTCAGCGAGCTCGTTCTTCATGTCGATGATTTCCTGGGTTGTAGCAGGGTCCTGCGGTTCGTCGTCAAGCGTCGGTTCTTGATCGTCAGCATCGGGGATTTTGTCGAGGTATTTCGCGACGAACTCGAGAGTAAGACTATCTTCCTCGAAACGCTTCGCTTCGCTGGTGACGTGGGCGCGTAGTTGCTCGACTTTATCGCGCAGCGCCGCGACCTCTACTGCTTGGTCAGGGGTCGCAGTGGTTGCCGTTTGGTAATACATACTAACAGCCGTGTCGCGCAGCTCGTCGAGCTCTTTGTCGTCATCGGTGTCTTCTTCGTCGTCCGCGGCGGCACTATCAAGATAGTCCTCCATCATGCGTTTGTGCTGGAAGAGTGCATTCAGCTTTTCTTCGTCAGTCGTGTTTTCGATGGTCGCTTCGATCGCTTCGAGGACCTTCTCGGTATTCGCGACAGGGTCGTCCAATTTATTTGCCATCTTGTCCGACTCGTTGCGGAGCATTGCGTATTCGAGTTCGGCTTTCGCCAGGGCCAACACGTACTCTTCGTACACGATAGCCGTGCCGTCAGTACTGTGCTTTAAACGCTCGTTGACTTGGTCAAGTGTCACTATCAGATCGATTGGAGTACCCGGGACTTTGCTCAGGGTATCGTACAGCATGGCCGCGGTTTCACGGTTGTATTTACCATCTTCAAGGTCTTCCCACAGTTCATCGTTGAGCGTCGTCGCGAAGACCTTGTCGAGCTCTTCGGTAGGCGTCAGAACATCAGGAGATGCCGGCACGTCAGGTGTCGGTTCGGCATCGGACGCATGAGGAGCATCCGGTCCCGTCGGTATCGGCGTATCAAACTGCGCGGTATCTTGCATATCCGCTGGTGATGGGGCTGTGAATCGTTCGTGGGTGGTGGACATATGTACCTTATGGTTATCCTTAGCCACATCATAGCAAAATATTGACGAAATGTCAAGTGTTTATGGTAAAAGCAACGGTTTACAGCACATCTTTGGCATTGCTGCCGGCGGGGTAAGTCTTGATCTGCGGGTCACGTTGCCACGCTTCCTGTACGGATGCCAGGATTTCCCAGGCGCGCAGCACCTCACCGCTGGTCGCGAACAAGCTCTTGCGGCTGCTGATCGCATCGACCAACACCTGTTCGTACGCGTCCGGCAGGCGTGTGCCGGGTGGATACATATAGCTGAGTTTTTGGTGCTCCACTTCTCTGTCGTAGCCGGGCTTCTTCGTGACCAGGTCGATAGCGATGCCTTCATCGGGCTGGATCTTGAATATCAGATAATTGCTCTGCGCCTCATGAACCTTCTTGAAATGGATCCTGACCTCAGTCTTTTTGCGGCTGAGCGCCTTGCCTGTTGTCAACGCCAACGGTACGCCTTCCCACTGCGGATCGGAGGAACGAAGTTCCAATGACACGAAGGTTTCGACGGCACTGTCGGGATTGCCCACTTCCTCTTTGTAGGTGTCGTACTGTGCGCGGACGCTCCTGCCCGGATCGGCAGGTATGACCGCGTCGAGTGCCGCCTGACGCCGCGCCGGCAGACTGTCCCAGTTGAGATCGTCGTGCAGCGGTAGTAATGTCAGTGACAAAAGCTGCATGAGATGCCCCTGTACCAGGTCACGGAGGGCACCTGTCTGCTCGTAAAACGCTGCCCTGCCCTCGATGTTGATCGATTCGAGCGCGACTACTTCGATGCGCTCGATATATTTGTTATTCCAAAGGTAGGAAAAGATAGCGTTACGCGCCCTGAAGGTCACGATGTTCTGCGCCATTTCTTTCGCCAAGTAATGGTCGATGCGGTAGATCTGCTCCTCAGCGAAATACTCGGCGGTATGGTTGATCATCTCCTGCGCTGAAGTAAGGTCGATGCCGAAGGGCTTCTCAAGGAGCAACTTGTTGCTCGGTGCGTTCATGCCCGCCTGCCCAAGATTCCTGATGATGCCAGCGGCCGATTCCGGTGGAACCGATAAGTAAAACAGTACCTGTTCGTCGTCTTCCTGGGCGATGTAGTCGCGCAGACGGCCGTAGTCATCAGGGTTGTCCAAATTCATTTGGAACATCGCTGTAGTACCGCCCAGCTGCTGATGGTGGTCGCCGAGGACCTGGTACTGCTCGACCGGGCGCCGGGAAACGCCGATAATGGACAATTCGCCCGTTTGCTCGGCTTCGATGATGTTCGCCAGTGCCGGCAGGAGCTTTCGCCGGCTCAGGTCGCCGGTAATACCAAAGATTACGAGTGTCGTTTTCATATCTCTCAGTATACCCCTTTATGATTCCTTCGAAGTACGTTCGATCTCGAGCACCGCACCCATGTGCCGGTCATGGAACTTTACCGCCACCCCGTCCGCCTTGAGTTCGACGTAGGGATTGGCGGCGTTGGCCAGGCCCTTTGTCTCGAAGGGGGTGCCTTCATGCCGCTTCAGGAACTCTGGCAGCGCGATTGCCGTAACGAAAAAGACCCCGTCGATACCGTCGGCATTCTCACGCGTCGGTTTGGGCTGCATCAGCTCGATATACGGCACGCGCCAATTACCCGCGACGAGCGCGGGATCGGCCTGAAATATGCTGATGAGGCGTCCGCCGTGCTCGGTTTCGCTGAGCAGCGTGGCAGACTGCAACAACGCGGCCTTTACATCAGCGTAGCGCTCGTTGGTGCTACATTCGTAATTGACCATATCGCACTGCGTCAGCTCGTCAGTCGTGATACCATGGCGGCCGATCATTTCTTCGGTATCAGCAATGAAACGGGCGTAGCTTCCCAGTATTTCAGTCATCGTTTTTCACCAGATCGTCGAACTGCACGAGGACATTGCCGAGCGCGTGCTCGATCAGTGACTGGCGCGTGATCTTGCCGTTCGTGAAGTAAGGGTATGGGTCTTTCGTCTCGGCACCGAACTCGGCCTTCACCAGTTCGCCGACATCAGCGTAGTCCCCGGGGATCCTATCGGTCATCGAGCGAGGAAACTCGACATCAACGTCGATGCCAACCTTGCGATCACCGTCTTTTTCGACGACAACCACATCAACACCGAAATAATTATGCTCAGGCCGGAGCGTGGCGATGCCGCTTTCGACCGTTATCATGTAACTCCCGCTCGCCGTTGCACCGACCGCTTCGACCAGTTTCTCGTGGCGGTTCAGTGCACCCTCGTAGGTTTCGTCAATCGACATCGGCTGTTCGTTCACGTCCGACGCTGTCGGGACGGCAACCGTCTCGACACTCGTCCCCATCCGGGCAAAAGCCGCCTCTACCGCAGCGTGTTTCACTGGGCTTTTCGAGCTGATATAGGCTTTCATGCTAGTCTTTTTTGGCGCCGTTGACTTCGTAGCTGGTGTTCGTCGCTTCAAAGAAGTTCACGAGCTGTAGCGTGTCGTTTGCCGCTGCCATCCACTTGGCAGGGTTGCTGACGTTGTAGTGCGGATCGAATCCAAGTTCTTCCAGGCGGCGGTCAGCCAAGTACTTGACGTACTGGTTAATGTAATCGGCGTTCAGGCCCAGGATGCCGTTTGGCAGCAGGTCACGGTTGTACGCTTCTTCCATTTCGACGCCGTCGAGGATCATCTGCTTGATTTCGGCCGCGAATTCCTCGGTCTGGAGGTCTTCGTTCTCTTCGAGCGTCGTCAGGATCAGATTGATGCCGAACTTGAGGTGAAGTGACTCATCACGGACGACCCAGTCGATCATTGTGCCGAAGTTACGCAGCAGGTTGCGCTGGCGGAAACTGAGTGCCACCATGAAACCACTGTAGAACCAGATGCCTTCAAGAATGATGTTGTACGCGATCAGGTTACGGATGAAATCCTTCTTACCTTCGGTCGTCGTGATATCAAGCGTTTCTTCGGTCATGCGCTTGATGAACTTCGTCTCGAACTCTTCCTTGCGCGCCATCGAAGGGGTTTCGACGTGAGCGGCGTAGGATGCTTCGCGGTCGATCGGGAACGTCTCGAGGACGTATTCGAACGACATGCAGTGGTTCGCCTCTTCCCACATCTGCTTCGCGAGGTACAAGTGACACTCCGCTGCGTTGACGTACGGATACACACCGAATGCCAGCGCCTTGTTCACGAGTAGCTCGTTCGGGTTGAAATAGCTCATCAAGAACGTCACGGCGTGGCGCTCCTCGTCGCTCATTTTTTTCCAGTCAGAAAGATCCTGACCGAGCTGCACTTCGTTCGGGAACCAAGTGTTCGCGACCGCTTGATCGTATAAGTCCATCGCCCATTGGTAATGAACCGGTTTCAGGAGCAGTCCGTCCTGGATACCTGTACCGAGTATTCCTGCCATTTTTGCAAATCCTTTCTTAGTTAAACGGGGTTTGCCTACTGGCAACCGAGACACATGGTCGCATCCGCTGGATCGATCGGTGCCGAAATCTGACCGTTCTGCTTTGCTTCATCATCAGCTTGCGCCTGGGCGTTCGCCATCGCCGCGTCGATAGCTGCAAGCTTCTCTTCGAGTGTCATTTCGTCGTTGATGATTGTTGATGCGTTCATAATGATTATTATCCCCTTATACCCTAGTGTTTTCTGTTAAATTTTAGTCATTTTTTGTTGTGTCGTGTGCTACTAGTGGCCATCCATAGGCTATGACTCCGCCCCTACCGTCTGCTTCTTCGCGAAGCCGAATCCCGTCTTGCGGGCGCCGCCGCCACTGAGTGATTCCGCCTTGTTGACCTTGACGGTGCTCTGCTCGGCAGTGTGACGCGGTTTGACGTGGAGGTAGTATGTCGTCTTGAGACCCTTCTTCCATGCGGTCGAGTAGATCTTCTCGTACTCGTCCAGGTCGCGCGTCTCAAGGTACATGTTTCGGCTGATTGCCTGGTCGACCCATTTCTGTGCGCGGGCCGCGACTTCGATGAAGGCGTACGGGCTCAGCTGGAAGCTAGTCTTGTAGACGGCCTTGATGTGGTCGGGGATGGCGTCGATGACCTGGACGTCACCTTGGGTGCGCAGGACATCATCTTTGACTTTGTCCCAGAGGTCGAGTTTCTTCAGGTCGTTGATCAGGTTGACGTTGACTTCAAGGAATTTGCCGTTGAGCGTTGCGCGAGAGAAAATCTGCGCGAACTGCGGGTCGAGCCCTGGTGTCGTACCGGCGATATGTGCGATGTTCGCTGTTGGCGCGATAGCCATCAGCGTGGCGTTACGCATACCCTTTTTCACTTTCACGCGCAGTTTTTCCCAGTCCAGACGAGCCTTTCGGGTAATGTCGAGTGGTACGCCGCGGTCGAGTTCCAGCTGATCGAGCGTATCGATCGGAAGCATACCCTTGCTCCATGCGCTGCCCTTGAAGTTCGGGTAGCTGCCGAGTTCCTTCGCCATGTCGGCGCTGGCGTCGATCGCGTGGTAGCTGACGTATTCGGTCAGTTGGTCCATCAGGTCGTATGCTTCTTCGGAGTCATAGCTATGGCCAAGCTTCTCGATGACGTCGGTGAAGCCCATGACGCCAAGGCCGAGCGCACGGTTCTGGATGTTCGAGTTCATCGCTTCCGGAATCGGCGTGTTAGTGATGTCGCAGAGGTTGTCGAGCTGTCGGATCGCGCTACGGGCGCTTTTCGCGAGTCGGTCCCAGTCCCATGTCAGGTCTTCGTTCAGGTGCGCCGACAGGTTGATACTGACGAGGTTACACACAGAAGTATTCTCGCGGTCCTGAGGCAACGTGATTTCAGTACAAAGGTTCGAATGATGGATCGTTCCGGTGTTGTTGTTGAGTGCGCGGACGTTGATCGTGTCTTTCCAGGTCAGCCATGGGTGGCTGGTTGCCTGCAGGACGGTCAGAATCTGACGGTACTGTTCGCGGGCGGTTATACGTGAGAAATCACGCATCTTGCCTTCTTCGGCGAGCGCGACGTATTCGGCGTAGCGCTTACTGAATGCTTCGCCGTACAGTTCGATCAGATCAGGCGTTTCGGCAGGGTCGAACATGTACCAGTCCTCACCCTTTTCGACGCGCTTCATGAATTCGTCACTGAAGTACACGGCCGTGTTCGCGATGCGCGTACGGAGGTACGGATCGCCCGAGTTCTGCTTGAGATCGAGGAACTGAGGGAAGTTCAGGTGCCAGTTCTCCATATAGATAGCTGCTGCGCCGGCTTTTTTACCTTTGCGGCTGACAGCGAACAGTGCCGTGTCGAGCATCTTGATGAATGGGATCGGACCGGTTGATTCAGTGTTGGTCGTTCTGACCGGGCTACCAGCTGCGCGGAGCTTGGTAACGCCGATGCCGATGCCGCCGGTTCCCTTGGCGATGAACATCGTGTCCCGGACGCCCTTGGCGATCGATTCCATGTCGTCATCGATATTGAACAGGAAGCAGTTGGACAGCTGTGGGAACGCGCCGCCGGCGTTGATACGGGTCGACCCGCCAGGGACGTAATCGAGGCTGCTCATGTGCTCGTAGAAATCGAGTGCCGCCGCGGTCGGGTCCTTTTCGTTGAAGCTCAGGCCCATCGCGATACGCATATGGGTGAACTGTGGGACTTCCAGCGGGTCGCCGTCCTGCTTGCGCAGTGCGTAACGGTTCTTGTTGGTGATGACGCCGAGGTATTTGCTCAGGTCGTCCTTCGAAGGCTCGAGTGCCGCCGCCAGTTTCTTGACGTCGAATACCTTGTCGGTCATACGCGTGTCGAGCAGGCCGTCTTTGACGCCTTGCTTCAGGTACGCCGGGAAATGCTTCGCATGCAGCTTTTTCAGTTCCGCCGCGTCCTTGTAGTGGCCGAGGATCTTCTTATAGATGTTCTTCAGCGCCAGGCGTGCCGCAATCTTGTCGAAGTCCGGGTCATCCTTGACGTTCTGTAGCGCGGTATGGATGACCGCTTCGTCCAATTGCTCGGTAGTGATACCGTCAAATAATGTTAGTTGTAGTTCCGATGCGACCTGCACTACCTTGCTGATCTGGTCTGGAAGCCCCTCACTGGCTTCAACCAATGCAAGGTTGACTTGGTTGGCGTCAAATGGTGCGCGGGTGCCGTCGCGTTTTACCACGTGAATGCTCATATTACCCCCTATTAGGTGTTTTATTATTATTTTTCACACTGCCCTCCCGACTCCGTCTCTCACTAAAGCGTTTTGGCAATGCAAGAATAAACCCTATCTCACGATGTGGCGGTGGTTACCCTCCGTCTTGCAAAATGTGTGTTTTTGTTGAACTACTACATATGTAGTGTCTATGTAGAATGATAGACCCTACATGTATGGTTTTCAAGGTTTTTATACGTGTTTTTTTCACCACAAGCGTTTTACGCTTATGTTAACACCTTATAGCGTAGTAAATAATGCACCATACGCTATATGTAGCGTGTTGTTAAAGTTGATTGTAGTGTTCAGCGGTATGCTTGAGGAGAAACAGCGTGCGCGCCGCGCCGTTTAAGTACCACTCGAGTGTCGTGGTATCATCTGCGTCAGCGAGGAGCCGTTCAGCACGGTACTGCAGCCATTGCTCTGTCTCCTCACCGACGTCTCGCATCGTTTCTGCGGTGTGAGCACGAAAGAGATCGATGATGTCCCCGGTCTCGATAGTGACCGGCCCATCGATCACGCTTCCTTCGTCATCACTCGCTTGAAGCATCTCTTTTCGGAACCATGTCCCTTCGCCGACCGTCAGCTTTTGCATGTAGATCGTCTGGCCGATCATAAGGCCCGTCGCTGCGCCGTATGCGAGCGCTCGGCAGAGATCATAGTGGTCGTACTCCCGCGAGAGATCGGCCTTATCGACGGGGTTTACCGTACGCGCCAGCGTGCCCAGTTGGACCAGCATCGTCGACGGGAACTCGCGCGCCATCCCTCTGATCGTCTCGTGCAACTCCTCTTCGGTGTACTCGACATCGAACATATCGATCGTCGCTTGATAGTCCTCAGGTGTCGGGATCGGTAGTTTCGGTGGCAGATTCACTTTGTCCATTATCTATAATTAAACAGGATTTCACATAAAACACAAACGCAAGCATCAAAAAGACACCTCCTCGCAGGAAGGTGCCTTCGCGTGTCATATGGTGGTTATTCGCCGAGCCGGATGTGCCAGTCTTGATTTGAGGCGATGTAACTTTTTTCAAATCCGTTGAGTTGCTGTGTCTGATAATTTTTGGTCATAGCTTCTCCTTTCGCTTCGCTCTTCGCGAAACTGTTCTTAGTATAGGGATGTATGATGATTAAAGCCGTGATATATCTTACTTAGTAGAAAAAGAAGGTATCAATCGTCAATATCCTCATGCTTGCATCCCCTGTAGTTATCTATGATACTTTTACTATCCTTTCCCTTATCCAAGGAGTAATAGATGTCCATTTCAGTCACACCCACCAAGCAGGTCGACATCGATTTGTCAGAGGCGTACGACGGCGATTTGTTGCGAATCGGCTATTCGGACGGCTCGCACCTGGTCCTGACCGCCCACACGCATTACAGTTCCATGCTTATGTTTCTGGAACGTACCCACATGCCTGCGGTGATTCGCGAGCATGTAAAGAAGGAAATTTTGCGTTTCCTTCGGGAGTCACCCCACGGCCTCGACGAATGGTATGAGAAAAACAAGTCCAAGGGACAGTCGTTATACGACCTGCTCTACGAGTGCTTCACGAGCAAAGTCACCGTCGGCAAACTCAAGTTAGGCGGCAAACTCTCCGTGAACCTGTACGCGCCATTCGACGGCAGGGTCGACAATCCGAATTTCGCCAAATGGGAGCCTGAAGGCGTGGTGATTCAGCACATTCAGCCCATAGACCGCTGGCAAGGCGCCGTCGAAGAAGCGATCATCACGGCATCACTGTAACCCGTGTCCTGCGTCGAGCAAAAGCTCCGCGGTGACGCGGGCTTTTGTTTTACATACAAAAGACACTCTCACAGAAAGGGATCTCTATGATTACTGATGGATTCTATTTTTCATAATGGAGAGGGATATCGCTCCGTTTTCACCCGCTCCTCCGCTTGCTTATCGTCTCGAAAGTAAACTTTCAGACGATCGCACTGCGCTGCGCCGACCCTCGGTCGTTTTGCTTTGCAAAACCCGAGGGTTCGAACACTCAAGCATTAAAATACGCCAGACCTGAAGGCCTAGCGTATTTTAATGGCGGAGAGAGAGGGATTCGAACCCTCGGTAGCTTGCGCCACACTTGTTTTCGAGACAAGCCAGTTCAACCACTCCTGCACCTCTCCCCGCTCGGCTTATTCTACCAAGCTAGAAGAGCTTTCTCAATTCCTCGAACTCCCTGTGCAACTGGCCAGGCGTTTCGGCAAGCTCGCTGATGAGCGACTGCTTGCTTTTCGGTGGAAAGACAACGTCGCGTACGATCCTGAAAATCAAGATGAACCGCGGAGTACCGATCTGCTCCGCGACCGCGCCTACCCGCTTCACTACCTTTTTCGTGGCCGCTTTCTGCTCTTTGTTCATGTCCGGCGACAACCGTGAGGCCGTCACGCGCACGCCGATCCAGATCGCGAGCGCCACGCAGAACAGTATGGTCGGAAGCGTCCCAAGCAGCATCCACCACGGACTCACGGCGACCGCAATCCATATGACCAGTGCCATGACGAGCGCGTAGGCGCCGATGCCGATGAATAGCAGCGGCCGCAGTATCTGCTTGGCATACTCGGCAGTCACGGCACGCACGGCTGAAACGATAGAACCCATATCTCCAGTATAACGGAGTTCGCTATACTAGATATATGACAGATTCAATCTTTACGAAAATCATTAACGGCGACATCCCTTCTCATAAAGTCTATGAGGACGACAACGTCTACGCTTTCCTCGATATCCACCCGGTAACACCCGGCCACACCTTGGTCGTGCCGAAAAAGCAGGTCGAGTTCCTCTGGGACATGGACGACGCCGACTACCAGGCAGTAATGCTGGCCGCAAAACGCATCGCCGTGCACATCCGTGACACGCTTGAGGTACCGTATGTCGGTGTCCAGGTCATCGGCGTCGACGTACCACATGCACACGTGCATCTCATACCGTTCACCGAAACGCACCAGTACCGCAATCAGCCTGACTCAAGCGCCGAGCCCGATCATGACGCGCTGGCAGCGATGGCAGAAAAGCTCGCGCTCTGATGGCCATCAAAATCTTTGCCGTCGGCAAAAAGCACGAGTCTTGGGTACAAGAAGGCATCGAGCGCTACGAAAGCCGCCTCAAGAAGCCCTACAGCGCCGAATGGGTGTTGTTGCCACATAGCGCGCTAGCGGACGATGTGGCGCGCGCAGAAGAATCAGAGCGCATATTGGCACGGATCGACAGTCGCGAGTTCGTCATCTTGCTCGACGAGATCGGCGACGACGTCGATTCGCCACATATCGCCAAACTCCTCGACACGACCTTCACCGCTGGTCGTCCGGTTACTTTTATTATCGGCGGCGCTTACGGCGTCGATGACCGCGTCCACCAAAGAGCCGATTTCGTGTGGTCACTCTCCCCGCTTGTCTTTCCGCATCAGTTAGTGCGTCTCATCCTGGCCGAGCAACTCTACCGTGCGCAGCAGATCACCGCGAATCACCCCTATCACCACTCTTAAGCATTCGTGTACATATTATTACTCATCAGATCCACCACCGGATCTGATTTATATTATAATGACAGTGAATTGACAAATAATACAACTTATGCTAATATGTAGAGGTAATCACCATCAAACACAAAAAAATATGATTCAAAAAGCCACACAGTACCTTGCAGCTGCCAGTATCACCATCGCGGTGACCGGTATCCTCGTGCATGACACGAAATGGGACCAAGCTCTTACCTTAGCGATGCCCTTCGCGGCAGTCGCGCTTGGCATGAGTGCCGATGCCGTCAAATTCGGCGACAACGCCCATACGCACTCCGAGCGGAGTTCGTTGAACCGAGCCTTCGCGAGCGGGCTTCCCCGGGTCCTGCCTCCGAACGACAAACGTCGTCACATCGCGCAGCGCAATACCCAGACCGGCAACGACATAGGTGTCGGCGGCCTCATCTGGCCAAACGCCGTATAAGCCCTCTACAGAACTTCTAACTCTTGCACCAGCCGTTCGATCAGCTGTGTCGTCTCTTCTAGTTGCTGCTTTGTCTCTTCGACCAGATGCGCTGGCGCTTTGTCGACGTAGTTCTTGTTGCTCAGACGACCCTCAAGGTTCTTCGCACTTGCCCTAGCTTCGGCGAGGCGCTTTTCAAGGTTTGACTGGTGCTCATAAAGAGTTTTTTCGTCGACGTCGAGCCATGCTTCGCGGTTACTGCTCGCGAGGCGCAACCCCTTCGGCTGATCGACCTTCTCTACCTTGGACAGGCGTGCCAACCACGCGATAAGTTCGGCATTATCCTCGATAAGTGAGTCCTGCTGGTAGACGACCGCGTATTTGCCCGCCGGTAGCTCGCTACAGACGTAACGGGTTTCAACCACGAGCTTTTGGAGCTGTTCGAATTCTCCTGCCGCGATAGCGTCGTAATCCAGAGTGACCGGCCATGGGCTACTGATCAGCAGTTCCTTCTGCCAACCGAGCGTCTGCCAGATCGTTTCGGTCACGAACGGCGCGAACGGATGCGCGATGCGTAAGCTCGTATCGAGTACCCAGCCGAGCAGCTGCGGGTTTGGTTGCTTTTTGCTGGCTTCGACATACCAGTCGGCGACATCGTCCCAGATGGCGTGGTACATCGTCTCGCTGGCCTCAGCGAAGCGGTAGTTCTCAAGCTGGTCGCCAACCTCTTTGGCGGCCTCATTCAGTTGGCGCACGATCCAGTGGTCAGCCAGACTTCCAGGGCGAGGTTTCTCAAGGACGAAATCATCAGGCAGGACGTTTTCTGCGTAGCGGGCGATATTCCACAGCTTGTTCGCGAAGTTACGTCCGGCGATGACCTTGCCGGTGCTAAATGCCTGGTTCTGAGCCGCACCACGCGAGGAAATGATACCGAGACGAAGCGCGTCCGAGCCGTACTCGTCGACCATCTCGATCGGGTTAATGACGTTCCCCCTTGACTTGCTCATCTTCTGGCCGTGCTCATCGAGCACCAAGCCGTGCAGATAGACGTCTTTGAACGGCACCTTGCCGGTGGCATACAGCCCCAGCATGATCATGCGTGACACCCATGGGTACAGTATGTCGTAACCGGTCTCGAGTACGGAATTTGGGTAGAAACGGCTGAGTTCACCCTCACTGAGGTAATCCGTCGTGATATACGGCCACTGACCGCTCGAGAACCACGTGTCGAACGTGTCGTCTTCGCGTTTATACGTTGTACCATTCACATCAATAGACTCAACGTCCGTACGCGTATCGAAAATCCAGTCCTCGGGGTCTTTGGTGCTCTGGAACGCAGGGATAGGAATACCCCAGGCAATCTGGCGGCTGATATTCCAGTCTTTAAGGTTCTCGTAGTATTGGATCAGCGCGTTCTTGCGGCTGGCCGGGATGATATTCACTTCGCCCTTCTTGATGGCTTCGATCGCCCGGTCAGCAAGCGGCTTCACCTTGACGAACCACTGCTCTTTGATCAGCGGCTGGATTGGCAAACCCGACTTATAGTCATAACCCACGGAATGCTCGATTTCGTCCTCTCCCCTGCGGAGTTCGGCGACCTTCAGTGCGACAAGCACCTGCTTGCGTGCTTCTTCGACGTCGAGACCCATGAACTGTTGGGGAACGTTCATCATCTTGCCGTCAAATCCGATCACTTGGATGCGGGGTAATTTGTGCCGTTCCCCTATTTCGAAGTCGTTCGGGTCGTGTGCCGGGGTAACCTTGACCGCGCCGGTACCGAACGTCGGATCGACATGTTCATCGGCGACAATCGGAATCTCGCGCTGCGTCAACGGAACGAGCACTCTGGAACCGATTAATTTCTTGTACCGTTCATCATCCGGATGGACGGCAATAGCCGTGTCACCGAGAAGCGTCTCGGGACGTGTGGTCGCGACGATGATTTCTGCCACCTGGTCGAGTACCGGGTACGCGATCTTCCACAAGGTCCCCTTCTCCGTTTTGTGGTTCACCTCGATATCGGCATAGCTTGTCTGGTACGCGGTACTGTAATTGACGATACGCTCACCCCTGTAAACAAGCCCGTCATCCCATAATTTCTTGAACGTGGCATAGACGGTATTCACGACCTTCTCGTCGAGGGTAAACGTGAGGTGGGACCAATCAGCGCTGGCGCCGAGCGCTCGGAGCTGCTTCTCCATGTTGCCCCGCTGGGACGCGACGAAATTCCACACCTGCGCGTACAGTTCACTGCGACTGTAGTCAGTCCGGCTTTTGCCTTCTTCGCGCAGTTTACGTTCGTAGACGACCCATGTTTCAAAACCCGCGTGGTCTGCCCCTGGCAAGTACAGCGTATCCCTGCCCTTCATACGGTAGTAACGGACGAGGATGTCCTCGAGGTTTGCCATAAGGGCATGTCCGATATGCAGGTTGCCGTTGGCATTCGGAGGGGGCATGACGATAGCGTAGGGTTCCCCTTCTCCGCTCGGCGCGAACGCGCCTGAATTTTCCCACATGGTATAAATGTCGGCTTCGTAATCGCTTGGTGTATAGGCTTTGGCAAGTTTCATTGCTATTTAGTATAGCATGCGATTTCGGTTTTACAGAGGTCACACCATGTTCGTTAACCATAAGACTTTTCACGTGGAAAATAAGACATTAGGAAATACAACATTTCACGGGAAATGCTCTTCTCGTTGCCTCATGTTTTTTCCACGTGTTTGTTTCACCTCTTAGTATAGCATAAGCTGTGAGATATCTCACAAGCAGTTATCCACAGGCTTTCCTCACCGTTAATCGTCTCGGGTATAATGAGACTCATGATTTCGCTTCAAGAGTGCACCGATAGGGAAGAGTGGGACGACTACGTCTTGGAAAACGGCGGCCACCCGCTGCAGTTATGGGGATGGGGAGCGGTGAAAGCCGCGCATGGCTGGCAAGTCGAACGGGTACTGGCCTACGACATGGACAAGCAGGTAAAAGCTGGGGCTCAGATTCTTATCCGTCAATTACCGTGGCCGTTGAAATCTCTCGTCTACATCCCCCGCGGGCCAGTCGCGGATGCCACCACCGCACCCGATTTCCTAGAGGCGCTCGCAAGTTACGCCAAGTCCCGCTACGGCGCCGTCACCCTCAGCATGGAGCCGGATTGGACAGAATTGCCGCCGCTTCTGGGCGACAATTGGAAACGCTCGGACAACACGATCCTAATTCCGCGCACTCTCATCCTGGATCTCGACAAAAGCGAAGAAGAACTCATGGCGCCGATGAGCAAAAAAACTCGCCAGTACATCCGTAAATCCTCTGGCGAGGAAGAGCTGACCGTTCATCAGGTCAAAGGCATGGAGTACCTGAAGCAGTGCATGGCGATCTACCACGAAACAGCGAGACGGGCAGGGTTCGCCATTCATGACGACCAGTACTACTACGATATCTTCAACGAACTAGGGGAGGCTTCACCGGTGTTCGCGGCCTTTTACGAGGGCGAACCGGTAGCATTCCTCTGGCTTGTCATCAGCGCCGAAACGGCGTTCGAGCTGTATGGTGGCGTCAATGACCGGGGTCAGGAACTGCGTGCCAACTACGCGCTCAAATGGCACGCGATTCAGAAGATGCAGGAGTGGGGCATAGAGCGCTATGACATGAATGGACTCCTCAACGATGGCGTCAGTACGTTCAAGCAAGGGTTTGCTGATCATGAGGACATGCTTGTTGGTACGTACGACCGTGCGCTGTCACCGCTGTATCCCATCTGGTCAACACTGTTGCCGCTTGGCAAAAAACTAATCCGCACTTTGAAGAAACGTTGATTTTTAGACAACGTTATGCCCAAGCGGTCTTCGTCATCGACAGACTTGGGATCACTTCGAAATCAAACGGACTGACGGGGTCCTTTTTTTGTGCGTAGTAATAGCCGAGTGTCGCGATCATGGCGCCGTTGTCGGTGCAGAGCTGCATAGGGGCGTACTCAATACCGATTGGCAATCGTTCTTGTAGCTGTCGGCGGAGTTCCTGGTTTGCGGCCACACCGCCGGCGATGACGACAGAGGCGGGCGAGTAGTCCCGGAACGCCTTTTCCGCCTTGTCCACGAGCGTCTCGACGGCAGTCTGCTGGAAACTGGCCGCGAAATCATTGCGCTGGACGTCGTTTAAGAGCCCAGAAAGCTCATGTGATGGAAAGGTGTAATCTTTACCCGCTTCGTGCTGAACGGCCCTCAGGGCCGCTGTCTTGAGCCCAGAGAAGCTAAAATCATACGGGTTCGTAAGCTTTGCCTTGGGTAATTTGTATTTGAGCGGGTCACCCTCAAGCGCCGCCTTGCTGATCGACGGGCCGCCCGGATAGGGGAGACCGATGATCTTAGCGACTTTATCGAACGCTTCGCCGACGGCGTCGTCCTGGGTTTGGCCAAGGAGTTCATAGTCGCCATGGTCACGAAACAGCGCCAACTGCGAATGGCCACCACTGACGATCAGTGCCAGCATAGGGAAGCCCGGCTGCTTCGACGGCAGCGCTAGCGACAAGTGATCGGCCTGCTCCACGATGAAGTTAGCATAGACGTGCGCCTCGACGTGATGGATAGGGTAGAGCGGCTTATTGTGAACCATGGCAAGGGTGCGCGCCGCGAGCGTGCCGACGAGCAGTGAGCCGATCAGGCCAGGCGCGTAGGTGACAGCGATCGCGTCGATGTTGTCCCATGTGCAGCTGGCATCGGCCAGCGCTTGGTTGATGACAGGATTGATGACCTCTATATGGCTGCGTGCTGCCACCTCTGGCACGACACCCCCATACTGGGCATGGATATCGATCTGCGTGTGCACGACATTGGAAAGAAGCCGACGGCCATCTTCGACGACCGCAGCCGCCGTCTCGTCGCAACTGCTCTCAATTCCTAAAATTTTCACTACTGTCAGTATAGCAAATTTACAGGGATATGCTGCCTTGGCGCAAAATCTCTACGCCGTCTGCTGTCGGCCTGATGATCGTCGATGGCGCGACGTTGGGGATCACACCGCCGTCTACGTAGAAATCCACCTCATCCCCGAAATACGCGGCCGCTTCGTCGATGGTCGTCGCCGGGGGTTCGCCGGGTAGGTTGGCGCTTGAGGTGATGAGCGGTCCTGTGGCCTCCAAAAGCTCGCTCAGCTCCTTATCGGCCACTACTCGCATGGCGAGCGTCTCGACTCCCTGGTGCAGATACTCACTACCGTTCACCCTCAGGACAGCACTGACAGGGTTAGGCCACCACTGCGAGACCCTGTCGATCTCATCTTGCGGCACCCCGAGCTCTCGCAGCTGGCGGGTATTCGCGGCGATAAGCGTACCAGGTTTGCGTTCCCTGTCTTTGGCGGCATACATCCGCGTGACCACTAGTCCGTAGACAGTATCCGTCGGCATGACGCCGATACCGCCAGCACGCAGCAAAGCGACAGCCGTTTGGTGGTCAGTTACTTTCATGGCCTATATCTTATCACGGCATGAGTAATAGGATGATAGAATGGTTGCATGAAGCAAAAGCTTGTTAAAGGTGTACGAAAAGTATTACCAAAGGGCGCCGTCAGCAAACTAGAAGAGGGCTACCGCAGGGGGCGGGTCAAGGTTGTCAGTACGAGATACGGAAACCCTGCCAAATTCCTAAAAGTTATCGCCGTCACGGGCACCAACGGCAAGACGACAACCGTCAACTACATCAATGAGATTCTCAAGGAAGCCGGCTACCGAACGGCGATGTTCAGCACGGCCCTGATCGAGGTCGCTGGCGAACAGCAGCTCAACGAGCTGAATATGACCGTCGCCGATACCGCTATCATGCAACGGTTCTTCCGCGACGCCAAGCAGGCGAACGTCGACTACGTCGTGCTCGAGATCACCAGTATCGCATTGCAGCAGCACAAACTCGACGGTGTGCCGATTCTGGCAGCCGTCATGACAAACCTGACCCAGGACCACTTGGACGCACACGGCACGATGGAGAACTACGCCGCCGCCAAGGCCAAGCTGTTCCGGAACGAACCTCAGTTCGTCATCCTTAACCGTGATGACGAGTGGTTCGACTATTACGATCAGTTCCCGGCCGCGGCGCAGAAAATCACCTACGGCAAACATGAGACGGCTGAGGCGAAGATCGAATACACCAAAATGTACCGCAAGGGGAGTGAAGCGACGGTCGTTATTGACCACCAGACCAAGCTCGATCTGGCAACGGCGCTTCCCGGTGAATTCAATGTGTATAACATGACCGCGGCAGCGGCAACGACATACCTGCTCGGCGTATCCGTCACGGACATCATAGAGGGAATCGCCAATTTAGAGGGCGTTCCCGGCCGCTTCGAACGAGTTGAAGAAGGTCAGGAATACGATATCATCGTCGACTATGCTCATACGCCCGACGCGCTTGAAAAACTTCTCGGTGCCGCCAAGGAAATCACCAGGAACCGTGTCATTTTGGTCTTTGGCGCCACGGGCGACCGAGACAAGATCAAGCGCCCAATCATGGGTGAAATCGCCGCACGGCTGGCCGACCGTATCATCCTAACGGATGAGGAAAGCTACAATGAAGACCCTGACGCCATACGAGCCGAGGTCATGGCGGGCATCGAAGACGCCAAGGGCGCTGGCAAAACGGCGGAAATCGCCGATCGCAGGGAAGCCATCAAGAAAGCCCTCGACGTCGCCAAAAAGGGCGATATCGTACTGATAACCGGAATGGGGCACGAAAAGTTTCGCATCGAGAACGGCAAGAAGATTCCGTGGAACGATGCGGACGTCGTGCGCGAGATACTGTAGGATAAACGACATGGGTGGCATACCAATAGCAACAAGCACGAAGCGAGCGTTAAAAAAGTTCATGCACGAGAACGCCGTGACGCTGGTTGCCGCCGGGTTGCTCGTCCTGGTACTGGCAACACTAGTGCTTTCCCGTTACGGTGCTTTGTATAGCATCAAGGATATAGCAAATATCAATCCGCTGATCACAAGAGCCAATGCCGAACTTATTGCCGTGAATGTGAACGGCGTCATCAAGATCATCAAGGACGAAGACCCATCGACACCACAGTCCGAAAACAATACATCGGGAAAGACGACCGGTTCTCAGTTGGCGCAATCTCCCGGTGCGAACACAGGGCCGACAGGAAACAATACCAACGGATCGACAGCGGGCGGGACAAGCAATCCTTCAAACGGAGGTGGTGGCACTGCTCCAGGCACCGGAGGGAACACAGGAGGTTCATCCACCGGCGGAGGTGGTTCATCGGGAGGTGGCTCGTCTACTGCAACTTTCAAACCGGTCGTCTCGTCGCTTGCGCTAAACATTGGTGAGCCTAAGCGAAGCGGCGGGGGAATCCTCGGGCCGCTTATCTGCAGGCGAGACTATACGTTCACCGCACAACTCAAAGCGAACAGCGGATCAGGTAAAGTCACATTGTCATGGGTACTGGATGGATCGACGAAAGATAGTGTGAGTAATATCGAACTGGACGCACGCAACCCGGAGAAAACATTTACCTACACCGCGAACATCAGCACGTATGGTCCTCATGTTTTCAAAGCGTCCATACCCGGCTCATCACAAGAAAAAGAATTTAATCACAGCTGCTGACCATGAAGAGTATCAAGCAAGCCATTATCAAGATTCGCGACCTGAACAGATCTGGCTTGCAAGTGCGGTTCTTGCAACGGGTGTTGCTGCCGCCGTTTCTCATACTCATCATCATCGGTATCAGCGGGTTCATATTACTGAGCTCAGTGGTACTCAATACCGCCGTGAACGACCTCAACCGCGTCGCCGTCACGACAGCCGCGAAGTTGGAGCGTGAATTCGCTCTGCGCAAATCGGTCCTCCTGAGTACGGGCAACGAGATGTTCAATATCCGGAGCGAATACAAAGGCAAGCAGACCAAGCTCCAGTCCGACTACGATGCCTGCCGTGCGTTCGTGCGATCGAACAGCCGGTTCACGGCGGCTCCAGGCGGCGTGTGCCAATCATTTTATGCCCAATTCGCCATTGCCTCCCAAAGCAACACCAGCCTCACGAAAGCGGCCGACGACGGACTAAAAACCGGTGCGGCGGAACTGACCGAGCAGGAACTCACGGCCGTCAACGACCGCCTCGGCGCGTTCACCGAGTTCTTCCCCGAGACGACACGCATGCTCGTCATAAACCAGACGAAATCCGTCAGCGGCGACGACGCGAAATACCTGGCAATCGTCAAAGATGCAATCAAACAACCGGTCGAAGCCCTCTACGTGCCTGACGGCAAAACACGCCAGCTCGTGTTCGCGTATCCTATCGCGCAGGGCGCAGTGCTTGCGGCGTACAACCTCGATCACGAAGGCTTCCTGTATCCATCCTGGAAAGGCGCGCCTCTTAGCAGTAGCGAAGGCTACGTGGTCGTTGCCGACACGAAAAGCAGGACAGGATACCCTAATATCGACGACGCCAGCTTGTATGAACCGGTGCTTGCAGCAAACAACGACGGTGAGCATACGGACTTCACGAGCGCCAAGATCGACTACATCGCGACGTCCGAACCCGTGGCGGGTACGTCGTGGAAAGTCATTACCTCGTCGCCAAAAGCAATCGCACTCGGAACGCTCGCATACGTCCAAATATTGGCGGTCGCGGTCGCAGGCGTACTGCTTGTGAGTTTTGTGTGGGTCGGATCGCGCTTCGTACGGCGAACGGTCGACAGTATCCTCGGGCTTGTCGCCGGTGCAGTGGTCTTTTCGAGCGGCCAGCTAACGTACCGCATCGATCCGTCGCGCATGAGCGACAAGGAGTTCGCGCAGCTTGCTGAAACGATGAACACCATGGGAGCGAAGATCGAGGCCGCGGAAGAAGCGCTCGTCCAGAAGGACAAGGAATTCATCAGCGTCGCCACCCACGAGATCAAGGCACCGATGACGGCAATCATCGGCAACCTGTCGATGATTCTCGATGACGGCATGGGCGCGATCGATCAAACGGCGCGCATGCTGGCGGATCAAGCGTACAAAGGCACGATCCGTCTTCGTGATCTCGTCAACGAACTGCTCGATATTGCGAGACTGGAATCCGGTAAGGCGACGTTCACTCTGGAGCCGCTCGACCTTATCCGGGAAGTAACAGATATGATCGAGTTGCAAAAAACACCCGCAAGCGAAAAGAGTATCACGGTCATCTACCAGCCGCCAGCCGGTCCGGTGACAGTCAACGCCGACAAAACGAAGCTCGAGATTGTCCTGACGAACTTTATCAGCAACGCCATCAAGTACAATCGTTCACCCGGCCAGGTGACGGTTTCGCACACTATCGCGGATGGTTTCGCCACGATCACGATCCAAGACACCGGTCTGGGTATCCCGAAAGAACAGCAAGCGAGCATGTTCCAGAAATTCTTCCGTGTCGAAGCATCAGACCGCACGGATATACCGGGCACGGGGCTGGGAATGTACGTCACCAAACAGTTCATAGAGGGTATGGGCGGCAAGCTGTGGTTCGAGTCCGAACACGGAGTAGGCACGGCGTTTCATTTTACATTGCCGGTTGCTACAGAGACTGCAGCACCGCAAGCGAGTGATACAGGAGCGCCAGCGGCACCGCAAGCGAGTGATACAGGAGCGCCAGCGGCACCGCCCGCTTCATCGCAGGGTACCCAAGAAATAAAAAATCCTGAATGACGCAATTGTCATCAGGGAAGTAATAAGTACATAAGCTTGGTTAGGTCGCCACTGCCCAGGAAAGGGCAGTGGCGACAGTGAACGGTGTCAGTCACAGTCGGAAGTGTGGGAATACACCCAGTCATGAAGCTCGGCGAGCGTACCGCCGGTGTTCTGGGCGACACTGGCGCTACCGTCATTCATGACGAGCGCGCCCTCGTAAATGTCCGGTTCCAACACCTTTCCCACGAGGAAAACGCATTTCCCGAACGTTCCGACAGCAGAGTACTGGGGCGGGGCGAAGATGGTGGGCGGGACAAGGATTCCGAGCTCACCGTAGTCGATGTAGCGGTCGGGCTCCATCCACTTTTTGCCGACGCCGTCCTCCGGAATCGCAATTGAGAGTTGAAGGCGGTCATTGTCGCCAGCTGCACACCCAACCATTCCGAACGTAACGCTCACTGCGGCAACGCACGCAGAGACAACTCGAACAGCCGAATTAGTAATGTTCAC
This sequence comes from uncultured Candidatus Saccharibacteria bacterium, assembly GCA_964523935.1. Taxonomy (GTDB): domain Bacteria; phylum Patescibacteriota; class Saccharimonadia; order Saccharimonadales; family Saccharimonadaceae; genus UBA2112. The sequence goes on from CAZGAP010000013.1 coordinate 21,226, forward strand.
GTTTAATATTTTAACACAAAATTAATATAAAATCAATACCAGCTCTCGTGGTACTTGCGCCACCAAAGGCTCTTCGCTGCCCGCTCGCCGAACTTCGTCCACATCGCGTACTGCCGGGGCTTGACCACCAAGTCGTAGGCACCGATATAATCCGTCACGTGCTTGTTGAAGCTGGTTTTGAAACGCCCGATACCATAGTGCGGGTGCGTCTCGTCGTTGATGCGGTCACTGGGTGGAGCGCCACAGAGATCGTGCTGCAGAGAGCCTCGTTCTTTCGCCCACTGCATGACATGCCACTGCAACAAATGACTGGCACCGTATACCGTCCTGTCGCGCACGCTCGCGCCGTCTTTGTACGTGCTTTTGTCGCCGAATACCACCGCGAACGCTCCCGCGACCAATCGCTCGTCGTGATACGCGAAAAACAGCTGGCCCAGTCCTGCCGCCGCGTAGCGCAACCAGAACTTAAAGTAGTACTCATACGGCCTGATGACGAATGACCCTTTGGCGGTCTGCGCTAGCAAATCATAGAATTCCCGGCATGTTACATCGGTCGTCTCTACCATCTGTACCGTCACGCCGTCACGCTCGGCACGCCGAAGCGCATGGCGGCCCTTTTGGTTAAAGTTCATCAAGATCGTATCGAGGTCAGGCGACAGATCGATAAGCACCGTCGAGAAATTCGGCTGAATAGGGGAGACGGGGACGAGGCCAAGCTCGCTTAGCGCCAGCAGGGCACTTTCCGTTTTCTCGAGCTCAGGTTCCACTTTGACGGCAAAAGCACCCTGTTTCGCAGCGAACTTCTGCAGATCTGGCAGCATGTCGCCGAGCTGCACGACCGAGCTGACACCGGGGCCCTTAGGCAAGTACCAGAGTTTGCCGAGGCCAAAAACCGGCTTTTCATGCACGGTCAAGGCAACCCCATCGGCAACGATATACCGCGGCTTCCAGCCGCCGAGTTTCTTATGCTCGGCAAACTCGTCTCCCTGGAAGACATTGCCTCCGTCCGGATTAGCCAGCACCTTCGAATCCCATTCGGCCGCTTCGGCAGCTGTCGCGTATCGCAGTTCCATATCCTCCTACTATACCGATTATTGTTATTCCATCAAATCGTAGCCAAATTTGGCCTAGCGCTCCCGATGCGCATATAATGGATTCATATGACAAACGTTTTTTCCATGAATGACATCCGCGGCCATGCCGGCGACTCCCTGACAACCGAATACGTATGGAACGTCGGCAAAGCCCTTGCCGAATGGCTACCCGAAGAAGGCAACCTGGTAATCGTGAAGGCAGCTGGTGCCAACGAGGCGACTGCGCATGCATTGGCGGAAGGCGCCCTGCTCCAAGGCCGCGATGTGGTCGACGCAGGCACGGGAGACCTCCAGACGCTCGTCGGAGCGGTCGGAAGCCAGCAGGCTGCCGGCGGTGCTCTTGTCAGCCATGACAACCTTCAGAACCTCGAAGTCATCGAGCTATTTGACGCGCGTGGCGTCGTCATCACCTCCGACACAGGGCTTGCCGAACTCGGCGAACTCGTCGAAGCCGGCAATTTCGTACCCGCCGCCGCTAAAGGCACGATTATTCCTGTAGCCTAGGCTACTGGCGGCAATTGATCATCGCGCGAAGAGTGGAGAGCGGCGTCGACGATAAGGTATTTGCCATTATCTTCGTCGCGTATGCTTGCCTCCGATTCGCTATCCCCATCTCGTAACACACCCCAGCTGATGAACGAGTCGTCAGATTCGACGCGTATCGGCTGAAAGCTCACGTCGTGAGTCGACGGCAGTCCGTCGATAATCCCTGAAATCGTCAGGGAAATAAACGCACGGTCAGCAATCCTCATCGCGAGGCTTTTCGAGATCGTTTCGCGTATTTCACCGACTTCTTCAGTGGAAGCGTTAACGATATATTGCTGAAAGTCCGGTTGCTTCATAGTATTATTTTACCATTTCACCTCTGAGGGGAGGTCGCTTGGCAATTCCATGCCCGCCGCCCGGTAAATTAACCTCTGCATTCTAGGCAGTTCCCTGGCTATCGCTTCTTCCGAGGGGCGCCATGGATGCTGGAAATCCTCATCGTATAGTCCGGAGTGAATGATCATTTCGTTCGATGGGATTTGGCGATGTGCCCTGCGGTAAAAGGCCGCTCGTAAGCGATCGGCTTTTTCGGCCGTTTCCGGACTGGCTTTTATGTCAAAGGTAACGATAGCTCCGTTCGGGCAGCGCCAACGACGATCAACGCCGTTCAAGTCATCATCTTCAGTCGTTTCTAGCATTTCAAAATCCCCAGGCAAACGATACATGATCGCGTCGTGTCCAATTTCATGACGCATACCCTGTTCACGATTTTTAACGGTGTCCAGGAGTTTGTTGATTTCTTCCGAGCTGTAGCCATAATTAAGCGCCGTCGATTTATACACGCCTTCCAAGGCCTCGGGCGTGATGCTGCTCTGGGTGTCTATCATGAAACTGATGGTCGAATTAAGCCGGGAAAGTTGCCGGGTGTTCCATCGGTTCTTGCCCTTTTGCTCTAGATTGTTGATCCCCCTGATCGCCATGGGCACGACACCGATTATTTGCGCATAGGCCTTCGCGGGATCGGTATCATCAAGCGTTTCCGCATATCGGTTTGCCCATGTGGCAAAATCAACTTTCGGATCGACCGATGGGTGACTGAAGAATTCCGTGCTTGATTCTCCGAGATGTCCTTTCATACGGAAATCGCGCACCTCCGTCTGGGTCTTATGGAGAGGACGCAAGTAGCGATCCAGTATTCGTTTCGGATCCGTTTCGCGGTTTTGTGATCGTTCGTATTGTGGCATGTTTGTTTTTTTACGTTTGTGAAATTTTAGCATAAACAGCATATAAAGTCAATATAGTTCACGCAAAATTAGCACTCGTGACTTGCAAGTGCTAATTTTTTTGGTTACAATAGAGGTACAAAAATAACAATTGTTATACACGGAGGAGCACAACAAATGAGTAGTCCAATCAAGCCGCTTGCTGACCGTGTGGTCGCTGTCCGCGAGGAAGCAAAGACCCAGACCGCAAGTGGAATTTACTTGCCAGACACGGCGAAAGAACAAGCAGCGTATGCGATCGTCGAGGCGGTCGGCCCGGATGTAAAAGGCATCAAGAAAGGTGACAAGATCATTCACAAAGACTATTCCGCTACCGAACTGAAAATCGATGGCAAGGAATACCTGATCGTCAAAGAGGAAGACGTCCTCGCGACCGTATGAGCACATCAATACCGCCACTATCAGCGACGGACGGCTGGATGAATGTCATCCTTACCATCGTCCTGATAGGTGTAGTCATCGTGGCTCTCGGAGCGTACCCGTTCACGAAATGGTATGCCAAACACCAACGGCACAACAAACACCAACGGCACAACAATAGGCTAAAGAATACGGAGGATAAATAATATGGCAAAGAAAGTTTTTTATGATGACGACGCCCGCGAGCGCGTGCTCGGCGGCGCCAAGGCACTCTACGACGCGGTCAAAGTAACCTACGGTCCGAAAGGCCGCAACGTCGTGATCGCGAAAGGTTACGGCGGCCCAACCGTCACGCATGACGGCGTCACCGTTGCCGAAGCGGTCGATCTACCGGAGGGCGACGACGAAACGCTTGGCTACAAAGTCGGCGCAGAATTGATCAAGCAGGCGGCAAGCAAGCTCAACAAGGTCGCTGGTGACGGCACAACCACGGTTACCGTCCTGACCTACAACATCCTGAAAGAAGCCAACCGCCTGATCGCGGCTGGCCACAACCCGATGGAACTCCGTAAGGGCATCGAAGCGGCAGCTGCCGATATCATCAAGCAGCTCGAAAAATCAGCTGAAAGCATCGAAGGCAAATCCGACCGTGTCGCCGAGGTCGCAACGATCAGCGCCGGAGACGAACAGATCGGCAAGTTGATCGCCGGCGTCATCGAAAAGGTCGGCAAGGACGGTGTCGTCACCGTCGAGGCAGGCCAGGGGCTCGACCTCGAAGCGGAAGTCGTCGAAGGCTTCACCCTCGACAAGGGCTGGTCATCGCCGTTCTTCGTCACTGACGCCGCCCGTCAGGAAGCGGTCTACGAAAAGCCTGCGATCGTCATCACCGACAAAAAGATTTCCAGCGTCGCCGAATTCCTACCGCTTATCGAGAAGCTGGCACAGGCCGGCAAGAAAGACGTCGTGCTCATCGCCGACGAAGTCGAAGGCGAAGCGCTCAGCATCCTCATCCTCAACAAGCTGAAGGGTGTCCTGAACACCGTCGCCGTCAAGGCACCTGCGTACGGCGATCGCCGCAAGGAAATCCTGCAGGACATCGCGCTCCTCACCGGCGGCCAGGTCATTTCTGAAGACCAAGGCCTGACGTTCGAAAATGTCGACCTCAGCGTCATCGGTACCGCCCGCAAGGTCATCGTCGGCAAAGATAGCACGACGATCATCGAAGGCGCCGGCAAACCGTCGGTCGTGAGCGGTCGCATCACGCAGATCGTCGCCCAGGCCGACAACGCCTCGAGCGAATACGACAAAGAGCAGTACGAAAAGCGCGCCGCTGCGCTCCGCGGCAAAGTCGCCGTCATCAAAGTCGGCGGTGCGACCGAAACCGAAATCGACGAGAAGAAATTCCGTGTCGATGATGCGGTCGCCGCAACCAAAGCTGCGCTGGCCGAAGGTATCGTAGCCGGCGGTGGTGTCACGCTCGTCAACCTTGCGGCAGGCATTAAGGCTGATGGTGCCGATAGCATCAGCGCCGGACGCCAAATCCTCAAAAACGCTCTCCGCGTACCATTCATGCTGATCACCGAAAACGCAGGACTCAACAGTGCGGCTCTCCTGGCGCAAGTCGAAGCCGGCAAAGCAGGCCAGGGTGTCGATGTGAACAATCCTGACGACGGCCTCGTCGATGTCAAGAAAGCCGGTGTCATCGACCCCGTCAAAGTCACGAAAGAAGCAGTCCAGAACGCGGTTTCCATCGCCTCGACCGCCGCTACCATGGGTGCTCTCGTCGTCGATGTCCCAGAACCGGAAGCCCCTGCGATGCCAAGTGGCGGTATGCCCGGCGGCATGGGTATGATGTAAATAACCCATTTTCTCTGGTCTACTGGAAATAACTTATGCTATTATCTCCAGTATGATAGAAAGAACTCTTACCCCGCTCATCCGTTCCCGATTGGGACGAGGGCGGGTAATTGTTCTTTACGGCCCCCGTCGCGTCGGCAAGACCACCGTCGCTCGGCAGCTACTCGCGGAAGCACCGAGCGAAGAACAGCTCTATCT
>CAZGAP010000013.1:26609-26840 GCA_964523935.1 uncultured Candidatus Saccharibacteria bacterium
CGTCATCGGCCAGGCGAAACGCATCGTCATCGACGAGGCGCAGCGCGTCGAAAACATCGGCCTGACGCTCAAACTCCTCATTGATGCGCACCCCGAACTCGACATCATCGCCACCGGTTCTTCATCATTCGACCTGGCGGGCAAGGTCAAGGAACCGCTGACGGGCAGGGCATACGAATTCTTCCTGACGCCGCTGTCGCTCGCCGAAATCAAGACGTACTTCAAGTATTC
>CAZGAP010000014.1:0-8826 GCA_964523935.1 uncultured Candidatus Saccharibacteria bacterium
AATGCATGGTACCGGTCAAGATATGGTCTAGGCAGTTCATCGCGTCAGATTCCTCGTCACTCAGTTCGCGTGGTACGATCATCGACCATGCGAACGTCAGGTTGGATGCTTCCTTGCGGCGGATTAGCGTCGGTTTGCCAGACACGAACTGGTCCTGCGGTGCCTCGAATCGCTCTCCCGCTGACAGCTCCCATTCCTCAAGCTGCCGTTTGATCTCGCTCTTGCGGCCTTGCAGTTTGCCGGCGATCACGAACCGCATATTGGCTGCGGTGTGCGTACGGGCATGATGTTCTTTGATATGACGGAGCTTCACGCGTGGGATGGTTTTAAGCCGCTGGTTGAATGTCAGTACATCCTCACCAAGAAGCTGCTGGACTTTGGGCCACAGCACTCGGTTATGATTGTTGAGATAGCCCGTCAGCTCGCTGCGGACATTGCCTTTTTCCGCTTCCAATTCCTCGTTATTGAACCGTGGTTCGCAAATCGAAACGCGCTGCAGATCGAAAATACGCTGCCATTCGAAGTCCGCGCAGTCGGCGACGTATACCATGCTCATGTCGCTGGTATACGCGTTGTGGTACGCGCCGTTTTTGGTAAACTCCGACTCGAACTCATGCTCGTTCTTGAAGCGGGCGTTGGCACCGAATGCCATATGCTCCATGACGTGCGCCGTCTCATAAATGTTTTTGTTCGCCACGTACCTATTACCGGCACGAAACTGGAACTGGAAGCTCATCACGGTCGCACTCGGCACATCGATCAATAGGCCCCTTGCCCCGTTTTTGAGTCGCACTTCTTCGACGGTATGTTTCATACGTTACAATCCTCACCCGTCCTGGTTACTTACGGTTCTTTTTTCGGTTTTGGCGCTGCGCTTTCTTTTTCTTACGAGCATCGTTTTTCACTTTGTTCTCGGTCTGCTGAGATTTCTTGTTGACGCTGAATTCAGAATCACGGTTCGCTTCGCCACTGGTAATCTCGTTGACGCCGCGTTCAACGGAGCTTTCCGCCAGACGGGTCAGTTCGGTATCATGGTCTTCTTCGACCGTCGCGACGACATCGTTCGGACGCACGTGTGTCAGCGCCGAAAGCACTTCGTCACGGAGCGTTGCCTGGAGACCTTCGAAGAGCTTCTGGCTTTCCGCACGGTATTCGACCAACGGGTCGCGCTGACCGACGGATCGCCAGTGGATGCCTTCACGAAGATGCTGCATGTTTTCGAGGTGTTGCATCCATAGCGTGTCGAGTACCTGCAAGTATACTTCGCGTTCGACTTTTCGCAGGATCTCCGGCGTCAGTTCCTTCTCTTTGGAGTCATAGAATTCTTTGACCACTTTGATGGCCAGTTCGCTGCGTGTCTTGTCTTTCTTTTCCGTACCGATTTTGAGGATATTTTCTTCACTGATCGGAAACGCCGCATCGAACTCATCGCGGAATTTCGGGTTGTTCTTGGCAGGAACGCGCACGAGATCGGCAACCTTATCAGCTATGAGCCGTTCGATTTCCGGTTTGATGTCGCTTCCTTCGAGGATCTTGCGTCGCATGACGTAGACGACTCGTCGGTGACGGTTGATGACGTTGTCATACTGAACAACATTTTTGCGCATGTCATAGTTATAGCCCTCGACACGCTTCTGTGCAGACTCAAGTGTCTTCGTGACCGCTTTGTTCTGGATGGCCGTTTCATCGTCCACGCCCAGGCGGTTCATGAGCGTCGCGATACGCTCGCCTTGGAAGATACGCATGAGATCGTCTTCGGTAGATACGTAGAATTGCGTCTCACCCGGATCACCCTGACGACCGCCACGTCCACGAAGCTGATTGTCGATACGTCGAGATTCATGACGTTCACTGCCGATCACGACAAGTCCGCCAAGCTCCTTGACGCCCTCACCAAGCTTGATGTCAGTACCACGGCCCGCGATGTTCGTCGCGAGTGTGATCGCACCCTTTTCGCCGGCTTTTTCGATGATAGCCGCTTCGCGCTCGTTGTTTTTCGCGTTCAGGATCTCATACTTGATGCCTTCTTTTTTAAGATAGTTGGCGATCAGTTCGTTCTTCGCGATCGATGCGCTACCGACGAGAACCGGCCTGCCGGCCTCGTGGTGCTCCTTGATGGCTTCCGCGACCGCCTTCAACTTGCCCGTTTCGGTCTTGTAAATCAGGTCCTCTTTGTCGACGCGGGTAATCGGACGGTTCGGTGGAATTTGGACGACATCGAGGCTGTAAATCTGCTGGAACTCTTCGGCTTCAGTGAAGGCGGTACCTGTCATACCCGACAGCTTGCCATACAGACGGAAGAAGTTCTGGAACGATACCGTGGCGAGTGTCATACTCTCCTGAAGCACGGGTACACCCTCCTTGGCTTCTATTGCCTGGTGGAGTCCCTCATTATAACGGCGTCCTTGCATGAGGCGACCGGTGTGCTCGTCGACGATGACGACTTCGCCGCCGTTCGTAACGACATAATCTTTGTCACGCTTGAACAGCGTCTGCGCCTTCAGTGCCTGGTCCATATGATAAACCGAACGGACATATTCCGGCGTATAGAGGTTCTTGATACCGAGTAGTTTCTGGACCTTCTCGACACCTTCGTCAGTCAGAGCGACGGTTCGGCGTTTCTCGTCAAGCACGTAGTCTTCAGGAACCAGCTTGGCAGCTACCTTCGCGAACTGGTAGTAACTGTCGGGGTTCTCAGCCGCCGGCGCACTGATGATAAGCGGCGTCCGTGCTTCATCGATCAGAATTGAGTCGACTTCGTCGACGATAGCGAAATGTAGTTCACGCTGACGAAGCTCTTCGACTTCATTGACCATGTTGTCGCGCAGATAATCAAATCCATATTCGTTGTTCGTGCCATAGGTAATATCCGCAGCATACGCTTCTTTGCGTGTGGCAGGACGAAGCCGACGCAAACGTTGGTCCTCATGCTTTTCATTATCATATTTCGGATCATAGACGAATGATGCGTCATTGATGATAACACCCGTTGACATACCGAGGAAATCATACAATTCACCCATCCACGCCGCATCGCGTTGCGCCAAATAGTCATTCACCGTGACGACGTGCACGCCTTTGCCTTCAAGCGCATTGAGATACGTTGGCAGCGTCGCGACAAGCGTCTTGCCCTCACCGGTCTTCATCTCGGCAACGTTGCCATCATGAAGCGCCATACCACCGATCAGCTGCACGTCAAAGTGTCGCATGCCGAGGACGCGGTCACTTGCCTCACGAACCAACGCGAACGCATCCGGCAAGATGTCATCCAGCTTCGTTCCCTTCTTCGTGAGACGCTTCTTGAGCTCGTCCGTCTGCTTCTTCAAATCGGCCTTTGACATCGCATGATACTTATCAGCGAGTACATTAATAGCACCGACTTTCTTTTCCAAAGTTTTTAGTGTCCGCTTCTGCGGATCACCGAATATTTTCGTTAAGACCTTTTGTCTACTAACCATAATTAAGCCCTACTCCTGCCGTATAGTCTGAAATTCACTGCAGTTTATTATAGCGGATATCTCAGAAAAAGACAGTAGTTTGGAGCAGGTTTTATACCTTAAGCGGCTTCGCGGGCATAGCTGCGCTTGAACCGTGATAGCATCGCATGCCGTCCGGTATGGTTCTTTGTCGTGGACTTGTATTTATGCAGTTGGGCAGCGAGTTTCGCCTCGACGATATCGAGTGCCGCAAGCATATTGACCGTCGAATCTTTCGCGGTCATGGTTTTGTTTGGTACGCGGACGATCACCTCGGCTTCGTATTTGTTACCGTGCGCCCTGTTGACTTCCTTTAAGAGAACTTCCGCGCTTGCCGTCTTCCGCGCGTGTCGTGGAATGTAACGGTCCAAGCGGCTTATTTTTTTGATAACGTACTTCTTTGTGGCCTCATCGACATCGTATCTGACACCGGTAATAGAAATTTGGTTGATCATCTGCCCTCCTCTATCTATGTATCTATTATACCTTACGTGGGGATAGGAAGTAAAAATCGCGGCTTCTTATAGCATTTCTCGATTTGCGAGATACGGTCGCAGAACTTCGGGAATGGTAAGTGTCCCGTCTTCGTTCTGGAAGTGTTCAATGACAGCCACAAGCGAACGGGCCAGAGATACCGCGGTACCGTTGAGCGTATGTAGTACTTCGACGCTGCCGTCCTTGCGGCGGACACGGATATTCAGATTACGCGCCTGGAAATCAGTGCAGTTGCTGCAGCTTGTCAGTTCGCGGTATTTCCCGTCGACAGGAGACCAGTATTCTATGTCGTATTTTTTCGCTGCAGGGGCGCCGAGGTCACCACTTGCGATATTGATGATATGGTACGGGATACCGATCGCTTGCCAGATCTCTTCCTCAATCGCGAGTAGCTTTTCGTGGACTTCCCTGCTTTGGTCAGGCGTCGTGAAGGCGTACATTTCGAGTTTATTGAACTGATGGACGCGGAACAGCCCTCTCGTATGCTTGCCATACGTTCCAGCCTCTTTGCGGTAGCTTGGGCTGAGACCCGCATAAAACAGCGGCAAGTCGGCTTCGTCGATAATTTCATCGCCATGATAACCGGTCAGCGGCATCTCTGCCGTCGCGATAAGGGATAGATCTTCTCCCTCTATGTAGTACTCGTCCGATTGGTCACTCGTGCGGGGAGCAAAGCCCGTGCCCGTTGCCGTACGGCTATTGACCATGTGCGGAACGGTCATGAACGTGAAGCCTTTTTCGAGGAGCACCGACAACGCGTATTGGGTTATCGCGTTTTCAAGTACGGCTAAGTCACCTTTGAGATAGTAAAATTTCGCACCTGCTACCTTGGCGCCGCGCTCGAAATCCACCCAGTCGCGACGCGTCGCGTATTCAAGATGATCGACCGCACCGGTCTTTTGTTCGCCCCATTGCTTGATCTCGACGCTGTCTTCTTCGCCGCCGATCGGCACGTCGTCAAACACCATGTTCGGCAACTGCTCAATCAATTCCCCGTAAGACTTGTCGGCGGCGGCCAGGTAACGTTCCCTTTCGGCCAGCTCAATCTTGATCCGCTTTCCTTCGTCGATCAGCGCCTGGTCCGGTTTACCACCGCTCTTCATCTTGGCTGCGTTCAGATTCCGCTTTTCCCGGAGTTCATCGACGCGTTGCTGCAGTGATCGCCGCTCATCGTCAAGAGCAACTAATTTGTTCACATCGATGTCATAGCCTTTGTTGCGTGCGTTCTGGGCAACCAGTTCAGGGTTTTCTCGGACTAAGCGGATATCAATCATGTGACAATTATAGCAGAGGCCGGAACGGTGACGAACCGTTATCGTACGATGAAGGGCCGTACGACCATCCTGATCGCCCTTTTGCCGATTCCGGCTATTCCTTTTCGTGGCAGCATATCCGCTATATCGGACTGTGCATTCAGAAGCTCGTCGTAATGATTAAGCATCGATGTCACGCTTCGCATCTCTTCCAGATACTCCTGCTCGCTGATCTTGCCAGTCGCCCACAATGACTGGAGATGGGTCGCTTCTTCCTTAACGTACTGTTGCTGATCACGGATTGACATGAGTCTTAAGAGGGCGTCCGTCCGCGCTCTCCACTGCTTGTCATCATCCGCACCATCTTGGGGCCCGCCAACCTCTCTCATACCTCCACTATAAGGTAGTTGTCGACGGTGAGGCAACTATTCCGTGCGAAGCGCTTCGATCGGGTCGAGCTTAGCAGCTTTTCGCGCCGGGAAGTACCCCGCGATCACTGCGATGAGCATCAGGGATACAATAAGCAGCAGTACTGGCAATGGCAAGAAGATAAGCAGCGCGTTGCCGTCGCCGAGACTAAGTTGCTTAGTGATAAGCGGATTTAGCGCCGTGCCCAGTGCAATCGCAGCCCCAGAGCCTATAACACCACCTAGAAAGCCGATCCAGGCCGCCTCGTACCGAAAGAGCTTCGCGACGTCTCGGTTGCGCATGCCAAGCGCCTTCATGAGACCAATCTGCTGCGTTCGTTCGAGAACACTAATGTACTGAGTGTTAATAATGCCAAACACGCTAACGAACAGCGCCAGTATGCCGAAACCAACGACGATCCCCTGAAGGATATTGACGATCGTAAACAGCAGATTCTGAAGGTCTTTGGCCGTTTGCGACGGATAACCTGCCGCTTTCAATGAACTCTTTACATCCTCGGGATTCACATCTTCTTTTGCGAGCGCAGTGACGCCTGTATATTTCTGGAACTGGCTTGTCCCTTGCGTCGTATATTCATAGATATCCTGCGCCTCAGACGGTGCAATCTGCATGGCGGAGATCGGATTCAAGGTCGTCGATGACTGCTTGATGAGCGCCCGCACTGTGAATGTCACTTCTTTGGTTTCACCTCCGGTCAACGCTGCTATCGCCGCGGCTGGGTTCGGCTTCGCCAATGCCGCCCGTATCTCTTCCTGTGAAGGCTGCGCCACCGGCTTCGCGATGGTCAACGTCAGTTTTTTTCCGACGATATCATTCCTGGTATTGATAATCTTGTTATTCACGAATATGTCGGCGAAATTTTCGGGCATAACTATGTCTTCGGAACCGATTTCCGTACCAAGCGCGGGTACGTTGCCCGCGGAGGTCTCATTGCGGATCGTCGAGTCATACCTTCCAATGTCGGTTGACAGCTTTTTGTCGCTCCCCTCGACGGTGAAGTATTTGATGTCTATCTGGTATATCGGTCTGACCTGTTCGAGGTCATCGCGCTGCCGCAGCTTAGTGACATCCGATTGCGTCAACTGCTTGATTGGAGCACCTGCATTCATGGTAGCGTCAGGATCGTACTCTCGTACCCCACTCTGCGCAGCGCCGCCACCGAACAGACTGTCATCTTTCACGATGAACAGCGCGCGGGGATTAACGTTCGATCCAATTAGTTTGTCGGCGTACTGCCGCGAACCTTCACCGGCAGCAAGCGATATAGTCAAGGTAAACGCGCCCACTGCTATCGCCAGGCTCGTGAGGAGTGTACGTGCTTTCGCCTGCCGTAAGCTGCGGCCGGCACGGCGGATGATATCACGGCGTTTCATGAGTGTGCCCCCAATCTGTTAATAGGTATTTTCGTCGGTGCCTTCGACGTGTGCGTCACCGGTTTCTCTGGTTGCGGCGCAATCTTGCCATCTTTGATAAAAAGTTGAATATCGCATTTTTTCGCAAGATCAGGGTCATGCGTTACGACGATCAAAGTAGTACCGTTTTTCTTATTGTAGCCAAACAACAAATCTTCGATGATCTCTCCGGTCGCGCTATCCAGGTTACCAGTCGGTTCATCGGCGAACAGAATTTTGGGTTCGTTCACGATCGCACGCGCGATCGCTAGGCGCTGCTTCTGGCCGCCCGAAAGGTTCCGCGCCTTCGACTTGATCTTGTCGCCGAGTTCGACCGCTTCGAGCGCCTTCTTGACCTTGGCACGCCGCTCGCGCTTCGGCACGCCGGCGATTTCAAGCGGCAAACTGACATTGTCAAAACAACTTTCGTTTGCCTGGACGAAAAACGACTGAAATATAAAGCTCATCTTAGTCGCGCGGAATTTATCGACCGCCTTTGCCTTGAGCTTAAGAATGTCATCGCCGTCGATGACGACCTCGCCTGATTCCGGGCGGTCAAGCCCGCTCATAGCGTGCATCAGCGTCGACTTGCCACTACCTGATTTGCCGATGATGGCGACGCTCGCGCCGTCGGGTATCACGAAACTGACATCATCAAGCGCCGTGAAGATGTTCTTTTTCTTACCGTACGTTTTGCTGATGTTCCTGACTTCAATCATGCGCGCCCCCTTGCTTGTGCTTATCATAGCATGCTACGCGCAAGTCTCCATCACCATGCAGACTACCAGCCACCGCCACCTCCGCCGCCGCCACCGCCACCGGAGGATCCACCTCCGCTCGAGCCGCTTGATGAAGAACTCGTCGATGCACCGTAGCTGTTCATGCTACCGCTGAAATCATTCATGGCGCCAGTGAATGCCGCGGCGCTGAACGCGCTATGCCCCACATACCACGACGGCACCGCTCCAGCGTCCTCATACATCACCGCCAGACGATTATTCCACTCCTTTTCCTGACCGAACAATACCGCGTATGGGAGCACCCGTTCGTACAGCGCGATGAGCTTTTTGTCACCGTCCCCACCAACTTTCACGCCCGTTTTCGCCGCTCCATCCGGACTCTGTAGCATTGCTATCCTGTCTTTCTCGGCAGCCTCTATATACATTTTCAGACCCGCCAGATACCGCCTGAGCCCTAATCCTTCGTCGCTGAGCGGACGCAATTGCCATGCCGATATGTACGCGACCAATGCCGCGATCAACAGCAGCGGCGATATGGTTACCACCCCGGCAATGAATAGAATCAGGCTTGTGGTCCTGAATGGCCGGCTCGCCGTTTCGTCTTTCGCTCTGAGCCCATACGTACCTTTTATCGTTTTGGTCAGCTCAGTGCCGTTTTTCTGTAATCTGCTCGATAACGTGTAGTTATTCTTCAGTGATTTCGTTTGTAGCTTCGTCCCGACTTTGTTACTACCAAAAAGCGTCTGAACGAACTTTTGTTCTTCACTGTTGAGGTCTTCGATCGGCTTTATGATTTCCAGCTCGTATTCCGCCTGCTGAAACAATGATTTTTCTTTCGTCTGCGCGATCGTCACGTAGTGCCGTACCGCCAGATCGATGATCTGCGCCGTCGTGTCCGCCCGTGTCCCCTGACCGATCTTTGACGAAACGAGAATGCTCCATTTCACAGGTGGTATGTACTCCGGTGCAATTGGCTCAAGCTCCTTCGTGCGGTTACTCACCCTACCGTATCTGATCGACAGCCAAATTATCGCTATGACTC
>CAZGAP010000014.1:8920-12500 GCA_964523935.1 uncultured Candidatus Saccharibacteria bacterium
CCCCTGAACGTGCCGAGTGTGAACCCGATCGCGACCGTGACGTTTTCGCCGGGCCTGAGGTCAGACTGCGTAGCAGTCAGAACGTTACCGTTTCTTACCAACGAACAGCGCTCGGTCGAGCCCGCAGCGCCGACATAGCAAGCGTTCTCTTCCTTCAGCGTCGGCAACAAGGCATCAGACACATGCACCCGCGCGGTCACGCTCCCGAACGGTTGGCGCCACTCCGTTCCGTTCACGTCCCAGTAAAATTCATTGAGAGATTTGTCGGCGAAAACCTTTGTTACGTTACGCTGCGTGTACGTGATGACGTAGGTCTTTAGACCATACACATACCTCTCTTGATCACCAATACGAAGAATCGTGTAGTCGCCCTGTGCGTACGTACTATAGTTGAGCCGCTTCCCCGTTTCATCAGTCACCGACTCAATCTTCAGACCGACGGGATGTCCGTCATATTTTTTCGGTATCGCTCGCTCTATGCCATGATTCTGATCAAAATCAGGAAAAACCGCCGAAAGCCGTTCGACGGTTTTTAACGTTGACCTGCCTTCTGCGTCCGCACCCAGATAATAATCGGCCTCAAAGGAAGTGAACGTGAAATCATTGACCGACGCATGGGTAGACGCGCCAAGGCCGATAACGGCAACGATCGCGATGATGAATCCCCCGAAGAAACGCTTCATGTACTAATGATAGCAAATACGCGTCATCGGGGCACCGCTAGTCTTTGATGAACGCCACGAAATTGTCGATGAAAGCTTTGAGGTGGTCCTCATGCTCCGGCTTCACCAGACCGAACTTGTCGGATGCCAACGAGAAATAAAGTTCCGGCTGCCCGACAAGCCGCATATTCAGGTACCCAGCAATGTGACGCATATCGGACTGTGCCACCGCGGTCCCGATAGGCCCGCCCGATGCACCCGCGAGCGCAAGTGGCTTGCCGTCGAACCCATTCTCACCGTATGGCCGGCTCAGCCAGTCGATGGTATTCTTCAGCACGCCCGGTACGCTTCGGTTATACTCCGGCGTCACGATGAGAACGCCGTCAGCGTTCAGTACGATATCCTTCGCCCGTTTCGCCGGCTCCGGGTACGGTGATTCTATGTCAGTGTTATAGAGCGGGAGATTCAAATCCACGTAGTCGAACCTCGTCCCCTCAGGTGCCAATTTTTCGAGACTTCTCGCTAATTTTTTATTTATTGAGTCTTCACGCAGACTTCCCACGAACACGGCAATTGCAGTCATTTTTCCTCCTTCAAGTTTACTATATTTAGTATAGTAAACTTGCTATACAATTGCAAGTAGTCTACGCGTCAGGTTTACGGATCATGTGTCCCGAGCGTGCATCTTCCTCCATTATTATCTCGTTGCGAACAACAATCCTCGAAGCTGTCACGCTACCGTCATCTTCGGTGTCGCCGTACACCAGAACAGTATCATTCACCGCTACCTCTTCTTTGTCGCCGCCAACGACTGTGTCATCGGTCCGCGTGATTGTCAACTGCTTTCCGCGGCCGCTGATCGTGATCGTATCGCCGTTTATCTTGGTCACGACGCCGCTCGCTTCGGCGGCATTCCATAACTCCCGACGCTCACGCCGTTCAAAGCCGCCGTCATCATTGCCATATCCGAACCCACCTGGCATATCGCTCGCGTGCGGGCCAGAGGGCATCGCCGTGTGCAACGCCGCGGCGATTGCCCACCAGCACACCACAAGAAACGCCACCATGACGACCACTGCGAAGACGCCGATCGTAATCAATGGCCACGGCGCGGTCTTGCGGTTCGTCTGTAGGGTCTCCCCTATGACTTCGCCTTCCTTCGTACCGTCCGTCTCCACACTCTTCTTCCGTTCTGTCATGTCATCTCCTTTTGTTGCAGCATACCCTACTTCCCTTATTTTATCCTGAATACCTGCGCGTATGGCTATTGACATTTTTACACGCTTATGCTAATGTAAATTCATACATTAACAAAAACAAACGGTACCGCCACACCACTATGAACATCGAAGCACCTTCCAATCACAACAATCAACCTTCCAGCGTTGAGGTCCTCGCCGACTTCGAGCAGCGCCGCGAGAACTTAGCTCCCTACCTTGAAGAGCTTGAAAAACCCGGCTTCAAGCAGTCCGCTGAAGCGAAAATCTATCAAAAAGACGTCGAAACGTTCAATAAGGAATGGAGCAATTATGGCGGCGAAGCGATCGACGCAGCCCAGGCAGCGGTCGACGAGCTGAATTTCAAATCGACCCCCGAGGAACGGATCACCGCCAACTCCGCCCTGACCGAAGCGCGCGACGCGTTTTATCAGAACTATCTCGCTCAGAACGAAACTGAAGACACGCCGGATGAGCAGCCTGAGCCAGCTGTGGAAATCGCGACAGCCGAGCAATCAGCTACCCCATCGTTCAACGTTAACGACGCAGTCACCATCGGCCGGAACGTCTACGATGAAAACGGTGCCATCGACAGGTCAAAAGCCCAGAACCTCGAAGAAGGATGGACTATCGAATCGGTCAACGATGACGGCACCTATCACGTCATCCTTGAAAACGGCACGTTGCACGACGGAACGAGCGGCAGGCTCGCTAAAGATGTGACCGCCGAACAGCTCGAGGCATGGGCCGAAGAAAGCAAGGAAACCGAGAAAACACCTGACGCCAAAAAAGCAATCGCTGATTTCATGAACGCATGGAATGACAAGAAATATCAGGGCGAAGCTGTTGCCGCTCCCGTTGAGCTCTTCCCTCAGACCGAAAACGTCGAAAAGATCCCGATCGTATCCGAAGAATCAGAACCACAGCGCATCAAGGTTTCTGAACGTATCGCTGACAGGGCTATCCGTATCGTCACCAACGAACGTGCCATGAACACCATTGACCGGGTAGAAAATGCCGTCGACAAGGTGCGCAGCACCCCCGACAAAGTCCGCGAAGCCCGTGAGCGTGCTGCCCGCGTCAAAGAAAGCGCCCAGAAGAATATCGAGGACCGCCAAAAGCGTCGTCAACGTGCTCGCGAGGAAGCCCGCTTGAAGGTACTCGCCTCACAGGTCGACAAATCATCAGCCCGTGAGTTCGAGGAAGAAACGAATGACGACCGCGAGAAAATCTCACGACTCCGTACTCCTGCGTTTCTCCGCCGAATCGGACAGTCGGTCAGGGACCGTTACCGTATGACGGCCGATTACGCCAAAGGCGCCACGAAGGCAGCAAAAGAAACCGCCAAGACCGTCCACGCCGCCGGTGTTGACAACGCCCGCGCCCGCAAGGAAACCCAAAACGGCCTGAGCGTCGAGCTATAAGAAAGGGCTATCTAGTATGAACGACTATATCACCAAAGATGCGCTCCTCTCCCTCGGGGTAGACGCGAGCGACACCGAAATCACCGCCACCCTAAACAAACTGAATGAAAAAGTCGCAGAGAAAGTCGGCGACGAGATCATCGAATCGCTCACGCCCGACGACGTCCAGACGCTCGTCGACATGCAGGACATCGCTAGCGACAAGGAACTTGGTGACTGGATCGTCGAACGGGTGCCCGATTACGAAGAGATCGTGCAGTCCACCGTCGATTTCGTC
>CAZGAP010000014.1:12525-13679 GCA_964523935.1 uncultured Candidatus Saccharibacteria bacterium
GAGTACGCCGACACCCTACCGAGTCCAGCGGCATAAACCCTTTTGTCTCTCAAATCAAAAACGCAGCCATCAAGGGCTGCGTTTTTGGTGTGCGGGGATATTACCCTAGTTTCACGTCGGGGTACACCGCTTTCGTCGTCTCGTCGATCTCGTGGCGCAATTGTGGGAACGGCACGCCTTCGCGGGCACTGACGCCTTCGAACACCCAGAACACGCGCTCCGAAAAGCCCAGACCGCATGCGGGCGGCATGCCGTATTCGAGCATTTCCACGTAATCGATGTCGAGCATCATCGCCTCGTCGTCACCAGCATCGCGCATAGTCTGCTGTTCGGTAAAGCGGTTCAGCTGATCGATCGGGTCGTTCAGCTCGGAGAATCCGTTGCTCAGTTCGCTACCAGCGATGACCGCCTGGAAACGTTCGACTACCCTGTTGTCTTCAGTACTCGTCTTGGCAAGAGGGCTGATGAATTTCGGCGTGTTGACCAGCCATACGGGACCGGCGACGTCTTTTCTGATGTTTTTCCAGAGTTTGTCGATGCCCCGGGCGCGGTTTTCGGTCTTCTCTACCTCAAGCTTGTTGTCGGAAAGCGCCTTTTTGACATCATCGAGCGAGCTTTCGTAGACGTCGATACCGTAACGGTCCTTGATGACGGTCGCGTAGTCCCAGACTTCCCAGTCTTTGCTCATATCGACCTCAAAGCCGTTCAAGGTGAACTGCAAGGTGCCGAAGGTTTTCTCGAGGACGTACTTGAACAGGCCTTCCTGGAATTTCATGCCGTCCTGCCAGTTGGCGTATGCCCAGTACCACTCCATCGCAACGTGCTCAGGCAGGTGCTCGTCGCTGTAGTTCTCGTTCCTGAAACGCGGCCCGATGTCGTAGACCTTCTCGAAACCCGCTCCAAGCAAGCGCTTGAGAGGCAGTTCGTGGCTGATGCGCAGGTAAAAATCTTGGTCGAGCGCATCCATATGTGTCACGAACGGGTTGGCGTCGGCGCCGCCGGTCGTATGCTCAAGCACCGGTACGTTCACTTCGACGAAATGATGTTCATTCATATAATCACGCGTCGCTTGCCAAAATTTGCTTCGACGGATGAACCGCTGCTTCACGTCCGTGTTGACGGCGAAGCCGTAGATCAGGAGCTGGACGAGCGGC
>CAZGAP010000014.1:13724-18221 GCA_964523935.1 uncultured Candidatus Saccharibacteria bacterium
GTCAGTTCGGTTGGGAGCGGCCGCAAGCTTTTGGTCAGCAGGCGGAGCGTTTTCACGCCGACGGACGTTTCGCCCGTCTGCGTCTTGATTACTTCCCCAGTAGCTTCGACGAAATCACCGCTATCGAGCAGTGGTAACTGCTTCATGCCGAGGACGCCGGCAGGGCCATCGAGTTCCACTACATCGGGCGCATGCAAGAACAACTGCACCTGCCCCGTTTTGTCCCGGAGGACGATGAACGCCAACTTACCGAATTTACGGATGCCCATGACGCGTCTGGCCTTGGAGTTCGTCGAACTTCTCGACGACGTCGTTGGTAAAATGCGTCCGGTTGCTTGTCGCCGGGTACGGATCGACACCGAGCGCACGCAGTTCGGCGAGCTTGCGGAGTCGTTCATCCCTGTAGTCTTGGAGTGTAGCCATATGAAAGCATTATACACTAACAGGGGTGATTTCGAAAAACAGTAAGCATTTTCACTATTTCGTAACTCATAGGTGGTATAAAGCTATTGCTTTAAACTGGTCAATGTGCTACATTGGAGGCAGATCAAATAGAATATATAGCATAGATGGTATTGAAAGTAACACAAACAGATTACATGTCAGACCCAGCCGCTTACCCAACAACGACTATTGCTCCCCTAACCCGCCGATATGACGAAGCGGGATTTTTTAATACAAAAAGGAGTCGAACCGCATGAGTACCGAACGAGTCGCATTTACCCGAGCCGACCTTGAAGAGTACAAACGCCTTAGCGCGGTGGAGGAATACGAAGACTGGACGCATGACTATGAGGATACTGCCGCATTTTACTCGGAAACCTCAAGCTCAGCCATTCATATCGGCAATCTCGTCAAGGTCCCGGATACTACACTGGAATCAAGCGCCGATACCGTGACACTCGACCTCCCTACAGCACTGGAGGCCATTGGCCATACGACCAGCGCACACGAAGCGATCCAGACATACATTGAATACTGCCCAGCCGAGGATTGGCAGGACGGCAAGATCGACCCGGTCGTCGCCGCCGGTATGCTCGTATCCATCAAGGAAAAATTCAACGCCGACATGACCGAACACGAACGTACATTCGTCGCCACTGAAGCGACCGGCGCGGTTCATGAACTCGCAACCATTGCCGAGGTTAAACCTGAGGACGAAAACTACGATGAAATGAAAGATATCCTTACGCCGCCATGTGTTTATACTATCGTCGACGTCCTCGACATGGTAGAAGAAGCTGGAGCGGACGACACGATGAGGACTTCCGTCGAAGACGATTTGAAGAAAGTGCTCGAGGCAATCGATCAGAATCCTGAGAAAAAACTTTTTGTCACTCCCGTTGAGCGTGCACTCGACTTCTACGACGACCCTGACAATGAAGATTCTCTTGGTATGATCGTCACCAATCTCGTCGGCCGCGAACTGAATAAGTCTGGCCGTAAACTCGAACTGAAAGCGAAAGACAACCCTGACGCTTATGAAGGCCTTTACGCAGGTCATATCCATGCGGATACGGGAAACAGCGAAGCAGCCTAGCCCTGGATTACCAACATAAAATACACTCCCTATCAGGGAGTGTATTTTTAAGTCTTTGTCGTTCTAGCCGACTTTGACGACTTCGTAGTCGATATCGCCCTTCGGCGTAGTGATCGTCGCAGTATCGCCGATCTTCTTGCCGATGAGGGCCAGGCCGATCGGTGATTCGTTGCTGATCTTGCCGTTCAGTGGGTCCGCTTCGACAGGCCCGACGACGTGGTAGGTCACGGTTTTTTTGCCAGTCTTCAGTTCGACCTTGCTGCCGAGCTTGATGCTCGAGCTTTTCGTTGCCGGGATGATCGTCGCGTTCAGGAGGATATCCTCGATTTCGGCGATACGGCTCTCAACGAGACCTTGCTCTTCACGGGCTGAATCGTACTCGGCGTTCTCGCTCAGGTCACCGTAATCACGTGCTTCCGCGATCTTGTCGGCGATCGCACCACGGCGGCCCTTGAGTTCCGTCAGCTCGGCTTCGAGTTCCTTTTTACCCGTCTCTGTTATTTGAAATAATTTCTTCATAGTTTTATACCTTGATAGTTTGTTGATTCAAAAAGTGCTGCTCTCAGCACCCCTCACTCACTTGCTCTTTCGTTAATTTAGTTTAGCAACAAGCTCTGAACGTGTCAATTGAGTGGTTTCACCGCTTAAGCGGGGCGTGTACTCGTACTTTTCCGCTTCGATCAGCCGGTCACTCACCGTGACGCGGTGCGGGATACCCATCAGCTCGCTGTCAGCGAACTTGGCACCCGGACGCTCATCCCGGTCATCGTAGAGGACTTCGACACCCTTGGCAGTCAGCTCATCGTACAGCTCGTCTGCGTGCCTTACGGCTTCTTCCCCACCGATGCGCACCAGGTAGACCGTGTACGGGGCGACCGCTTCTGGCCACACGATACCCTTGTCGTCGGCGAATTTCTCGACAATGACGCCCATCACGCGCGTGATACCGATACCGTACGATGCAAGATAAATCGGTTTCTGCGTGCCGTCGCTATCGGTAAACGTCACTTTCATCTGCTCCGCCTTGTCAGTGCCAAACTTGAATATGTTGCCGACCTCGGCGCTCTTGACCGGCTTCAGTGTGGTCTTATCGACGCCCAGTTCGGCTGTGGCATCGTCCAGGACCTCCTCATTGACGGCCACCGTATGATCGTCATTGACATAGAGTACGTCTTCGCCCGCCTCGCATATCGTTTGGAATTCATGACTGAACTTCGTGAACGCACCGCCACTGGCAAATGTGACGAACGTGCTGTCGCCCAGACCGAAACGGTCATAACAACGTTTGTATGCTTCGATAACCTTGTCGTAGTACGCGTCCATGTCAGCTTCGGTCGCATGCAGTGAATACATGTCTTTCATGACGAATTCACGACCACGCATGATGCCGCTTTTGGCACGCAGCTCATTCCTGAGCTTGGTCTGGAACTGATAAACGCTTGTTGGCAGGTCTTTGTAGCTCTTGATGAACTGCTGCATCATTTCCAAGATCGCTTCCTCATGGCTCCAACCAAACCCTACCTCGGTATCGTCTTTCAATTTCGATTTGAACCAGACATCGACGACTTCGTCGTCCCATCGGCCGGTTCCTTCCCAAGTCTCTTTGCGCTGCAGGCTGCTCATGATGATTTCCTGACCCTCGACGGCGTTCATTTCCTCGCGGACGATCTGCTTGATCTTCTCGAGCACTCGCAGACCCAGTGGCGTATAGGCGTACACGCCTGCCATGACTTTGTAAACGAACCCTGCCCGGATCAGCAGCTGCGCGTTCTTTGACGTTTCGTCAGCTGGTACTTCCTTGCTGGTTTTGGTGAATAATTGACTGATTCTCATATGCGTTAGCCTCCCATGAGCGGACTGATGAACAATATGTAATACGCGATGCCGTTTTTGATCATATGGACGATGACGCCTGCCCAGATACTGCCAGTCAGGCTCCTGAGACCGCAGAGGATGAGACTAAGCACGAACACGTCGATACCGACATTCCACTGCAGATGCACCAGTCCGAAAAGCAAGCTCGTTACGAGCGCTGCCACGACCGTCGGCACGTACCCCTTCAGTTTACCATAGAGGTAACCCCTGAAAAGAATCTCCTCCGCGAGTGGCGCCAGAACGACGAGCGTAGCGAATGCCAGCATATTGTCGAGACGCGTGCCGAAGGCTTGGAAACCAACGTCCTGCACCTGATCAGCCGGAAACTCCGTGATCGTCGTGGTCACAATGGCAAGGATCGTCGTAGTCAGCAGACTGTACGCGATGAACGCGAGCGGCGCGAGTCCGATATCGGTCCAAGAAAGCAACCTACCGAGCCCGAGCGTCTCAAGCGAAATCTTACGACGCCATATGAGGTACGGCACGCCGATGACGATAACGATCGACAAAATATATACAAGTACGGCGACGATCGTCTGCGAGACCGCGGCGCTGGTGAAATTCTCGAGCGGCATATGGACGATCCCTAGTAGCCATATACCGGCGAGAACGATCAGCTGGCTCGAAAAGAACGCAAGCAATACCCAAAACGGCAAACCGATCGCCATTCCCCAGCGACTGCGTTTGTTTTCAGGAAGCGCGTGAAGCACCTCGGCCACCTTGCCGAGATGGCGCGTTCTATTTGATGAGTTTTCCGACATCCGCGATAGTTACCAGGACGACAAGTCCCATTAATGTCATAAAGCCGATTGCTTGGATTTTTTCCTCGCGGTCTCTCGTCAGTTCCTTGCGGAACAGTCTGAACCCAGCCATCGTGAACCATCGGCCGCCGTCGAGCGCAGGAATCGGCAGGATGTTCATGACCGCGAGACCGATTGAGATGAATGCGATCAGTAGGAGGAGTTGCGTCGGTCCGGCTTGTTGCGCCGCAGGAAACAGGATGCCGAAAATACCGACCGGCCCGGCAACGCTCTCGCCGACCGCTCCGACTTCCTTGCTGCCAGCCTCACGCGTCTTGGCGT
>CAZGAP010000014.1:18284-19043 GCA_964523935.1 uncultured Candidatus Saccharibacteria bacterium
CGCCGTTAGCGAGATTACCGACAAGCGAACCGATACCTTTGAGTGTCTCCCATGTGAGCTGCCCGGCCACGCCAATACCCACGACAGGCGCCGACCATGTCGAACGCGTTTCGGTGCGCTGCCCGAGCCCCGCACCGAAGACGGCGCCGTCAGCATCTTTCAACGTGACGGTCTTGGATTCCTCGGTACCGTTCCTGTCGTAAATAACCGTGACGCTTTTGCCTCTGTTTTCCTGGCTCAGCTGTATGAGTTCATCGGCGGTTTTGACTTCCTGGCCATCGAAACGCAGGATCTTGTCGCGCACCTCGAATCCTGCTTTTTCTGCCGGATATCCGGATGTGAGCGATGTCAGCTGGACGGGTTCGTGCACCGTCGTCGTGTCACCCGCGACACTGAATTGGTTCGGGATGACCTGTGGCAATCCGGTGATAGCAAGGATCGTCAACAGGAACGCTGCGGTCAACCAGTTGATGAACACGCCAGCAAGCAGAATCTTGGTCTTCGCCCAGAAACTCACCGCGCCGTAATCGCCCTTTTTCGTCGCGGCATCATGCTCGCCCTGCATTTTGACGAAGCCGCCGAGTGGTAACCAGTTAATACTGAACAGGATGCCGTTTTTCAGCTTCTTGCCCCACGCACGCGGCGGGAACCCGATACCGAATTCTTCGACGACGACGCCGTTGCGCCGCGCCGCGATGGCATGGCCGAGTTCATGCAGCACGACCAGGAACGTAAGAGCAATAACCCCAACGATGATTC
>CAZGAP010000014.1:19053-20351 GCA_964523935.1 uncultured Candidatus Saccharibacteria bacterium
AACAGTTCCATGGCTAAACCTTCAGGATGTCCTGTTCTTTCGCCTTGAACGCCGCGTCGATTTTCGCCTGGTACTCACTAACGAGCGCGTCGATCGCCTTCTCTACCGCCTTGACGTCATCTTCCGTCAGTGTCTTGGCGTCTTTTTGGCGCTTCGCATCCTGCAATGCGTCTTGGCGCGCCTGACGGATACCGATGCGGGCCTCTTCGACCTTCTCGCCGGTCTGCTTGACGAGTTGGCGGCGGCGTTCTTCGGTAAGCGGAGGAATCGGCACGCGGACGACACGGCCGTCATCGGAAGGGTTCAGCCCCAGGGACTGATCATTACGGATAGCGGCGCTGATCGCAGTGATGTTCGATGGATCGAACGGTGTGATCTGGAGTAGCTGCGGCTCTGGTGCCGTGACGTTGGCGGCTTGGTTGAGCGGCATGTGCGTGCCATACACCTCGATTTTTATGCCGTCGAGCATACTTGGTTGCGCGCGGCCGGTCTGCACTTTACGGAGTTCGCCCTCGAAGTGTTCGAGCGCTGCTTGCATCTTGAGTTCATAAGGGTCGGTATCAAACATATTGCTTGTTATTATACTACAGCGCTAACCAAAAATGCGCCTAGAGACGGCGCATTTTTGCGTTTTCAATACGGACTATGCCCTATGCCGCGAACGGGTTCTCAGGTTTAGGCTGTTCCGCCGCTTCGCTTGATGGAGCAGCAAATGGATTATACCCTGGCATATCTTCGGGTCGCACTGTGGGAGCGGTACGTTCGGCGGCGTTATATCCCAAATTTCGGCGCTGCTCACCGGCGACATCGCCATTCATACCCTCAGCCCATGTCGTATCGATCCGTATACCAGCGGCAGCCTCACGACGCGTAACGGCGTCTTGGCGACGCTTTTGGAGTTCGCTCGTCACTTTACCAACCGACATACCAGCTGCAACATTCGTGTCGGAGTATGGATCGTTATAGAGCGTACCCAGCTGACGATCAAGGGCCGCGATCTCATCATCAATACGTCCTAACTGAAAGTCTTTGCTTGCCTGCTGGCTGTCCATGACATCGAAACCGCTCTGCAGGGCGGCAGCATTGGCATGCTCCTTCTTCGTGGCACGGCGGGGATTCGCAAGGACCGCGTCAACAGATTCACGCGTTGCGGCTTGCGTCGCAGCAGGGTCTTCGTACCCATTTACACGAGCGACTTTATTACCCTTGCCAACCAGACGGAGCATTCTATCTCCTATGGCACGGCGGATGCGAGTCGAGGTTTTATTTTCTTTGATTATTTCGGCTGCCCATTGGCT
>CAZGAP010000014.1:20424-20672 GCA_964523935.1 uncultured Candidatus Saccharibacteria bacterium
ATTCTTTGATATTAGCATAATGATTATGTTTTGTCAATATAAGAAAACCGGCCACTGCTGACCGGTCATCTTAATGCGTAGCGTTTTTTATTCGTTCACACCGAGCTCGATGCGCTTGAACTGTGAGATACGGATGTTCTCGCCGCTCTTCGCGATCTGCTCCTTGATGTGTTCGCCGACGGTTTTACTGTCGTCGAGTACGAATGCTTGTTCGCTAAGGACTTGTTCGGCGAAGTGCTTCTTAAGCT
>CAZGAP010000014.1:20682-25262 GCA_964523935.1 uncultured Candidatus Saccharibacteria bacterium
GCCATTTCAGCCGGCTTGCCTTTGAGTGAATCGCTCTCGAGGAGCTCTTTTTTCTTCGCGTCGTAAGCTTCGGCTGGAATGTCTTCCATCGTCGAGTACTTCGGAGCCATCGCTGCGATCTGCATGGCGATCTGGTGCGCGAATTCCTTGAATTCAGGCAGGCGCGCCACGAAATCGGTTTCACAGTTCACTTCGACGACCACACCGATACGACCGGAATGGACATAGCTGTCGATCAAGCCTTCGCGGGTTTCGCGGTCACCTTTTTTCTCAGCCTTCGTCAGACCTTTTTTACGCATCGCTTCGAGGGCTTTGTCGAAGTCACCGTCGGCTTCGACGAGCGCCGCCTTGGCGTCGGTCAGACCGATACCGGTCAGTTCCTTGAGTTTTTTGATATCTTCAACCGTGATTGCC
Organism: uncultured Candidatus Saccharibacteria bacterium; assembly: GCA_964523935.1. Lineage (GTDB taxonomy): Bacteria > Patescibacteriota > Saccharimonadia > Saccharimonadales > Saccharimonadaceae > UBA2112. The sequence goes on from CAZGAP010000014.1 coordinate 21,097, forward strand.
ATTTATGCCTCCCCTTCTTTCTTGACGCCTTCCGCGACCGCTTGAGCGAAGTAATCAAGCAGCAGCTGCGTACCCTTGATCGCGTCGTCGTTGGCAGGAATGACGTACTTTACCGGTGTTGGATCGACGTTCGTGTCGACGATACCGAATACCGGCACGCCGAGGACGTTCGCTTCGCGGACGGCACCTTCGTCAACCATCACATCAGTGACGACGATCGCGCCAGGGCGGCCGTTCATATTCTTGATGCCACCATATTTCAAGTTGAGTTCCTCGATCTCTTCTGAGAAGCGTTGTACTTCCAATTTGTTGTAGCGCTTCTCAAGGTCGCCGCTTTCCATTCGTTTCTCAAGGTCCTTAAGTTTCTTGACCTGTTGGGTAACGGTCGCGACGTTGGTCAGCATACCGCCGATCCATCGCTCAGTCACGTACGGCTGATTGATTTTCTCTGCGGTCGCTTTGACGGCGTCCTTGGCCTGTTTCTTCGTACCAACGAAGAGGATCTGCTTGCCACTGGCTGCGATCTTCGTCAGTTCAGGCAATGCCTTGTCGAGTGCCTCGACGGTCTTCGTCAGATCGATGATGTGCGAATCTTGACGTTTGCTATGAATATACGGCGCCATTTTCGGGTGCCAACGGCTCGTTTTGTGTCCGAAATGGACACCAGCTTCGAGCAACTGCTTAATATCAACCTCTACGGCCATGATAGTACTCCTTTTTCCTCGCCGTGCGCCCCGAGATAATCAGGAGTTATGCGCGCGGCTGTGTCGTTATTATTGTTACCCAGTTATTGTAGCATATTTCTACCCTTTGACAACACCTTGGGAATCGGTTACAATGGTTCAGATATGAAAAGCAGTATACACCCAACGACATACCGCCCCGTCGTATTTAGCGACGATCAGGCCGGTTTTGCCTTTTTGACTCAGTCGACCGCTGCGACTGACGAAACGATCAAATGGGAAGACGGAAACGAATACCCATTGGTCAAGGTACACATCAGCAGCGCGTCTCACCCATTCTTTACCGGTGAGGAAAAGATCATCGACACCGAAGGCCGCGTCGATCGATTCAAGGCTCGTGCGGCAGCCGCAGAAGCCCGCAAGCAGGAACTTGCCAACAAGGCCAAGAAAGCCAACGCGGCGGCAGCGAAGAAATCCACTTCGAGCGCGGCGTAGCGACACTGCAAAAAAGACCTCTCCCGGAGGTCTTTTTTGTTATACTTTATATACATGTATCCCGAAAATAACGCTCCGCAGCCACTCAATAGTCCGACCCCTCAACCCACCGATGAGCAGCGGCGTCTGGCTCGGGTAGCCGAACTTCGCAAACGCATCACCGTACTCATAGTGGTAGGAATCATCATTAATTTCGTGGTTGCTGCCTTTCGATTTCTTTTTGACATGATTGGCATACCCGTCGAAGTGATCATGAGTATCGTTGCGTTTATTTTCGTCGGACTCATAGCGAATCCCGTGCGAGAGTTGAACGCCCTTACCACGACAACCAACGATTCTACCCCTAAGCCATAATCACCTCTGTTAAACCGAACGGTTTTTTAGTATAATAAGCGGCAGTGCCAAAAATTAATCTCAACATCACCGACCTCACCGCCGAAAAACAATCGCTCGGCGAGTTCTTAGCGACCCCAACCGCCTACAGCGAGCCGGACTTCCAGACAAAAAACAAACGGTTCTCCGAACTCGAAAACATCATCGAAAAAGTCACTCTCCGCGACAGCCTGGAACTTCAGCTAGCAGAAGCAAAAGAGCTCGCGAATGGCAGCGATGAACTTGCCGAGCTTGCAAAAAGCGAAGTAGCGGATATTGAAGAGCGCCTGCCAAAACTTGAGGAAGAACTGTTCCTCATGCTCGCACCGAAGGATCCAAACGATGAAAAGAATGTCATCATCGAAATCCGCGCCGGCGCGGGTGGCGACGAAGCCAGTCTGTTTGCCGCCGAACTCTACCGTATGTACCTACGCTACTGCGAAGCGAACGGCCTTAAGACGGAACTGATGTCTGAGAGCGCCAACGATACCGGTGGATATAAGGAAGTCATCTTCAAGGTCAGCGGCGACGCTCCCTACTCTCGCCTGAAATTCGAATCGGGCGTCCACCGCGTGCAACGAGTCCCAGCGACCGAATCGCAGGGTCGTATCCATACGAGCACCGTCACCGTCGCCGTCCTGCCAGAAGCAGAAGAAGCGGACATCGAAATCAACCAAGCGGATCTTCGAATCGACATTTACCGGGCAAGCGGCCACGGTGGCCAGTCGGTCAACACGACAGACAGCGCCGTACGTATCACTCACATCCCGTCAGGCTTGGTCGTCACCAACCAAGACGAGAAGTCACAGCTGAAGAACAAAGAAAAAGCCATGAGCGTCCTGCGCTCACGGCTCTTGCAGCAAAAAATCGACGAGGAAAACGCCAAGCTCGACGCCGAGCGCCGTGGACTCATCGGTACTGGTGACAGGTCTGAAAAAATCCGTACTTATAACTTCCCCCAGGATCGCATCACCGATCACCGCATCGGCTATTCGCGAAGCGCCATCCCCGCTGCCATGAACGGCCAGATCGACGACCTAATCGAGCACCTCCAAGCGTACGAACGCGAACTGGCCGCGAAGAACGCCGAATAAATCCCTTTGTGATACCTCTTTTTTTGCTAATTACTAAAACACGTGTCATAATATACATATGACTATCGAAGAGTGGCTAAAGGACGCGAGCAAGGAACTGGAAGGCGCAGGCATCCCCTCGGCACGCTTGGACGCAGAACTGATCTTGTCACATACGCTACGCGAACCGCGCACCTACCTGCACGCCCACGGCGATCAAACGCTCGATGGCAGACAGGAAGATATCGCCAACGCCCGCATCGAACTGCGACTTGGCCACACGCCGGTCGCTTATATCATCGGACATAAGGAGTTTTACGGCCGACGGTTCAAAACCACACCCGCAGCTCTCATACCACGCCCTGAATCCGAAGCATTCATTGAGGCGTTGAAATCAATCATGCCCGCCGACCTGCCGCTCGTCAAAGACAACAAACGCCTGGTCGACGTTGGTACAGGGACGGGCATCTTGGGCATTACCGCAAAGTTGGAATACCCGGACTTGGATGTGACGTTAATTGACATCAGCCAGCACGCGCTGAACCTCGCGAAACAGAACGCCCAGCTACTGGGTGTCGACGTGCAGATCATTAAAAATGACCTGCTTCGTGACTATGGACTCCCTATCGACATTATCGTCGCGAACCTCCCCTACGTCGACAGAAGCTGGGACGTGTCTCCCGAAACGCATGCCGAGCCCGAAATCGCGCTGTACGCCAATGATGACGGCCTGGCGCTCATACGTCAGCTGATCAATCAGGCCGCACAACTACTCAGACACGGTGGCTCGATACTCCTCGAAGCTGATGAGCGCCAGCACGCGGCAATTATCCAGATGGCAAGTGAGTATAAACTGAAGCATACGGAGAGTTTTGGGCTCATCGTATGCTTTCAGAAGAGTTAGCCGCCGTACGACTCGAGCGTCACTTTCAGGGTAATCGTTTTGCCGTCACGGAGAATTGTCAGATCTACCGTGTCGCCAGTCCCGTATTCAGCGACCAAGCTCGGAACGCTTCCGCGCTCACCTACCTCGATATCGCCGACTTTGGTGATGATATCCTTGTCTTTGATGCCAACCTTTGATGCCGGTGTATCATTCATGATGGCGGAGCCGCTTTCATTGAATACGTAACCACCCTTTTTGACTGGCAGGTCGTACTTTTTCGCTACTTCAGGCGTGATAGTAACGACGTTGATACCGAGGTACGGACGTTCGACTTTACCGGTTTTTAGCAGATTCTTGATGATGCCCTTGGCGGAGTTGATCGGTATGGCAAACCCGATACCCTGTGCGTCCTGGGCGACGGCTGTATTAATACCCACGACCTGGCCACTCAGATTCGTCAGCGGACCGCCTGAGTTACCCGGATTGATCGCGGCATCCGTTTGGATAAGGTCTGTCAGGGTTTCGACCGAGTTGCCTTCCTGGGCCGTCACCGGCCGACCCGTGCCCGATATGATTCCGCTCGTTACCGTGTTCTGGTATTCGCCGAGGGAGTTGCCGATTGCGACAACCTTCTGACCGATTCGTACCGAGCTGGAG
>CAZGAP010000015.1:0-22256 GCA_964523935.1 uncultured Candidatus Saccharibacteria bacterium
GTATTGCGGCTTTGTTCCTGTGCAGCTGCAGTCGCTGTCTCGATATGCGTTTTCGTTACCGTCACACCGACGACCGTCAATAAAATGACCGCTATCGGAGCGGCAAACAGAATCTTTTTTGGTATAGCTCGTAATCTGTGTTTCATATTGATTTTGATAATCTATCAACATTAGTATACCTAAAGCATTTTAGCCTTGGCTGCGAATCAGTATAATTACAACATATTTTGCAAAATCTAATGAATCACTAAGCTTTTACGAGATTGGTTTCGGTAGGGTTCGTCAACGTAACGAGCTTGTAATCGTCCGGGTCTTGGTACCCGAATGCGGTCGTCCTGATGACCGTGACTTTATTTTCATACGCCTCTTTGAGTATGCAAGGGTACCACGTATTGTCGTCTTTATCGAAATACTGCCACAGCCCTTGAAGGATGTTCAACCCCTGCGAGCGGACAGCCTCCTCCACGGCTTCACGCTTATCGGAGCGCGCGAAGACGTACCCGAAAATCGTCTGGGCGGTCCAGCCAGTGGAACTTTGCTCGACGAATCCAAGCATCTCGCCGTCGTCTTCACGGATTATTGGTATTTTTGTCATATATCCATTTTACCAATAACTACATGCGCAGTTCCCTGTATGCCTTTTGCAGTATCATGAACATTTTTTCATACTCGAGCGATCCGACCTTGTCTTTTGTCGCTCCCGTCTGACGGTACAAGTACACGATATTATCCGTGACCTCAATACACACCTTGGGATCGGTATCATATAGGTATGCCATGAACGCTGGATTGAGCAGTTCGAACAGCGATATGCGGTCTGGGTTGGTCGCGTAGACGTCATATCGCTTATTGAAATCTTCCCATTCCAATTTATGCTGTTTGTATTCTGAAGGTGGATTTTTTGGCGCGTAACCCGTCGTCCAGAATGAGGAAGCTTTGTATTTCACGTATATTCCTTCGTAAGATCTAGGCAGGTTGATCTGCGCGACGATGAAGACCGGGAATTCAGGCATCGGGCTGTACGAGTACAGTTGCACCAAATGGTCGTCGAACATGCCGATCGTATGGTTATTGATATCGCTTTTTCCGAATGTCCCACCAGAAAACAACACGCCTTTCCTTGGCAAAAACAACCAACCCATATCAAGCGAATAATACAGCCCTTTCGCGGCAGCGAACGCTTCGATCGACCTATTCTGTGTGGTCAGATCGGCAGTCGCTTGATCGATTCTGTCGAGCAGCCATCTTGTGTCGCTACGATGGAAAGTCCAGTATTCGATGAACTCAGAGGTATCCGTGAAGAGCGGATTATCAAAGCCACCAGATACGTCAATCAGACTGTCTCTCGCCTTTGCTTTGATAGCAATCTGGAAGCGGTCTTTCGTGTTATCGAAATCATCCTGGATATCCACTACCTCAGAAGCCATGATTTCAATCTCCGTCATGACGTTCTTCCGGTGCAACTCACGAAGCGCGAGCAACATCAGCGCGGCATGGTTCGCATACCGCTCAGTCGTATACGCGCGGATCGATTGTATGTCCCCGCTTTGCCAGTCGCGCTGGTACCGTGAAAACGTTTCGAGCGCATTCGTCACGATAGCCGACTCCGACCACGCCTCATCGGTTCTTGCCGCGACAGACATATCCTGTTTGGCTTTTTTCGACTTCGCTTTTATTTTGTCCCAGGCGTCAAAAAAGGCAGCCCACCATCCGAGCCATATGCCGATAACGATGAGTGTCATGAAAAAATAGCCGCCATGCATGAGGTATGCGAACCACAGAAGAGTAGCCGACATAGCCGTCGCCGTCAGGGCACTTACAACCAGCTCGGCTTTTCGTGGTAACATTTTCTTCACGAGTTTACCTGCGTAATAACTGGGGACGTAGCCGATCAGCGCGATAACGTCACCACCACCGCTACTTGAACTGCCCCCACCACCGGAACGCGCGAAATAGGAAAGGACGTCCGGAGCAATTTCAATCATGATTCCATTGTAGCTTATGCTTCAGGAATCAGAATCGTTTTGACAGATTTATGCGTCGACTTGAGATTGTTCGTCGTTTGATTCTGGTTTGAGTGGCCGCTTCTTGATGATTTCGTACCGTTCGCCGGTGAGTGGTGACTCCATGTAATCGTCATTGAGCAGGTTAACGAACTTGCTCATATCCTTGTCATCCATGATGATGATAGATCCCGCATCGTCTTCCATCAGTTCGACGCCGAGTTCGTTGGCATGATCTAGCAACTGTTCTTGGGTAACGGAAGTAGGATTAATCTTTTGCAGCTTCTTGATGACGCTCCGCTTACCCTCGACCATTGTCTGCATACTCTGACCTTCCGGGAACGATAGTTTGAAGCTTGCGCTAATTTCTTCGACTTTTTTCTCGGCGACACTTGCTTCCTTGGCGTCGTAACCGAAGAGTTGCTTCAAGCGCGCTTGGCTGAATACATATAGGTCACTGTCGATAATGAGCATCTGATTGTCAGAGGGAATCCTCAGTGCGGCGTCGGCATCAAACGGCACAAACTTGCCGCCGCGGGCCATCCAACCGGTCCGTCCTTGCATGACGTTTGACCGTGGCAGCACCTTCGGTATGTAGACGCTGTGCTTCATTTGCGGATGAGAAATGCGCGCCATGAGGCCTTTGATGTGCTTGAAGTCATGGTCGCCGTCGTTGAACAGCTCGATTTCATGCTCTTGGGTCTTGATCCAGTTCAATGTCTCACGGGCGTTCGGCACTTTGAAGGTCTGAGTGCGCTGTAGCACGCCTTCTTCGCTCTCTGCCTCCTCGAAGCCGCGGACGACCATGCCGGTTTCGGCTCCATCGAACAGATACTCCAGGAGCCCGTCGATAAATAGTGGCTCGAGTTGCGAGCGAAGTTCGTTGGCGAGGTTGGTGCGATACAATACGTAATTCTTACTGATCAGAAACAGTTCGATTTTGAGTTCTTCTTTGTATTGCAGCAGGTTGTTCGCCCATGCGAACACGTCGGTTGCTGCGTAATTGTCTATTTCCGCCTTTTCTGGCGCCAGGATATCTTGGTCCATCGCGAAACAAGCCTTTCTATGGAATGAACACGGCTAACAGCGTGTTTGTTTTGATGATACTAGACCTAGTGTAGCGTAAAAATGATGCCGTAATGGTGTAAAAAATGCACGTTTATGTTCAAGTGTGCGCAGGTTCGATCAGTCTGCCGCTTTTCGAAAGCTCCGGGTACATGCCGCAAGGTTAAAACAACATGGCCGTCGGTGCGTGCCGTTCAGTTTCGATATCGTTTTTTCAATGCGTATCGTACGCGTATCGGCGTTCGCGGTTGCGTTCACCCAGCGGATCCACTCCCACCTTGCCATCGGTGTGATATCTTGCCATTTGCTTTTCACCTTTTCGGGCGCTGTTTCCAGGGCGGTAGCGATATCCTTAGGAATTTCCGGCTCAGGCCATTCCTTGGTCACTTCCAAAGAAACGGTCACCGTATCGCCGACATCCACGCCGGCGCTATCTCGCAGGTTATGATTGATGCGCATCCAGTGACCCCAGTATCCGTCCGGCTCAAGCACCGTCGTGAACGCGTGTCCGTTGGCATCGCCCTTTACCGCGACCTGCCCACGCGAAGGCAACAGCTTGCTCGATTCTTCGGGCAGCTTCACTATAGTCACGTCTTTTAGCGTGAGTATCGGTGCGTCGAACCGGATAGGATTCATGACATAATTATCGCACAGAAGAATCGAAACAGCCTAGCGTATCGAGCTGTTTATCTTCGTCATGAGCTTCAGATTAGACAGGTACTGACCATGGTTCATTTGCAGATGATTACTCATGTAGTCCAGGTGTTTCGTTACGAAACGAGAGCCGTCCGGCGACAGGATCGAATACCGCAGTACGGTATTGTACTGTGGGTCATCAACCATTGATTGCAACTCCGCGCGTAGTACATCGGCTTTTTCCGATCGGAGGAACTCTTGCCTGCCCAGTGCTTTGGTTGCCATACTCTTCTACCAGCTTCTTCGGTAACCAGCGTTATTACGTGGCTTGTCTTCACGCTCTTTGGCGACGTTGACCACGATAGCGCGGCCGTCGACTTCTTTGTCGTTCAAGCCATCGATCGCTGCTTGCGCTGCCTTCGCATCGCTCATTTCAACGAACGCAAATCCCTTTGATCGGTTCGTTGCGCGGTCCATGATGATCGCGACGCTTGTCACTTCGCCGTATTCGCTGAATAGTTCGGTCAAAGTTTTTTCGGTGGTATCAAAAGAAAGCCGTCCGATGAATAGTTTTGTTGCCATAATGTGTTGCCTTTCGTTAAGCGGTTGTTGAAGCGAGAGATGCTTTGCTTTTTCGTACGACTCAGTGAGGCTAACACTAAAACATATAATAAAGTCAGGATAACTTGCTCGTTATATTATACCACGATCATGATGAAACTACCACTACCAAGATCGAGCGTACTCAGATATCTCTGCCATTCATATTTTTGTTATCAGCAACGAGACCATGAACAAAGCGTATACTGCCGCGGCGGCATACGCGCTGTAAACGGATAGCTTATGGTACTTTCGCATACCCCAAAGCACGCTCGCCATACACAAAAGGAGCCAACACAGCGAATGAGCATAGAGAAGAATTACTTTCTGAATACCCGTACTGCCCGCGGCTTCACTTGGCACTATGATGAAGTACGCGACTGCGATCAGTAGCGCCAGACCAGCAAACAGAAAACCAATAAGCCTGCGGTGTTTATGTATGAACGTTTTACTCTTCATGGGTTCAGTATACAATGCCGCGATGTTAGGATTTTTTATCCAACACCACCATGACTATTCGCGAGTCAGTGGTACTATTTTCTTACACAGCTATCTACTAGAATCGTTCGATCTTGAACGATGCAAGTCCGGCGTCGGCAGTGATACTGATGCGTCGGTTGGCTGTTTCGTAATTATCCGATCGGTATACGCCTTTTGAAACTTCTTTTAAATCCGCAAACTCACGGGCGCTCAGACCGCCATCGAAATTCATCGACACGCCGCTTTCTTTGGGCATCCTCAGGGTCATCGAACTGACACCAGAATCAATATCGACACGCACGTCTGCTTGCTTGTCGCCGAGAGTCAGTACCGAACTGCTCGCACCCGCCTTAACAGACAGGTCGGTGAGCTGTACGCCAGACAAATCAGCGTCGATACTCGATGCACCGGCATCCAGTGTCAACTTCATCGGTAGCCGTTCAGTGAGCGTGACATCCCAGGTGTTTTGATAGGTACCAAACCACATGTCGCGGTGAGCTTTGCTGGACAGGACGACTTTTTGTGTATCGCCCTCTTGAGTACTTTTTTCCTCGAGTCGCAAGCCGTTACTATTCAGATCCGCCCGCACAACCTCGCTTATGTCATCGGATTTCACGGTCATTTTACTGGCACCCGCCTGCACTGACACGTCCGCCTTCACGACGCCCTGCTCCGTACCGACGGTGACGTTCTGATTGTTCGCTTCCTCCGCGTCCGGTTCGTACATACCGGTACCAACCCACACGACAGCAGCGATTGCCGCCGCGATAAAAACCACTGATAGTACTTTCCATATCCAGTGCGCCGTCGCGAGCACGGAAAAACCAGCAGCGACGATGAGTAGCGGCCACAAACGCCACAGCTCACCCCACCTGACTTCGATCACACCAAGGTTACCAAGAAGCAACAGCCCTCCGAAGGCAACCAGCAACAATCCCCAGAAAAGCGACCCCGTATTCCAACCGCGATCCGATGTCCGCTTGGTTGCTGCTTGTTCGGCTACTGTATCTTTTTGCTCTGTGTTCGCGCCTGCGCGGCTCTTGGCGGCCGCTCCGGCTGCTTCTGCTTTCGCTTTTTTGTCTGCCATTACTTAGTTCTCCTTGTTGCTATATAAACACCGAATAGGATGAGCGCGATTGGCCAAACATAGCCCCAGCCCCTACTGACCCAGTCGGGGTACAGCTGACCCAGGAACAGCCAAGTGCCGAGCAGTATAAGTCCAAATCCGGCGAAGTTCCTCAGCCTGTTCTGCTGCTCGTTGCTCCGCAGCTCATCGGCCAGGCCCTGTACATTCTGAGAGATGTCAGCACCAGCCGTGGACGTCTTTGCTTCTGCGGATGGCATCACGATGGCCATCAGTATATAGGCGATGATGAACCCGCCACCGGTAATGACCGCGAGAATTATGAAGAGGATACGCACCAATGTCACGTCCATATCGAAATAGTCAGCAACCCCCGCGCAGACACCTGCGATCTGCCCTTGTTTTGGTAGTCGGTGTAGTTTCTTCGTCGGTCCAGCCATATATCCCTCTTTCAGAGAAGCGATTACTTGTGATGTCTTTATACTACTCCCGTACAAGCATCAAGACAACATAATCACTTTGTATGTAGTACCGCCTGGTTTCTCAGCGCTCCGTTTCAGCCAATTCTTTGACTCGCTGTAGCGCCTTCGGATAGGCCTCGCTGAAGTATTCTTCTTGGTTTGGTGGCACGCCGAACACTACCGCGAGCGTCGTTATGCCGTCATGCTCGGTGAGCCTATAGCTTTCCTCCCCGCCGGTCCATTCTTTTTCGCGTTCGTTTTCGCCGCTGTCCTGAGTGTCAGCCTGGTGCTTCAGCAGGAGGTATTCGCCCTCCACAAGCTGATCAACCAGACTGGTAACGCCATACCCGTTCTCAGCAGAAATGTACTGCACTTCATTGCCCTCTTTCAGCTCACCAACCATATAGGTGCCTGGATCAATCAAACCTGCCCATTCGCGGAAGGTTTCGTCTTGCCAGAGTGTATCCCATACCTTCGCCTGAGAAGCATTTATAGCAACTGAATAGTGCATATCTTTCATAGCTTTAGCTTGCTGCCGTACTATTTCAGTACGACGACTGCCGCTTTGCCGTCGTGGTCGCCCACGGTCGTGTCAGTAGTATTGTAGGCGTTCGTCATATCAATGCTTGGCAATTGGGTCTGGCCTTTTGCTACCAAGCCGGCGGCAAGAGCGTCACGAGCCACGTTCGAGGAGACATAAATATGCGCTGGAACCCATTTGTAGATGCCGAACTTTTGGGTGCTGAATCCGCCACTGTAGACGTATCCGCCAGTACTCACTGGGGCAGGTCCGAACAGGCGGCCGTGGTTGTTCTTAGCGAGGAATGAATCATCGGAGTAGGCAGTAAATAGGCTGCTCGGAAGCTGCTTGTACTGAGTACCGCTTATAAGCCCTTTAAATCCACCGCTATGTCCGAACCTTACAGGAAATCCTGCAGCGGTCATTGCTTTGTCTATTTTATTCTTCGATTCCGTTACTGATTTTGAGGTAGGATCGACGATAATGACGTTAACCGCTTCGAGAAGTGTCTTATTCTGATACTTCTGTCCGCCGTAATCAGCGACTTCACCGTTGGACTTGATCATCCATTCACCGATAGTGCCATATGGCGTCACAACTGCATCGGTAGCCGCAGGATACCCGGTTGGTGTCGGTGCAGCCGAAACGTCTGTCAGAAGTGGCGCGACCATGAATGATGACGCGACAAATACCAAGACAAGTGCGGCAATTGACTGATTGCGGTTTCGTCTGACGAAGCCGGTTAGTTTTTGCGCCTGGCGCTTAAGGGGATTCTGAGACTTTTTTTGTTTTTTCATATTGTTTCCGTTTAGTTTGGTTTATATTATGAGTGTTTTGCACGTAAATGCAAGCATACTGACCTAAAAGAAAGATCGTAAGCCTGCAATGAGATATTGAATAGAGAATCCAGCGAGTCGTCATCCATTGGTTCAAATGCAACACATCCGAGCCAAGCAAAAACCACCCTACCAGGTGGTCTGTGCTTGGCTCAGAGTGATAGAGGAAGTTATAACTATGATCAAACACGACTCGCTGGTAATACGTTAATCAGTAAAGAGCATTACTTACTTGACCGAGTCCACTTTGATTTAGAAGGATCATCAATATCCCTATACACAACGACCGACTCACCTTTACGTAGTCGCTTTGTGGCTTCAGACTTCTGCCACGTACCTAGATTCATTGCAGCATCCGCCAAGTGATACGCACTCTTTGGAACCTCTATGAGCTCGCCTTGCCTGCCCACTACAAGCCAATCAGGATCACTGCTGTCAAACACTTCTCCTTCAAATAGAACACTTACTCCCTTATGTGGTTCATATGGGTATATAGTCAATTTGCTATTCTGGGGTTTATCGATTCGGAGCATTACATCGGGAGGTAAATGATTCGCCATAGCTATGGCCATACGATAAAACTCTGCATGACCAATAACCAGTGTGTTGCCGCCCCCTGCTGCGATGCCTTTTACTTGTTTACTGGCTTCGTGGACTCGCTCACTTAAATCACCCGTTGTCTCACCACCAGCACGAGCGATCATACGCTCATCTGCTGAGTAGAAGTTATCGATGGGCTGTCCTTGGAACATGCCGCCATTTCGTTCATGAAGATCATTAACGATAATGATGTCACCTTCATTAATCCCTATGCCATTCGCAACAATCGTAGCCGTGTCACGAGCACGTTTTAAAGGCGAAGAAATAATTCTGTCTATATGGATATTGTTTTCTAGGATATTAGTTACTAAGTCATGCGCTTGCTGAATGCCTTCGTCAGTAAGGTCTGTCTCTGAAGTACCAGCCAAGAAGCGCTCCTTATTAGCAACTGTTTTGCCATGGCGAGCAAAGTAGACCATTGTAGGTGTTTCTATAGGGGCTAATTCTTGCTTGAGTGTTTTTTTCATGCTTTTCAGCTATTGTTACACATACATATTATCACTTTTTTCTAATTTTGTCAATAATGATAAGTTTCAATCTCTACCGTGGGTATAAAAAATCAGAACTGAATTAACAGTTCTGACTTTGTCTATTATGCCTTGGCTCCGGCGACTGGATTCGAACCAGTGGCCATTCGATTAACAGTCGAATGCTCTACCGCTGAGCTACGCCGGAATATACATGTGAATGCGTAAAGATTCAGGGGTAATTGTAGCGAAGATAGAGGTGGGCGTCAAGACTTGACTAGCGGCGGAAGCCACCACGGCCTTGGCCGCGGAGAACGCGCTTCTTGTAGCTGCGTAGGAAGAGGAAGATGCCAAGGATGAGGAGGATGAGTACCAGCACTGCTCCGGCTGCAACAATGATAACAATCAGCGGCACAACCCAGAATGATTTAGTTACTTCGACCGTTTCATTCTTGGCTCCATAAGAGAACGTGGCACTCACTGTATAATTGCCAAAGCTACCAATATTCTTGAGAGGTATATCCCACCTTCGGGCGCTATCAGGCAGGATCATGTCGCGCTGATCTTTATTATTGAAATCAGTCTCGTAAACAACTTTATCGCCTTCCTTGACTGATAATTTGCCTATAGGACCAAGTTGGATATTACTCTTACTAACAAAGCGCACTGTAGCTTGGAGGTCATTTGAACTCTGGAAGAATGAGCCTGTCTTTCCGCCCTGCTGGATATTAAACTCAGTCATATCGAGTTTCTCTACGGCGGGGCCAGGGACCGAAAGCAACATCAGTGAAGCGACGCTACCGGTCAAATTCACTTGTCCGCCACCATCGGGTGTTGTGGGCGCGAAACGGACTGCTCCAAAGTACCCACCAGCCTGAGCGCCTTTAGGGACCGCAATAGTTACGTCAACCGCCCGAATCTTACCTGCTTCGATCGTAATGTTTGGGAGAGGCTTCAGAAAACGCTTCAAGCTATGCGTTGGAGCGAACTCCCCTTCTTCAAGGATAAGAGCTGGGGTGCCTCTTTCGTCGCCTGCAATAAAGTCATTCAAAATTGGCTTTACGGTAATGGATGCTTTTGTGAGGTTTGTGATCGTTAATTGTACTTTCTTTGTTTCTCCCGCTTTAACCTCAATATCACTCCTTACGGGTGACACCTTAAGAACATTCGCCGTTGTAGATTTTGGCGTCTGAGCAAATGACTGCGCACTGTTGATAACACTCAATACTAATGCCGTAGCTATAGCAATTGTTAACAATAAGATGTTTGTTTGAACACGTTGTTTTACCAACACACTATTTTCCCTTTTATGTGATTACAACCATCATAACAGATACGCTTACGTTTGCAAACTATAAAACAAAAATACAGCACCCCGTAAAAGGGTGCTGTATTTTATATTAAGACTAAACCTAGAACGTACCGGTCGCAATAAGACTTAGGTCCGTTGAGTACAAGCCAGCTGGCGTATTATTGCTAACCTGCGCTCCGAAGGTGAGGAGCATATTTTGATTATTTACTGGATCACCAGCCGTGTTAAGGAAAGGATCACCATACGTACTCGTAACTCCTGTTGAGTTATTAGTAACACCATTCATCCTATAGTTGGTAGCGTTATAAGTAGCACTTGCTGGCTGAAGTGTACCGCTAGCATCAGTTACGCCGCTTGTTGCAAAAGCAGAAGCAAGTTTGACTCCAAATTTTGCTTCTCCGGCAGCGATATCGCCACTGGTACCTGCAGGTGAAATGTAACAGTTGTTTACATCTGAGGAACCTACGAGCTTTAGGCCACCACAGTTTGTTGCACTACTCTTCAAGCTAACTACAGCTCCGCCGTCTGCATTGGTTGAAATCTGTGTATTTATCGTACCTGTACTAACAGTAGTGCCGAGAGCAAATACACCGTTGCCAATATCCTGACCAAGTTGCAATGTCGGGGCCTCATTGCCAGTTAGGTCACAGTTGGCACTAATTGTATTCTTGGCTACGCAGAATGTCATACTTTCCAGAACTGCACCGGATACTGATACATTATTTACTATTGAAAGTGCGACGCTGCCGCTGTCGACGAGCCCGGCATTGACAGCTGGCTCTACAGGATTCGAGACATACGCGTTGGCATTTGAAGCTGTGTCAAATGTCATAATTCGAGCGTAGATTGGTCCAGATACACTTGGATTATCTACACCAGTGATTTCAAACGCGACAGGAGTAGGTGCAGTAAACGCTCCCGTTACACGAATAGTATTTGCATCTACTACGTTTTCATCCGTAAAGCTTGCTGTTGGGACTGTAGCACCAGTTAGGTCAAACCCTGTTGGTGTATCACAATCTTCACCGTACAAAGGTGTATTGTCACAAAAATCAATGACGGTCGCACCGGCATCTCCATCAGGTGTAAAATTGACACTGTATGTTACGTTTGGTGCTGAAACTGTTGCGCTGCTCAGTTGAATTGAGCGCACGGTTATTTGTGCCGCAGACGCGAATGTCGACAAAAGCGTTGCAAACAACAGCATAAATGCCGCTGCTATATAACCTACCCGTCGACTAGGTAGTCGTAGACTAAGAGAATTCATTCCCTCTTTCTCCTCACATTTTTAAAGTTTTTTGTTTTGTTTAGGAACGAGTCTAGTTTATCACAGTACCACTTATGCTTGTCAAGCACTTTATGCACTAGTTATCCACAGGACTATTGTTTGACACTATCGCGCTCTTTGAGCATCTTGTTGCGAAGCGAAACGATCTGACTGCGCCTACCCAACCAAAATGCCGGTGGCAGCAGTGCAAGTGACACGGCAGCCGGGATCCACATGACCACCGTCCGAGGCTCTCCTGCGGCAGATGAATCCTTGTCGGTTGAGGCCGCTGTGGTGTCTACTTTGCCACTTGAGACGGCAATAACCTGCAGAAAGGCGCTCGCACCATTCACATCAGTAACTCTGATATTGACCTGATATATACCAGCTTTCTTAAATGTATGAACGATATTGACCACACCCGAAATCGCTTGGCTCTTCAACTCTGGCGCAGAGCCATCTCCCCAGTCGATACTAAAGGCATACGGACCAGTACCCCCAGATAACTGTAGGGGCCACGTCAGTGGAGCGCCTGCAGGAGCTGAGCGACGACCGTACGAACTAGTTAACGTGATCAGCGCACCAAACGCCGTAAAGCGCGTGTCGGTATAGGTGACCGTCACGATATTGGATGTTGGGCCTGCTTGGTCGAGGTCGTCGTAGACGATTGCACTGAGTTCGTTAGTACCGGCAAACAGACTGACCTGGATACTAAAGCTGCCAGTGTTGCACATGACCGATCCCACCATGACGCCATTGTTAAACAGCTGCACCAAAAGTCCACGCGGACAAATGCCGTTCACTGTGATCGGCGAGGTACTAAATGATGCACCATTGCCAGGCGTGGTGATGCTTGCGCCCTGAGTTGGAGGTGGCTGGCGTTTGGTTGCTTCGACGCCATACGAACCAGGTGCAGGCTTAGGGGTTGGTAGAGGGTTAATCTGCGCCGCGGTAGGATGGGCGTGAATGAGCGCGAGGAGGAATGCCCCGGCAATAATCGGGAGCACCCACACGACACTACTTTTCATCCTGCCAACCATGATTATGCTTATTTTAACCCACTCCGGTGTATTTACGAACGATTAGCGTCGCTTTTTGCGTGACGGCTGACGGTAACTAGTGCCGTAGAGTTTACTGCGAACAAATCGCACAAGCTTCCAGACACCGAACCCGACGATCGTCAAGATGACGAACACAATGATAACAAACCACCATGGCAGATACCAAAAGCCTGAGTTACCGATGATTTCCTGAGTGCGGTTACCGTTCTGGCCGTAGTAGAGGTTTAATGTGGCACCATAGTATCCAGGAAAAAGTCCTGGTGTAGCACATGTTTTTGAATCGGCCGCTTGGCCATTAAAATCCACCTGCTTTTCTTGAAGTTTTATACAAGCCGCATAAGTACGAGTTTGGCCGATAAGGGCCAGTGAATCATTTGGGTTAACGTCATTGATAACTATCTCTTTACCAAACCAAGGCTTGAGTATAATACTTCCAACTGGAGCCTCGGTCACATTACCGTTGTTCTTCAAAGTGTAAGCTATGTTCTTAGGCTCGTCAGCCGTCAAAAATACGTAATCAGCTTTACTGTTTGCAGTCGCCTGCTTATATGCTCCAAACTTCTCAAGTTTGAGCTCTTCTTTTACTTGGCCTGGTATTTGAGAAAATACCAAAGTCACTCCAGAGGCACTCAGGCCCACATTACCCCCGTCAGGGGCGCTTGATGAGTAGACGATCGCACTATAGTAACTACCGGCGCCTTGTCCTTTTGGAACAGCAACACTCATATCAAGAGTTTTACTTTGCTTAGCTGGAATCTTAACACTTTTCGGAACGCTCAAATATGGCTTTAATGACCATGTCGTTTGTGGAGCATCCTCAGCCAGCATCAGCTTTGGGGTGCCGCCATCATCGGTAAACGTAAAGTCAACGACTCTCAAGGTAAGATCAAGAGGCTTCTCATTATCTAAATTACGAATAGTTAATTTATCTTTGACTGTTTTACCTGGTTCGATTGTGTAGCTTTTCTTAGGTATGATGCTCAATGCAGCGGATGATTGAGCGCCGGTAGGTGTGGCCGGGATGGCATACGCAGACGCAATAACGACCGCAATCGCAGCTAGAACAATGCTTTTTATGCGTTTCATGTTTATCTCTTTCCTCACATTTTACTTTTGATTAGTAAGTATAAGCAGTATTGTACCATTAGACCCTGTTGGTATCAATCTAAAACCGTCCGCTAGCGATATACGTAATGGTCGTACTGTATATGCCAGCTCGTAGGCTCTCGCTAGAGTTCAGCACATAACTAACGGTGAACTTCTTCATCAGACTGACATTCGGCGAAAAGGCAACTTCATCGCCTGATACATATTTATATCTATTCGGTTGACTATATTCGGTTGAGGGTACGGCGTTCGCCCAGTCTCCCTCTGGGTCACCTCCAACTGCTGGAGCGTTGTTTGCAACTAGATTGATACCAAATTGATTGGTCCCACGCTTACTTTCGGTTGGTGCGGTAGGCGAATCAATCACATTCGTACCCGCACTCATAGGGAAGCCATTGGCGGTAATCGAGAATCCGCCACTCGCGTTTGTACCAACCGCCATTTGCGACTGTGCTGTTAATGTCGATTCCGCATCTAGCTCACCCATATCAGTATAGAAATTATCGTTCGTTCCAGAACAGTCATCACTCACTTGCTCGGCCACGCAGAATATCAACATCGGTGGTACTTGCGTCTGGATAGTAAGCGCGTCTGTAACCTGGCCTTTCACAGAACCGAAGTCGATCTGGGATCCTGTAGCATCCGCTGTAGCATGCGTCTTCAATCTTATCGAGAATGATTGCGCAGTGTTCGTTGGGTTAACGATATTCTCAAACTTATACGACGATGGTACGGAGCTCATGCCTGGCACCGACGGCGTTCGCGACAACACAATGCGATTGGTTGATTGAGACTGAATCGTATACCCCGTCTCGCCTGATTGGTCTACAAGTGACGCATTAGACACATTTAACCCGGGAGGGGTCACGCAGGCATGGTATGGAATAGGATCGATACAAAATAGCATGTCGACCGACCCTACTGTCACCGGACTCATATAACGAAAGGCAACCGTGTATGATGTCGTCGCGCCTGGGTCTGTACTGTTCATATACAGGCTGCGACTCTGCATACGAAGTGCGGAAGCTGGTTCGATAAATACGACCAGCACGAGCAATAGACATACCACCTCCTCGGTCACTATATGACGTTTCGTAAAGATAAACGCGTGAAAGCGTAACCACCAATGTCGCATGTCTGTCATTGTACTAAAGATTAAGCGTTATGAGTAGCAACACAACAAAACCGACCCTGTAGGAGGGTCGGTTTTCTGCATATCAGCTACTAAATTTAGTACTGAGGAGCAGCAAGATAGTTGATCTTGGTTGTGTAGACACCGGCTGGCGTATCTGCTGCGATGTTACCAACGTAACGCATCTTTGCAGTCGCACAGCGAATGACTTCTTCATTCTGTTGAGCAATCGGCTCTGGCACAGTCAAGCTGCTCGCGAGAAACTTGAACTTTGCAGTACCAGGCAGAACAGTTTGACCACTGTTGTCAAAAAGTGTTCCGGTTGCTTCATCGTATGCTGATTGTGTAGTTTGACCAGCAGGGAAGGTCAATGGATCAGTCTGTCCAGTAGAAAGCGTCACAAATGGAGCACTTGTAGGTGTTTGATATCCATTTGCCCATGTCGCCGCTTCTGCAGCTCCACCAGGGCCATCACCATCTAGGTCGTCTAGACCAGCATCTACGAAGCCGAGTCCAAATTGTTCAGTACCTGGCGTACTAGCAACTTCAGTGGGCATATCATCGATATCATCACCAACGGTATTTGCTAATGTATTACCCGAGTAGTATACAGTCGCACCACCAGATGAGTTGGATGAGAGGCGCCAGTAAGAATTTACATCCCACGCCCTACCTGTTTCGAGAGAGTATTCGGCATTTGGATTACCAAGATTCAAACGGTTGTTGTTAACGTTTTGAACTGGATCACATATACCATGAGTCTGTCCTGCACCGATATCTACAGTGTCACGATTCTGCGTGCCCACTGAGAAAGCCATGGTTTCCAATACTTTAGTAGTAATGTGGATCGAGTCCGTCATCACGTTAGCAACAGTCACACCACCGTCGATAACCGTATGATCCGATTCGTCGAGAGGAGTCGTGTCATTTTGCGCATTAATCAGAGTCGTATCACTGTCATAAGTATTAAGCTTGACAAAGAATTCGCCACTACCAGGGTTGGTAATGTAATCATCAGCATCAGCATTAAATACAACTTGAACCTTCATCCCTGCGGTAGGGCTAATGCCAGTGCTGTTCGTAAGAGTAATGTAGTTATTTTTACCAGTCGTCGGATCCGTATGATCCGTATCCTCTACGTTACTTGTTGTCATCGCCCAGCCAGTCGACTGTTCTTCACCTGCTTCGATGATTCCATCACCGTCAACATCCATGAAAATCTGGAAATCCGTACCTGCCACGGCAGAGGAATAGACGACGTCAAGGTCGCTCTTACCTGCCGCATGCGCAGTAGGGTCACTGTTAGCAACTCGCGTATTGTTTGCGTCTGCAGTGATTCCGTCATTGTCTGGATCGGCATCGCCAGGGTTGTTACCCGGTGCCTTGCAAAGACCTGCTGCGCCAGTACAATACTGGAGCGTGAATGCTTTGATTGCGCGACTAGTCGCAACACTATCCGTGCTTACCTTGAAGCTAAATGTTTCACCTGTTTGCCTGCCGTTCGGGCCTGAACCCGGAGGGGCGAAATCTGTATTACCCGAACCGTCTGTGTCCGTGTAACCTGGGGCGGAGCTGGATAACAGCAACGACCGCTCGGTCAGCGGATTCAATTCGTCGGCGTAAACAGATGCTGCTGGGACAACTACAGATACCGCAAGGGCAAAAGCAGCACCCATCAACGTGCCCCGCCGGGCAATTGACTTGAGTGTATACATGTTTGTATATCTCCTAATTAATGTTTGTTTTATATGGTGTTCCCTTTACAGGGGTTACATCGGGATTTTATCATAAGTGTTATCGATTGCACAATAGACTTATCCACAACACTATCAGTGAACTTAAAAAGCCGGCATGACGATGATTTCGTACTCACCCGTGTATTTGCCCGCGGGCGTGACTGGACTGACGTTGACAATGAAGCTGATAGTAAAATCGGTTCGCCCTGACTCTGCGTCACTGCCTGCCACGACATCTTCGCTGACGTATTTGAAGACGTTCGGCGTCTTGTAATCGTCTGTCACCTCACCGAACGTCGCGACGCCCGACGGCACCTGAAGTGGCGCGGCACCGACACTCGGTAAACTGTTCTGAGCAATATTGATGGCAAATTGCTCAGTGCCCGGCGTGGACGCTGTCGGGTTGGTCGGCGTGGCAAGCGTGTGGTTGCCGAATTTCGGCGGATCACCCTTGACCTGTATCGTATAGCCGCCAGTCAGGTAGTTACTCACCCTGACTACGGACGTTTTGGTCAGCGTCGCCTCTGGCCTCATGATACCGAGGTTGGACGTACCAGGATCGATGATGACATCGAGCCGCGGGTCGCTGCTTTCAACCGGCTGGAACTCAGCCGTGCTGACCGCTGGCGCACCCGACGTACTGCCTATGGAAGCGCGGGCACAGTACTGGCCCGAACAGTTATTCTGCGCACCAGCACCGAACTGCGCTTCGGACAATTTGTAGCTGTCTGAATTTGACGTGACCGCGAGCGCTGAGGTAGCGCCAACAACAGCTACTAGCAATGCCAGCAGCAGTGGATTTGAATACGCCCAAAGTCTCCGATTCCGCATAAGCTTTATGCTGTATTATCACCTACTGGCGTCAATCAGGCAAGTGTAGTAAGCTATACCGTAAGCATAATCAAAAAATAGACAAGACAATGGAACCCGAGAAAAAAGACTCCGAAGCCACTGAAAACCAGGCGCCCAAAGATGGGGGCCAGGCTCCTGCTGACGCGCTCAGTAGGACTCCTGACGAGCTGGAGGAACAGAAGGCCGAAGAAGCCGCGGCTAACCCCGACAAAAGTACCGATGCCGACAAGCCAGCGGAAAAGAAAATATCACCCGTCAAGCGACTGTTCCGTAAAGTGAACCTGTATTTCCTCATATTCGTCCTGCTCGTTGTCGTAGGCGCGATCATCGCGGTCGTCAATTACCTCAACAGTCAAAAGGCTCCCGAAGTGGCCAACTTTGCCAATCAACAACTCACCCAAAATGCCCTGAAACAACTTGCTAACAGCGACGCGACCGTCGGTGGTTCGGCGCAGACACTTACCATCCAGGGTAATGCCATTATCTCTGGCCAGACACTCATGCGCGGCAATCTGAATGTTGCCGGTACCCTGCAGACCGGTGGCGCGATCCAGGGGCCCGACCTGACGATTTCGGGTACCGCAAACCTTAACACAGTGCAAATCAATAGCTTACAGGTCGCCCAGAACACCGCCATCCAGGGCAGTACGACCCTGCGTGACCTCAATGTATCCGGCGCCTCGTCGTTTAGTGGACCTATCACCGCCTCGCAAATTACCGTATCTCGGCTTATTCTGAGCGGAAGCGGCACCCTGCAGCTACCGAATCACCTGAGTTTCACTGGTCCATCGCCCGGCCGTTCATTCATAGGAGCGGGCATACTGGGCGCCGGTGGATCGGCGTCGGTCAATGGTTCCGACACCTCCGGGTCAATCAACCTCAGCTCTGGCAATAACCCGAACGGATCGGGCTGTATCGTACGCGTCAACTTCCAGCAAGCATTCAGCGGCCAGCCGCGCGTCATCATCAGCCCTATCAATAGCGCTGCGGGATCGATGGAATACTACGTTGAACGCAACAACAGCGGCTTCAGCGTTTGCACCGCCAACACACCAGCTGCGAACAAGTCATTCGCATTCGATTACTTCGTAGCCGGCTAGACATCCATAAAGACGACAACGCTGTCGGCTTTGACATGCATGAGTGCGCGGTGGACTTTGATTTTCTTTTCACCGGCAGGCGATAGGATCTTCAGTTCGCAGGGAACCAGCATACAAAGGAATTTATGATGATGTGGCAATATATCGAATGGCCCGGTGTCGTTGATCGCGCTGACGCTGTACGCTTCGCCCTCGAAATACACCTGGAACGGCGCGTAGACTTTGACGGCCATAGTCGGTTTGCCGTCAGCGGCCTTTGCTAACTGATCGGTTTCCGTCGGCGGGTGCGGTGCCTCGTCTGCCATTACGCCGCCTTTGCCGCTGGTTCCTGCTTGGTCTCAGTAGCCGAAGTGTCGGGCACTATATCTTCTTTGCCCTTGCCGATGATAGCTTCGACGCCATCAAGCGTCTGCTTGCGGGTCATGTGCTCACCCGGTACACCGGTCACCTTTTCCATGACGTTGAAACGCTGCTTGAAGAATTCGATGAGCTCCTTGGCTTTGTTGTAATCGTCGCGGTCTTCGGCGGACAGCTCCGATTCACCGATGATGGCGATGATACCCTTGAGCGATTCGTATTTCTGCAAAATCGCGGTCGCGCGGGTAGCGAGATCGTAGTGCCGTTCACCGACGACATCCGGCGTCAGCAGGCTTGATTTGGATGCAAGGATGTCGACCGCAGGGCGAATACCCTGGGCGGCAACGGCACGGCTTAGGACGATCGTACTGTCGAGCTCGTGCTGGATCATCTGCACTGCAGGATCGGACAAGTCGTCGGCGGGGACGTAAATCGTCTGGAGCGCGGTGATCGAACCGTTGTTGTTGGTCGCCAGGCGGTCCTGGAACGTTTTGACGTCACTGAAGACCGTCGGCTGGTACCCACCCTCGGCTGGCGTCTGGTCAATGATGGTCGAGACTTCGTTTTTCGCCTGGATATAGCGGTACATGTTGTCGGCAAACAGCAGCACGTCCTTCTTTAAGTCGTCGCGGAAATATTCGGCAAGGGTAATCGCGGCGAGGCCGATAAGACTACGCTGGACCGGGTTTTCGTTCATCTGGCCGAAGAACATGGCCGTCGTTTTGAGCAAGTCGTTGTCGCCAAGCGTCTTGTAGAGCTCGTGACCCTCACGGATACGCTCTCCGATACCGGCGAACATACTGATCGCGCCCGAGCCTTCGGCGACGTTGTTGATGATTTCCATGGTAAGGACCGTCTTGCCCACGCCGGCGCCTCCGACGATGCCGATCTTGCGCCCTTTGACGAACGGCGTGAAGAAATCGAGGACCTTCAAGCCCGTTTCGAGCACGTCGTCTTTGCGGTTCACGAGGCTTGTTTCTTGGTATGCCGGTGCGAAAATCGCGCGCTTTGGCATCTTGTCCAGGACGGCCTGATCAAGCTGTGGCTTGCCGTCAATCGGGCGTCCCATCGCATCCCATACTCGGCCGATCATTTCTTCACCGACCGGGATTTCGAGGCTGTGGCCACTGCGGGTCACCGCATCGCCTTTTTGGATACTATAATCACCACCGATATTCAGGCAGACCGCCATGTCGCCGTGAGAGAGGGCGCTCACGAGTAGCGGTGACTTCTTCTCGTTGTCGACATAGAGCATCTCGTTAAGATCGGGGAGACCTTCGTCGAACTGGACCTTGATAACTAGCCCTTTCAATGTTCGGACAATTCCCTTTTTGTACGCTGTCTGTTCGCTCATTATTCTGCTCCTCCAGCACGTATCTTTTTGAGTCCGGCCAATGATTCCTTCAGGCGTGTGTCGACCTGGTTGCGCTTGGACCTGTTGTATTCGGTATGAAGCTGCGTGGCATTGTCGATTGAACGCTCCTTGGCAGCTGACATGGCTTTGAACCGGCTTGCGACCTGCGCCAGACGGCTATCGTATATGAACTGCGAAATCGTAAGACGGAGAATCGAGTTCTCGAGGTATGCAGCCACGGCGTAGGAGTTCGGTTCGAATATGTACGTTTTTTCGGTAATCTTGTCGTCGCTGACCGTCGCGAGATCAGCCACTCGCCCTTTGCTCGAAACCACTTCGCTGAGGTCGACGTCTTTGATTTCCTGCTGTGATAGGGAAATGTAGTTCTGGTAAAATATGCGGCTTTTTGCGTACTTCTTGGTGATTTCCATCAGTGGATCGACATTGATGTAGTCGTGTTCGGGCAGGTCGAAATAGTAGGTGTGGTCGATATGTGCCTGCTTGAGCTTGAGCGCGCCGTGGTAGCCGATGACGAGTACGTCGTGCAGCGCTTCATCGTAGTAATCGATGACTTTGCGAATAAGCCGCTGGTCGATGTCGCCGCTCAGACCACCTTTAGCCGTGATGAGAATCAGCAGCTCCTTCTCAATCGGCTTCTCGTCGACGGTACGGCCGAAATTAAACAGCACGTCGACGCGGATCTGCTTGTAGATACTCCAGACCTCATCGAAAAACTGGTTACTGATAAGCACTTTGTTTTTCGTCTTGGCGATTTGCATACTACTCAAGCTTTCGAGGGCCGATGTAAGACTCACAACAGATCGGACCGATGCTTCCTCGGCTTTGATTTCCAGAGGCCGCCTCATAGGAGCTCTCTCCGACTTGTCATCGCTATGATCATTTCTTCACTACCTCTTTGAGAGCTGATTGGAGCTCGCCGACGGCCTTCTCTTCGGCCTTGACGTCTTTGTCACCCTTTTTCGTGTCGGTTTTGACCGATGACGGCGCGTCGGGCGGTTTTGTACCGTCGTCGTTTGGCTTGTCGCCCGCCTCTTCGGCCGCAGCCGCTGCAGCCTCTTCGGCTTGTCGCTTCTTCTCGGCTTCGGCTTTGGCGGCCTTTTCGATGGCGGCCTTTTTGACCTGATCGATCGTCATCACTTCGGCCTTGAGTGCTGCGGCAAGTTCGTCAAAGTTGCCGTTCATGTCCTTGTCTTCCTGCAGTTTCGACGCATATTCATGCACTCGCTCTTTGAGTTTCTCGACGTTGATGATTTCTTCGGGTGCGCTGTTCAGTACGATGCTCATCAGGAACTGCTGTTCGGCGAAGCTGTAGATCTCACCGATACCTTGGTTCATTAGTTTGAAGAGTACCTTACCCTTGTCGTAGTCGGCCTGGGACTGCGGGCTGAGTTCGGTACCGAAGTGAGCGTACTCCTCGGCTGTACGGTAACCGGAAAGCGTGCGGTTCAATTGGTCGGCAAAGCCTTTTTGGCGCTTGTTCTGCCCGACACCACCGACACGCGTCACGGATAGACCGGTACTGACCGCCGGGCGCATAGTATCCTTGAAGATTTGACCGTCCAAGATCCATTGACCGTCGGTAATCGACATGACATTTGTTGGCAAGTACGCGGTGATATCGCCGCCCGGCGCATAAATGATTGGGATCAGCGTCTGGCTGGCGTGGTTTGATTCCGTCTTGCCGCCGCGTTCCAGCAAGCTGGAGTGTGTATAGAACATGTCACCCGGGTATGAATCACGACCTGGTGAGACACCTGCGATCAAGGAAATTTCGCGGTACGCCTGGGCATGCGCGGTCAGGTCGTCATAAATCACTAGCGTATCCATGTTGCACTGATGCCAGAAATACTCACCGTGTGCGGCACCGACGTACGGTACCAAATAGGTGAGGATGAGTGATTCGAATGAGTTCGACACGACGACGACGGCTTTTTTGAGGGCGTCGTTCTTTTCGAGGTTGCTGACGAGTTCGGCGACGTCATGCTGACGCTTGGCGATAAGCACGTAGATGACCGTGATGTCGGTGTTTTTCTGGTTGATTGCGACCTGGGCCGCGAGCGCCGTCTTGCCTACTTTGCTGTCACCGAGCATCGCCATGCGCTGCCCGCGTGCCAGGCTGTATTCCAAGTCGAGAATCGTCACGCCCGTTTCGACGGGAGTATCTAGCAGCTCGCGCTCAAACAGTGCCGGGGCGTTGTGAAACAC
>CAZGAP010000016.1:0-19000 GCA_964523935.1 uncultured Candidatus Saccharibacteria bacterium
TGCTTGTTCGTCAGCATGTAGCCGTCGCTACTGATGATGATTCCTGTGCCAGCGCCCTGCTGGCTCTGCGTGCCGCCGAATATCGTTTGCCCTTGGCCTTGGGTGATTATGGAAACCACGCTTGGGCCCGCCTGTGACGCGACCGCCGAGATATCTTCCTCTTCCTGACTGATGACCGCGTTGCCATCCGGGACTACCGTCCTATCAGCCGAACGCGCACCCATGTTAAGTGCGACATATCCGCCCCCAAGGCCTGCAGTGAAACAAGCGAGAAGCAGAATCACGACAGCAGCGATATATTTGCCTGATTTCATTTTCGGTTTGCGTCCGACCGCGGTGTAATTATGAGGTGTTGGTAGTTTGCTTTCTGTCATATCTCTCCCACTCTAACGTAATTATCTGACAACTCGCTTAAACGGAACCGATGGCGGCGCCGTTGAAAAAGAAGACGAGAACGAAAATGATGCCAAGCGACAGGAACATTGGCAACGCGATGTCACCGGCGCGGATTTTTTGCTTTTTTTCGTATGCCGCATACACGCGCTCAGCCAGAAAACACAGCGCCAAAAGAATGATTGTCATCTGCGGCAACTTGAGGCCAGCGGAAAAAGGCAGCGTATACGCGATGGTCCAGTGATAACATAACCAGCCAATCTCAGCGAAGACAAACGCCCAGACGAGACTGAGAAGACGCAAGCTTTCATCGGAGTATGCGCTCAACACATGACGCGCGCTAGCGAAGCCGATCACCCACATGACGATGACGAAAACCGATGACGGCCACTCATACGAAATAGCGGCAAGCGCCATCGAACCGACGACAACAGCCACCGCGGCTTGGGCGACGACGTAGACCCTGCGGCTCCGCGGTTTCAGCAGAAGCAGCCACAGTGCATAGAGCACCGCGATGATAACCTGAACGGCGGTCGCTCCCTGCGCCCCTGATTGGCCGACCGTAAACATGACGAGGACAAGACCGATGCTCACGATCAGGTCAACCATGTTCGCTTCGATATGGGCGAACCAGTAGCGTGGACGGACAGCGAGCACGCGCCACTTGCTCAATAGTACGAGACCAAGCGCCAACCATGGAGTCCCAGTAGCGAGCACAGCCCCTAGCACCGCGCCAGCCAGGGCGAGGTTTAGCAGGATGTAGATGCTCTCACTGAGCAATGATCGACGTTTTACAACCCTAAGAAATTCCATAGACTTCCCCTAGTATAGCATGCACGTGTTAATTTTCTGACGAAGTGGCCGGGGCTGGACCGACGATAACGATGAACTTGATCGACGGGCCTGCGGTTACTGGCGGAGTGGTTGTGAGCGGCGTGACCCCGTATATTTCTTTCAGTTTCTTGGCGGTCCCAGCGTTACCTTTGCCAATCTGGTAGATCGTATAGTGCGCATAGGTACCCGCGGGAGCGTTCGCGACCGATTTGACGGTGAAGTTATTTTCCTCGAGCTTGTCTGCTTCGGTCTGCGCGACACCTGCGACACCCGAGCCGTTGTATACCGCTATCGGCGCCGCTTCACGGACTACGGGATCTGATGAGAGCTTCTGCTGCAGCACCGCCCGCAGGTCACTGTAATCATAAACGCCGGCGACCGGTCGGACGACACTCATCCCGTTCACCATACCTGTCGTCATCACGGGTTCGTCGCCATCGATAAGGCTGATCGATTGGATGTTCTCACTCTTAATGTCCTGCGCGAGCGCGACAAGCGTCCTGAACTCCTTCGTCTCGAACGTCGAGCGGAGATTGTTGCCAAGCGCGTCGATAATACCCGTCACCTTACCGAAGTCCGTAAGCACGCCCGCGCTGACTGCCTTTTCACGGAGAGCCTTGATGATTTTCTGCTGGTTCTTTTCGCGGTCGAAGTTCGATTGTTCGAATCCGTAGGTCGGTGCCCTGTCGCCACGTGCCTGAGCCAGGTAAAGCGCACGCTCTGGATCTAGCGTCACCGGTCCGTTCTTGAAATCGATGAAGTGGCCGCTCGGCGGGCATCGCCTGAGCACTTCCGCCCTGCTCACTTTGCGGTCGCCAACGCCACACTTCCAGTCGAAATTGCTATCCATCTGGCCGCGCGGGTCGCGGCTTTCGATCGTGACAGTGATACTGCCTCCGACGGCTTTGACCAACTCGCGCATGACCGTGTAGTTCACATTGACACCGTACTGGATATCGAGTCCGAATATACCACCGACGAAGCCGGCTTCTTTCGTCAGCGCCGCTCGGTCGGCATCGACGCCTTCGCCCTCTCGTACGCAGTTGTAATACTCGTTAATCTTTCCAGCGTAACCGGAGTTACACGCCTGTCCGAACTTCACGTACAGATCACGAGGGATACTGATCATATACGCATTCTTCTGGTTCTGATCGATACTAAGGATCATCATGGAGTCGGTCAGCAGACCTCCTTCGTGACCCGGATCGTCCTCCGAGGTGCCGACAATCAGTATGTTGCTGCGGCCATTGTCATCCTGCTTCAAGGGCTGGTTTTGGAATACTTCGAGGATATTGCCCTTGAACACGTTCCCGCTTGCGATAAGTCCTTTGACGAAGACGTAGCCGGCAATGAGTACGCCGATGACGACTAAAAGTATAAGGATTCTTTTGATCCACTTGCGCCGATTGCTTTTTTGGGCGGGATTCTTACGCTTGTGTTTCTGTGCCTGCGCCGGGCTGTCGATATCTTTGAGGGAGTCGTCGATTTCCGATCGAAGCAACGGTCGGGCTTTGGACTCGGCTTCGGACGCGGAAAGAATCTTGCGGGGCTGCTCGCTACTTCGAGCTGACGTGGCCCTTTTGGGACCGGTCACATCACTGCCACCTACCTGTCGGTTCGAACGACGAGGCACGAAGCCGTCCATCGAAGACTGTCGTCTCGGGCTCATACGCTATCCTCTTCGGTCAACGAAGAATACTCCCCGTGAAACGAGCCAGCCGCATGTAGGTTGTTGGATTTTTTTATCTGAGCCCTCGCCATAAATACTTAGTCTACTATACAAAACTTTGACGTCAATGAATATACATAACCTGAATTGATGCGCATAGGTAGAATAATCGGTTCCTATAAGCTATAGTAATACGGAATGGAAAAGTCTTTTCTTGAGCGTCACCAGTGGGCCCGTGATATCGGCGGCCTGGCCGTCTTCATCCTCGCGGTACTTGTGGGGACACTCCTCATCAACACGTATGTTTTCCGTAGCTTCAACGTCGAAGGACCGAGTATGGAGAAAACGCTCTATACCGGTGACCGCTTGATCGTCGACCGGCTGCCTGTCACGTGGTCTCAGTTGCAAAACCAGCAGTACGTCCCGCAGCGCGGACAGATAATCGTCTTCAAGAACCCCCTCTTCTCCATCGGCAATTCTGACGAATACATCGTCAAGCGCGTGATCGCGTTCGAGGGAGAGCGCGTGGTCCTGAAGGACGGCAAATACACCGTCTACAATGCCGCCAACCCCGCAGGCTTTGATCCGGATGACGCCAACCGCGGCGAACCCGGCAGCCCGACCAGTGGCACCTTTGATGGTACCGTTCCCGATGACCATCTTTTCGTCAGCGGCGACCATCGTCAGGGCAGCTATTCATTGGATTCCCGAAACGGACTCGGATACATCCCTCTGTATGATGTCATCGGACCCGTCAGTTTTCGCATCTTTCCGTTCGACAGTATTCGCGGCTTCTAGTTCAACAGCTTATTGATTCGATCGAACTCTTGTTCGTTCTTGAAACTGATCACGATCTGTCCGGCGCCACGCGTATTCGAACGTATCTGCACTTTCGCACCTAGGCGTTTCGTCAGACCCTCGACAGCAACGTCGTGCTGCGGTGAGACCGTTTTGTCTGAGCGACGACCATCGTCCTTTTCCGCCTTCTTGAGGTCGACAATGAACTGTTCGATCCTGCGAGCGCTCCATTCCTCATGAAGGATCTTAGGTAGCACCGATTCTATGACTGATTCATCAAGACCGATGAGCGGCCTCGCTTGGCCTTCACGAAGCTTCCCTTCGCTGAGTGCCTTCTTGACACTATCGGGGAGCCTCAAAAGACGGAGTGTGTTGCTGATGGCACTGACCGACTTGCCGCCTACCCGCGCGCCGATTTCATCAAGCGTCAGGTTGAATTGGTCACGGAGTTTAAGGTACGCTGTCGCTGTCTCAAGGATATTGAGGTCACGGCGCTGGATGTTTTCGATAAGTGATATTTCGAGCTGGTGCTGGTCGCTCAGGGTGCGGACGAGAGCAGGTATGCTCGTGAGCCCTGCCCGTTTCGATGCACGGTACCGACGCTCACCGGCGACGATCTGATATTTGCCGTTTCTCGCGACGACGACGATCGGCTGCAGTACGCCGTGCTCTTTGATGGAAGCGGCCATCTCGTCAAGCGCCATTTCATCGAACGACCTGCGTGGCTGGTCAGGGTTTGGCTCTACCTCGTCGAGGTTCAGTTCGCGCAGCTGGCTGACTTTTTCATCTTGGGCCGCCGTAGGATCGAGCGACTCATCGATAAGATCGGTCGGTATGAGTGATGAGAATCCTCGCCCTAGTCCCTTTTTCATGCTCATGTCTTTGCCTCCACCCGCTGTTCGACTTCCTTCGCCACGGCTTTGTACGCCCTTGCTCCAGCGATCGTACGCACCGACGGGCACCCCGTGGCTCGGCGCTTCGGCGAGACGGATATTGCGCGGAATCGTAGTTGCGAACACCTTGTCTGCGAAATGCTTCTTTATCTCATCGTGGACCTGGTTGCTGAGTGTCGTCCTGGTGTCCATCATCGTCGGCAAAACGCCGAGCAGTTCTAGCGACGGGTTCATACCCTTGCGGACGAGCTTCATCGTCTCGAGCAGCTGTCCTAGTCCTTCGAGCGCATAGAATTCTGCCTGAACCGGCAATAATACGTATTTCGCCGCGATAAGACCGTTGACCGTCAGCAGGCTGAGGCTCGGCGGACTATCGATGATGATGATATCGAATTGGCTGTCGACGCTGGCGACGGCCGTTCGGACGCGAGTGAACTTATGCTCCATTCCCGCGATTTCCACCTCGACGTTCGCGAGGTGTGATGTCGTCGGTGCGAGCCACAGGTTTTTATGCTCGGTCTGCATGATGGCTTGCTCCATTGTCGCGGTCTGCAGCAGCACCTCGCCCATGGTCGTTTCGAGGTTTTCCTTGTCGATACCTAGGCCGCTCGATGCGTTGCCCTGCGGGTCGAGATCGACCAACAGGACCTTTTTGCCTGCTTTTGCCAGATAATACGCGATATTGACGGCACTGGTCGTCTTGCCGACTCCGCCTTTCTGGTTCGTCACAGCGATGACGGTACTCATCCTATTTGTTTCCCTCGCTCATTTGCCCCATTATAGCATGAGCGTGAAAAGTTACCGATAGTAACAGCATTGTTGCATTTGTACCGATTTTATTTTAAGGTATAAGTATCTGTGACCAATTTTGACGCACCAAAGAATGCGGGCGACGATCCGTTACAGAGACAGATCGAAGCCGTATTCACTTCATCCCCCGAGGCAGCGAGATACGCGGATTTCTTAGAGGCGACCGAATCCGCAGCCCCGCTTACGGAACAGGATTATCAGGCTATCCACGAGCAGATCATCGATGCCCAGGCGCCGGTGGCTCACTATGTCGCCGCCCTTATGGATGACGAAGTGATGCGGAAAATCCTGATGAAGATGACGGACCCGAACAACCCTGACACATGCAGCGATATGGCAGAAAAGCTTGTCGCGGCATATAGACTCGCCCACCCGGGTTCGTCACCAAGCCAATGGGTCCTGCGCGATGTCGCCATGCTCGATACGATCGAAGAGATTACCTGGTATACCCAACCTACCGAAGAAACGGCACCTCATCTCGATAAGTCGGAGCTACAGAGCAGAATCATCATCAATCCCCACCTGAGCCCCGAGTACAGGCAAGCTTTGCTGGCGGCGGCGGATGCGCTCGTAAGTGGTAACGGTCTCGACTTTTCTGATCCGGTCGCGACGTTCGCCGCTGTCGAAAAGAAAGCCAGACAAGAACGTTCAAGTGAACGGGCGCGGAAATTCCGTCGTCAATTCAACATGCTCGGGAGAAATTACGGGGTCGAGCATGATCCCGAATTTCACGTGCTGACCCTTGTGACCAGTCTGGCTATCATTGCCGAGGATGAGGAGTTTCATATTCCAAGCAGCGAATCGGTATCCGACAGCCTTCGCCTCCTTGGCATACCGTACGGGGTCTATGCGAACTACGTGCAGCAAATCCTTAGCGACCTCGCACAATAAAAATAATCCTGTTTCCAGGATTATTTTCACGCCACTTATCGATTACTTGATCGAAGTGATCTCAATAGTGGAATACTTTTGGCGATGTCCGATTTCCTTGTGGACACGCTTCTTCGCTTTGTAGCGGATAACGCGGATCTTGTCGCCTTTTACCTCAGCCTCAACGACCTTGGCTTTGACGCTAACACCTTTGACGGTTGGCGCGCCGACAGTGGTTTTGTCACCGTCGATAACCAATAGTGCATCAAGTGTGAGCTCTTTCGTTCCTTCCGGGAGGAGGTCCACCCGTAGGGTCTCTTTTTCGGCTGCAATATACTGTTTGCCGCCGACCTTGATTACTGCTTTCATATGTTCCTCATATTATTAATACAATCAATCATTGATTTTAACAGATTACGGCAGGTTTTACAACCGCTTAAGCGACCGGACGGTTGATGATCGTCTGATTGGCGTGCAACCATCCATGGACATTGCCGCAGTCCAGATACTCCCCTACCGCAGGAACGACGGTGAGAGGCGTGCCTTCGACGGCAGCCTGGCTGATTACGGCCGTCACGTAGTATTCACCCGACACGTCGAGTTGCGCATACGCATAAATGCGCTGCAAAATGTCATAGTTCAAAATGTATTTACTGATGTTGATCTGGTTGCTTGGCGCTTGATCGACCGGTGGCTTCTCGACGATTCCGGCGAACAGCCCGGTATCTTCGTTGAAATCGATGACTCCATAACGACTGACTTCCTGCGGGTCGATCGGTGCCGACAGCATGGAGTTGCCACCTTCGGGCGTCGCCGCGATCAATCGTGCCAGTTCGGACGAGCCGTCCGCGCTATAGACGAAATCATCCCCGCCGACCACTGCCACGGACTCACCTTTTTGCAGGTGCGGCACGACAAGTGACACCGGAATCGCCGTCCCGTATTTGTCGTTTGAGTCCTGTTCGATGTAATGGAATATAACATCGTGCGGTGGCCGCGCAAGTTCGATAAGGTCGTGTTTGCGGTTGTACTCCAGGAACTGATTGAGCGACTCGTTGTCGGAATAATATTGCTGCAGCTGGGTACTGCCTTTGTTTACCACGAAGAATATCTCTCTGATGCCCGCCTTGACGCAGTCGCGCACTACGTAATCGACGATTGGGCGGTTACCAACAGGCAACATGCACTTGTCGATCGCTTTGGTGATTGGCAGCCGGCGCGTCCCCCAGCCGGCGACGGGAATAATTGCTTTGGTTACGGTCGTCATACTTCTCCTATCATATTAGATTTGCCCGCCGGAATACAACGTCATGATCACGACCGCAAACGTCGTCAAACCGACCGCCTTGTACAATCCGTGGTGATATTTCCATGAACGACGAAGACCCCGCGGGAGCTGCTTGCGATATCCATGCGCGAGCAAGGCTGTCATCGCGCCAACGATAAGAAGAACGATCGAACCAAGCAGTGCCGGCGACATCGACTGCAATGACAAACCTATCCGTGAAACAATACCCATCGTACCGCTGCTCGCTGAAAACGTTGACGCCGATGCGCCAGCCACACTCGAAGCCGGTGCGCCATAAAGCGCAACGACCAGCGTTGTCGGTTTGCCTTCAAGCGTACCATCCACAACCGCAAATCCGACATCGGTATAATTTTTATTCAGTATGTTTTCGCGGTGATGCGTGGACGCCATCCATGCGGCAACGGTCGCATCCGTGGACGTAAAGTTTTTTGCCAGGTTCTCTCCGGCATAGGAATAGTTGTAGCCGGCCTCGCCAAACCACTGCCATGGCGTCGTGCCGTCCGGGGCGTTATGCGCCCAATATTGACGCTTGAACATGTCCTGCGCCTTTAGGAACGCCGCGCTCGACAGTTGCTCGTCGTACCTCAGCCCTGCATTACCCACCTTCGTTCTTTCGGCATTCGTATCATTCAGGAGGTCTGTCGCCGTTATGTTCGCTTTGACGCCTAGTACGCCACCTTGCTGCGTATGTGTAAAAGCAAAGGCGATCGAAACCACGACAAGCATCGCTATGATACCGTACCATCGAATCAAATGTGGCCTGAACTCATTTGCCGCATGAGGAAGCACCGCAAGCTTGGCGCGGTGTGTTATTCGATGATGGATTGGCTTATATATGGTTTTTTGTTTTTTCGTCATAGTATCTACCGATACCCGTATTATACCTATTAAAAAAGCGAGAGGTCAAACTCTCGCTTTTTTGAGTGTACTTTATACTACGCTTCTTCTGCTTGGCGTCGGCGCCATGCGGCGATAAACCACCATGCAGCACCGAGAGCGGCTATGAGGAGTAGCCACCAGTACCATGCCAGTCCCAGTGGTGAGAAGTCGTTCGCGCCCTTCACTTCCGGAGCCGTGGTCGCAGCAAGCACTTCTTTACTATCAACGTTAGCTTTGTTCTGCGTACTTTCTCCGAGAACTTCGCTTTCGTCCACCGTTTCAGCGTTGTTATCAATCACTACGACGTTCGCAGCAGGCTGGGCGGGTGACGCGACGAGTGTCGCAGGACCATTACTGATGGTCGCAGGAGTAATGACAGGTGCTGCGTTAACAGTGACAGTCTTCGTAGCGCTCGTGCCCGTATTGCCCGCGATGTCTACCGCTTTTACGGCTACCTGATGCGGACCAACCGTGAGGCTCGCGAGGTTGAAGTCGAAACTGCCAGCGTTCACGGTTGCGTTGCCGACAGATATACCATCAACAAAGATTTCAACGGTATCAACCGCGGGGTCATTTACGGTCCCTGCTACGTTTGCCGTATCGCCAATGGTGATAGGTGCGATATCCTGCACAGTCACGATTGGGGCCACGGAATCAATCGTGAATGAGATAGTACTGGCATTGCCGGCCTTGTCGGTCGCAGTCACCGTGTAGTCGCCGTCAGCCGTGATAGTCGTCAGATATGTCTTTCCAGCAGATGGGGTCGTAGGAACGGTGACGCCATTCACTTTCAGACCGGTTGCTTCGCTATAGCCATCGTAACCCTGGTATTTAGGATCGAAGATACTAAGGACCACAGGGGTATTCACCGTTGCGCCGTTTGTAACGCCCGAAATAGTAGGAGCGTTACGATCAATTCGTTTTACTTCACCGTTTTTTACGACAGAGTTACCAGCAATATCAACGACCGTTACGCTGAAATTACCGTTATCCGTGAATACTTTCGTAAATACGTTTGAGTCGTTTACTCGATTCCAGCCGGCGATGTCTTTGACGTTCTCGTTTGCGGTAAGCGTCACGGTAACATCGTTCTGAGTCAGACTACCGCCGTTGCCGTTTGAGTACGTCAGAGTCGCGGTTGGAGCGACGCTATCGTACGTAAATTGGTACGTAGTAGCGTTGCCAGCGATATCGTAAAGCGTAAATGTGTTCGCACCTTGGTTTAGCTTTGATTTGATATTCTGGAAGTTCGCATCGCTCCATTTGTTGTCAGTGAAGTCGGATACCGTACCGTTGACATCGTATTTGTCGACCTTATATGCGTCGTACAGACTAAAGCTGACGTTGCTGAAAATCTTTGCGCCCACGTTGCCGACGTAGTTGTCTTTAACGGTAATCGTAGGAGCTGTCTTGTCGTAAGTAAATGTCAGAACAGCGCTTTTGTTGCCAGCACGATCAACGGCATAAATCGTGTTGCTACCTTCGACTAGATCAGCCTTATTGATGTTCACCCAGTTAAGATCGTTCCATGCATTTTCGCGGAGGTACACGCTATCGTTGAGAACGGCTTCCTTTAGCGCGCCATTTGGATCGTTCAACTTGAAGCTGATACGACTGAACGTATTGCTTTTTCCTAGGCTGCCATCGTCACTGCCGTTTCCGGTCTTGATAGTAACAACCGGGAGAGTAACGTCATACGTAATCATGAACGTGTTTGACCATGCAGATGGGTTGCCTGCGGCATCGATAGCTCGAACCTGCATATAGTGAGTACCTTCACCCTGATTGAGCACGCCCGCGTACTGAGTCGTCGTAAGGCCTGGGTTCACCCAAGCATTCGCTTCGCCGTTATATGCGCTTGATGGGACATTATTCCAGTATTTGTAATCGTACTTCACCGGACTGCCGGCGGGTACGTTCCAAGATGCGGTCACGTTGTAGCTATTTGTGTAACCACCATTGAAAAGTGGCGTCTCACCTGCACTGACCGATAGAACTGGCACATTCGGCGCAGTCGTATCTTTTGCCTCTACGTTTACTGAAGTCGCAAGGTTCTGCACGCCTCCGAGCATCGTTCGTACCGTTGCCGTGAGGTTTATCATTGAAGTACCGACAAGATCGGACTTAACGCTGAACGTACCGTCTACTTTTTGGTCGAGCAGTGGGTTGCTTGCAACCGCATTTGCACCCCAACTGGTACCGTTCGCCGACACTTGGGCACCACCGTTAACTACCGCGTTCAGCGGTGTGTTTTGCCAAGCCGGTAGATCGTTCCAACCACTCCACTCACACCACCACAGGAAACAGGTCTGAACCCTGTATTCCGCGTATGCGTAAAATGACGTTACTTCACTGCCGGTTTCGACAGTAACAGCGGTTGGCTGGGCGACAAGTCGGTACTCTGGAGTTGCCGCGCCTGCGTTCTGCGCCGTTGCCACCGGCAACACCGTACTGAACGCGAGTACGAGCGACATAAACGCTAACGTACCTCGTTTCGTTATCGTTGATACATAATTTCGCATCTGTAGTCACCTCTCGTTCAGCACTCCACGTGCACTTAAGAATTTGAGGTGATTATATCATACTTAAAGCAAACTTACTAATGCCTGTAGCTGTCACCTGCTCTCAACTATGAGTTTTCAAGCTCATGGATTCGTCCATGGTCAAGACCGTAGTAGTGTGCAATCTCATGCCAGAGCGTCCGCTTGATCTGCTCGAACAGTTCTTCCTCGTTTCGCACGACATGAAGAATCGAGTGCTTGAAGAGCGTGATCTTGTCGGGCAGCACGAACGTATACCCGGCACCGCGCTGCGTTAACGGAATGCCTTCGTACAGCCCAAGAAGGATCTTCCCTTCTTCGCGGAGCCTCATCTTAACTGACTGCTCCTCGGTAGGCTCATCCGCCATGACGATCGCGACGTTATCGAGGCCACGGATATATTCCTGAGGAAGCTCGTCCATAGCCTTGGTAATGAGTCTGTCGAATTCTTGATCGCTTAGTTCGTTCACTATATTAATGATAGCATTTTATTCGTTATCGAAATCGAACCAATCAGGATCTTTTTTGAGATTCTTAGTGACCCCAGACCAAAAATCAGCAAGCTGCTGGCCGTCTTCGTCGCGTAGATCGATCCGATCGCTCTCGGACTGCTCCGCGGCGATCTGGTCGCCAAGGCCATCAGCGAGCGGGTCGTGTTGGCTGAATGTGATTGTTCGGTGAAATATACTCATATGTTTGTTTTGAATGGTTATATTTTCATAATAGCATAAGTTTTATGAAATGTCAATTCTGCTACACTGATGGTATGTTAGGTTTCAATCATGTGCTCGCAGGATCGCTCATCGCGGTCATTACGCCCGCACCGATGGTGCCGCTCGCGGCCTTCGGTTCGCACTTTATACTCGACCTTTTTCCTCACTTCGGCAATAGCACGAGCGTCTACCCGTACACGAAATCATTCAAACTGCTCCTCGTCGCCGATGCGCTACTTTGCATTGCCGCCCTCTCGCTCGCACTCCTCCTCTTTCCAGACAAGTGGTTTCTCATCATGGTCGGCGCCTTTTTCGGAGCGTTGCCAGACTTTTTTTGGCTCGCTTACCACCGTGGCAGCAAATGGATCGACACATTCCTCGGATGGGCTGAATGGATCCAATGGGGTGAACGCCCGTACGGGTGGATGTTCGATGCGTTTTACGGGTTCGCCTTCGCGTTCATACTCGTGACGCTGGCCACCTAAGGCAAGTGCTGTCCGCCTGTCACACCGATAACCTCAGCCGTGATGTAGCTCGATTCCTGGCTGGCAAGGAAAACGTACGCTGGTGCCAGCTCAGCCGGCTGCCCTGGTCGGCCAAGCGGCGTATTCTGGCCGAATTCCTTCAGCTTTTCCGGTGGTTGGCCATGGCTCGGCTGGAGCGGCGTC
Source organism: uncultured Candidatus Saccharibacteria bacterium (assembly GCA_964523935.1). GTDB lineage: Bacteria > Patescibacteriota > Saccharimonadia > Saccharimonadales > Saccharimonadaceae > UBA2112. The sequence goes on from CAZGAP010000016.1 coordinate 12,377, forward strand.
CAGATCGGACCGGGAGCGACTGCGTTGACGCGTATCCCCTTTTCGGCGAGCATCTTGGCGAGACTCTTCGTAAACGACGTGATCGCACCCTTCGTCGATGCGTAATCAAGAAGTCCCGGTGACGGTTGGTAGGATTGGATAGATGTCGTATTGATGATGCTCGCGCCCGCGGGCATGTGCGGGACGGCGGCTTTGGTAATCCAGAACATCGCGAACACATTGGTCTGGAATGTCTGCTGGAACTGCTCGCTCGTCAATTCCTCAAGTTCACCGACAAACACTTGCTTGCCTGCATTGTTGACGAGTATATCGATCGAGCCCAGTTCGCTGACGGCTTTCTCGACAAGTTCTTTACAGAAATTCTCGTCTTTGATGTCGCCTGGGATCCCGACGGCTTTCCGGCCGGCCTCTTTGATCTGAGCGATGATATGATCGGCGTCTTCTTGCTCCTCGGGTAAATAATTCAAGACTACGTCGGCGCCTTCGCGGGCATACGCGATTGCCACGGCGGCTCCGATTCCGGAATCCCCGCCCGTGATGAGTGCCTTGCGGCCTTTCAGGCGTCCTAAGCCACGGTACGTTTCTTCACCGTGATCCGCCTTTGGTCGCGTTTCCGTATCAAGCCCTGGCTCCGGCTGCAAGCTGCCATCGGCATTGACTTTCGGGTACTGGCTTATCGGGTCCTGCATTGCGTACTGATCGTATTGTGGCATATGTCTCCCTCCGTATAATTACCCTACCAGCATACGTTTCGCCGCTAGCTTATGCCGTGAAATTTGTCACAGCAGCTACGGCTTGGAAACGAAAGGGTTGTCTTTTATATAGAAACGCCACGGCACATCCTTCCCACGACTTATACCGATGCGCGTCGCTTGCACAATGTCTCCGTCCGCAAGTGCGGGTCGTGGAATTAGCCGTAGCGGCTCGGACCGAAGATCGTGACCATCGAGGTCTTTATCGATCGCGAGCGCCTGGCAGAGCTTCGCAGGCCCGTTCGTCGCGTCGATACCCGTCTTGCCGCGGTGCCGTTGAATGAGCTCTTTGCCTTCGATCGGCTCGACCGCACGGATGAGCACGGCCGCCCCGTGGCCCTCTGTGCCAGTAACGACGTTGCAACAAAAATGCATGCCGTACGTGAAATAAACATACAGGTGACCATAGTGTCCGAACATCACTTCCGTGCGCCGCGTCCTGCCTTTGTAGCTATGACTGGCGACGTCGGTCTGATCGTACGCTTCGGTTTCGACGATTTTGACGGTAACCGTTCGGCCATCGAGCTCGCGCTCCAGGACACACCCAAGCAAGCGGGGCGCTACCTCGCTTGCCGGACCACTGAGAAAATCAAGATTTAATTCGGATGCCACTTGCTGTCGTCGCCCTTGTGGTACTTGCTTTTGACAGCTTTCCAGGCGACTCTGTGCGCTACTTCTTCGCGACCCGTTGTGCCGCGACGCTGACTCGAATCTTTGTATTCATCGTAGGCGCTATTGAACGCTTCCTTGTAAATGTCCTGGGCATGCGATGGCAGTACGCTTTTCACGCTTGCCGGGAGCTCCGAGGTCTTGCTATATGGCATATTAATCATCCTCCTTGTAGTACGTATCTTATCGCGGACGTCGGAAGAGCGATATGAGATATATCACACTACTATGAGTCTTTTTGCAAAGAGATGCGAAGGTCCACGCCTTCTATGGAGACCGCTGTTTCGTATGCGTATTTCTCGTCCTTGACGGCCGTCGCCAACGTTTCATTCGCGATCGTATCGCTGTGCTCACGTACGGCTTCCCCCGGGTCTCCCTCCGCGGACAGACTCAGCTTGATCCTGTCATCGACATTCAATCCCGCGTCTTTTCGCGCTGCCTGGACATGACGTATCACTTCGCGCATCAGACCTTCGCGCTTGAGCTCGGTAGTGATATTCGAATCAAGCTCAACGGTCGCCAATCCTTCAACGCCCATTAGCTCAACTTTAGATTTGACGACACTAACCTCTTTTACGTTGATTTCTTCTTTTAAAATTTCAACGTAATCATCAGTGAAATCTAGCTTCCTGAATGTACCTTCTAGTGTAAGAGTCAAGCTCTGAAGCGGCTGGCGAATCTTGATTCCAAGCGTGGCACGCTTTGACAATGCGCCGTTTACCGCATCACGAATAATAAACATTTTCTTTAGCTCAAGCTCGTCAACGCTATAATCAGTCGGCCAGTCAAGGAGGTGCACTGATTCATGCCCGCCACCTAACTTCTGGTAGAGCTCCTCGGCAAGAAACGGCGTGAACGGTGCAAGCAGCACTGCAAGTTTCATGAGGACGTAATGGAGCGTGCGGTAGGCATTGTTCTTATCGGTATCGTCTTCGCTCTTCCAGAAGCGTCGACGGCTGCGTCGGACGTACCAGTTTGACGCGTCTTCGATAAACGGTAAGACTTCTGATAAAGCGAGCGGCAAGTTGTAATCATCCATATGTTTCGTCAGATGTTCGTTCAACTGGTGGACGCGCGATACAATCCACTTGTCGAGCGGGTTCTCCAGATCAGCCGGGTTGAGGCTGAACGGCTTCTTCGGATCGAATTCCCATCCGTCGACTTCCGCGTACATCGTAAAGAAGTCATACATGTTCCATATCATACTGAGCTTGCGGGCCACGTCGCCGACATCTTTGTCCTGAAGGCTGAAATCCTCACCACTGAGCAGTGGACTCGATAGCAGCAAGAAACGCAAACTGTCGGCGCTGAACTTGTCCATCAGTTCGTTCGGGTCGGTGTAGTTGCCGAGACTTTTGCTCATCTTGCGGCCGTCATTGCCAGCAAGAGTACCGGTGGTTATGACATTTTTGAATGGCGCTTTGCCGAACAGGCCGACGTTGACCGTATGTAAGTAGTAAAACCACGCGCGGACCTGGCCGATATACTCCGCGATGAAGTCTCCAGGGAAGCTCGCTTCGAACTTCTCTTTGTTTTCGAACGGATAATGGAACTGCGCGAACGGCATGCTGCCGCTTTCGAACCAGCCGTCAAGAACCTTGTCGATGCGCTTGTAGTGAACGCCGTCGATATCGAATTCGATAGCATCGACCCGAGGGCGATGATAGTCTTCGAGTTCCACTCCGCTGAGCTCCTTGAGTTCGGCGTAGCTACCGACGACTTTTACATGCTCATTGCCCTCTACATCAGTGCCCTTCCATACGGGAAGGCCGGTCGCCCAGAAACGGTCGCGCGACAGGTTCCAGTCCGGTGCCTGTTCGATGTTTTTCTCGAAACGGCCGTGCTTCAGGTGCTCGGGGAACCAATTGATACCTTCAGTGTTCCGTGCGAACATTTCTTCCTTTTGTCCTGCGACATCATAAAACCATGACGGGATCGCGCGGTACATGATGCGCTGCTTACTGCGCGGATTGAACGGGTATTCGTGCTGGATGTAATCGATTTTCCAGACAATGCCGGCCTTTTGAAGTGCCTTTGCGATATCCTTGTTACTGCTCCATACTTCAAGCGGTTCGGATGCGTCTTTCCAGGGCATCAGCGCATAAAGCTGCTTGGCGAGCGGCTCATAGTAGATGCCGTTATCATCAAGGGCATGGAACATATCAAAGTTATTCGCCTTCGCAAGCTCAAAGTCATCCTCGCCATATGACGGTGCCGTGTGTACGATACCCGTACCATTCTCCGCGGTAACATAATCAGCCGCCCATACGCGGTAATTGCCGCCTGCAACGCTTGCGACACCACCGCCACTCTGCCAACGATTCACCGGAGTTACTGCCATGCCCTCCGGCACAGCAATCAAGGGTTCGTATTCATTCCCGACAAGCTCTTCACCCTTGAATTCGCGAATAACCTCGTAGTCGAGCGGCTTGTGTTTGTCATCGGTTATCACTTTTTCTATCAGCGCCTTGGCTAAAATAAACCGTTCATCCCCCACCTTCACTTCGGAGTATTCAAGTTCCGGATTGACGGCCAGTGCGGTATTTGCCGGTAGGGTCCACGGCGTCGTCGTCCAGGCCAAAAGCGTGCTGCCATTCTTGAGTTTGAACTTCACATAGACGCTCGGGTCGGTAACGGTCTGATACGCATCGTTATCCATCGTCACCTCGTTTTTCGAAACGGGCGTCGCGAATTTGGTGTCGTACATGAGCACCTTTTCACCTTCGTAAATCTTGCCTTTATCGTACAGTGTCTTGAATGCCCACCACACGCTCTCCATGTACTCTTTGTCCATGGTTTTATACGCACCCTTGAAATCCACCCAGCGACCGACACGATCGATGACGTTCTCCCAGGTCGCACTGTTTGCTACCATTGATTCGCGGGCCTTGGTGATATATTCTTCAAGACTTACTTTGGTCCCTATATCGCGACGATCGGTAATACCGAGCTGCTTCTCCACGAAGTTTTCTGCCGGCAGACCGTGGCTATCCCACCCCCATACGCGTTCGACGCGCTTTCCCTTCATCGTCCAATAACGTGGGACGGCGTCTTTGATGATCGAGCTGAGGAGTGTCCCATGGTGCGGTACGCCGGTGATAAATGGTGGCCCGTCATAAAACACGTATGAGTCAGCCTCTGGTCGCTGTTCGACGGATTTTTCGAACGTCTTGTTATCCTTCCAATACTCTACGAGGGCTTTTTCGTATTCGATTGCCCGTCTGCGGGTTCCTGATTTGAATTTCATAATTACTCCTTTTAAAAAACACTTCTTTTGTCTGTCAGATCCCATATGCGGGAGGTACCATCTGACTTCCAAAAGAAGTGTTTCTTTCAGCGCTTCGTTTATGCGGTCTGACGTGCCGCGGACGTCGGGGTCTAATTTCCGTATCGGATTTCTTCCCGCTCCTCGTGGGTGATAGCCACTCGAATGGATGTACTCTGCTATTTTACCCTTTTTTAGGGGGCAATGGCAAGAATTTGCTCGTACGTCGTCTGTATGCCGCCCACCCTGGGCGCCCCTCGAAGTGTTTCTCGGTCAGTGGCACACCAGACACGAATAGTATCAGAATAGTGACGACAATCGGGCCGATGATCGACACCCACCAATAAGACACGGATGTCGCGATAATGAACAAACCCCACCACTGCGTCACTTCACCGAAGTAATTAGGGTGCCGGGTATATCTCCATAGACCTGATGTCATCAATTCGTGGCTCGCTTTGGTTGACTGGAGAAAGCGCGAAAGCTGCCAATCGCCAACCGTTTCGAAATAGAATCCGACACTCCATAAGATCAAGCCGACGACAACCGACCACCCGATTGACTGCGAATCGGAGCTATTAAGAACAATGACCGGTGACGCGACCATGACGGCAAGCAGCGCTTGGACGACATACACTCTTAGGTACATATTCACCGCAACTCCTCCCGTCTTCCGAGCGTACTCTTGGCGCAGCCTGTCGTAGCGCTTGTCCTCTTTGTCAGATCGTCTCCAGCGACGGTATATATGAAACGCTAATCTGAATCCCCATAGCATCACAAGTACCAGCGCGATAGTTTGAGCGGAAGCAACATTCACGACCCCACCACTCACATAGGTAACGAGTGCCAAAACGACAAAAGCCACTCCCCATGCTATATCGATCAAATCGTATCGCTGCTTCTTGTGGGCGATCATGAACGCAGCCGTCATCAATATAAGCGAAGCAATGAAGCTAAAATAGAAATCCGCTATGAGTGGCGACATCTATGCCACCAAGGCATCGCCGAATTTGAGTATGACCAAAGCGACCAGCAGGAAGATCCAACCCGCGACAATTACCTTGTCGTAATCCTTTGCAAGCGCCTGCGCAACTTTTTTATGCGCTTTCTTGGAAAGCTGAAAAGTGTCGTTCAAGAGGTTGTATCTCGTGATGGACGCCGACAGGATAGTCATGCTGACCGTCACCACCAGACACCACGGGCATAAGACCTCGATGACATAGACGCTATTGAAGAATAGCCAGTATGCGAATAGCGTCCAAAAGACGATGCCTATCTCTGCACCGATAAGGAACCATCGGGGAAACCGCACCCGTGAGAGTCCGAGCAGAGCGATCATGATCACCATCGGGAACCCCATGAGACCGATAAGCATATTAGGAAAACCGAATGCCGTCGCCTGCCATGTTTTCATAACCGCGGCACAGTTAAGCACCAGGTTGAAGCTGCAGCTGAGTATGGCATCTGGATTCTTTAGCAGATGGAATTCCTCAACCGATAATATGAAGCTGGCGATAAGACCGGTAATGCCGAATGCGAGCATCGTACCAAAGATGTACTTTGACGAATCCTCTCTTACGCCTTTACTGCGGCCAAACAACTTTTTAAGCATAGTAACTCACCTCGTTTATGGTTGGGAGCGGCAACCCTCTCCACATATTACGCATCTGGCCGTCTTCGGTTGTCGTAAGGACCGTCGGAAATTCAACGATGTCATAAATCCTACACAAATCAGTCCCGCGCGGGCTGTCAGGGTCGACGACTTCGATCGTCCGTGAAGTCTGCTGCTCAAAGTCATGAAGATACGCCTCGACGTCATGTGCGTGTTCACTTCTCTCACGATAAAAAATCATCGTGCTCACTTTTTCGTCTTCCTTCGTGAAGCGAGAATAGTTTCGAACTCATCGAGCGTTTTGAATTCATGGTATACACTCGCGA
>CAZGAP010000017.1:0-270 GCA_964523935.1 uncultured Candidatus Saccharibacteria bacterium
GTTGCTTTCGACGTTCGCATCACCAGAGACTGCGGTTACGTTTACATTGTTGGTAATCGCCGTCTTATTATTGACGTTTACGGTATCGGCGAGCGTTGTCGAGTTCTTCGTCACACCACTACCGTATGCCGCTGCCGTCGCGCCGGGAGCATCGAGAAGCATACCGACCCATTTGCCTTTGACATTCACGAATACGAGCAACGCGTCTTCGGCGTCAACTTCACGGTTAGTGAGATTAAGGATCTGAAGGTTCGTTTGCGCCTCACCTGT
>CAZGAP010000017.1:280-18888 GCA_964523935.1 uncultured Candidatus Saccharibacteria bacterium
TGCCGTACCGGCAGACGTATTGTCTTTGACGGTCGCGGTGCCGCTCGTCGCATCAAGGTTGATATTGTTAACAATCGTCGTGTCGTCATTGATATTGGTGCTGAGTGGCAAGTTGAGTGTGTTTTCGGAGGTGGAGTTACCGTTGCTTGCGAGAAGCTGAGGAATGAACTCCGGAGACATCAGTATATCGCCATGCATATTGCCGTGGATGTTGATCGTGCCAACGAATGACTTGTTGGCCGCGATCACGGTGTTCACAAGGTTGAGTAGGTTGACAACCGCGTCAGCGTCACCACTTTGCGCGCTACCTGCTATCGTATTACCTTTGACATTCGCGTCACCGCTTTGCACTGAGAGATCGACATTGTTCGTGATCGAATCGTTGTTGTTGACGTTGGTCTTGCTATCGATATTCGTCGTTTTCGTCGCGTTCTTCGTCGCGTCAGGGCCGATAACAATGTCGCCGTAAACGTCACCGTACAAATCTATAGTAAAGTGTGCGACGCCTGAGTTTTCACCGCTACCCACCGATGAGTGGACGCTGTTGACGATCGTTGCATCCGCGGATGCTTTGCCGGTCTGGGCGTTACCACCGTTGGTATTCTGAGTCACGCCTGCGTTGCCTGTAGTCGCGTCAGAATCAAGGTCGTTCGTAATCTTTTTATCACCGTTGATGGTTGTATTGGAGTTCGCGGTGGTTTCTTCGTTGGTCTCATTGTTGCTTGACGGACCGGTAGTGGTCGTCGTGTCAGCAGCCGAGCTATCCCCGGATGCGGGCTCTTCCGCATCGTTCGTTTCCGTAGATTGCTCAGGTGCTGGAGGCGGCGTACTTGCCGCTATGGTTGGCTTGTACGTATTCGTAGCGGGATCATACGTCCACTTGCTTGTGTTCCATCGGCCGGATGTCTCGTCGTAATAATAGGTTTCGTCCTCTGCGTGAACTGCGATCGAGGGAGAACCGATAAGTACGAGTGCTGCGACGTATAGGAACCCCTTGCGCATAATACGCTTCAATTTCTGCATATCCCCCTCCTTCTTAGTAGATAATGGCTAGTGGTATCTCTTGGCGGGGAGAGCAGCTCGGGCGTGCTGCCCTCCCCCTTTATGACAATCTGACTATCTGGGTAAGATTAGTTAGAAACGCTCAACGTTGTCGTTGAAGAGTTCGTGTTAGACGCGTTGCCAGTGACAGCTGAGCCGCCAGTAGTGTTGCCAGAAACGTTGGCGCTACCGCTGCTTGCAGTCTGAGTGTTAACAGTGTTAACAGAAACGTTGTTGTTGTTAACGACGTTCAGGTTGCTTGTGTTGTTAAACTGGACCTGGTTGTTTGAGTTAGGACCAGTCGTGTTGATGCTCGCGCTGTGTGAACCAGCACCCGCACCCATGGCAGCCCAAGCACCAGCGGAGCTAGCGTTGCTGACAGAAGCTGAAACGTTCGTGCTGTTGCTGTTCATAGCAGCACCGGTCTGAGCTCCACCACCTGTGGTGTTGCCAGAGACGTTCGCACTTCCAGTCGCAGCACCTTGGCCGTTCGAAGTAGTCGCATTAAGCTGGTTGTTGTTCAACAAATTCGCGTTCTGCTGGCTGTTCGCCTGGATTTGGTTGTTAGAAGATGGACCAGTGTTACCGATCGTACCTGTGGTAGCTCCGGCGAATCCGCTAAGTCCAACAACCAGACCGAGTGACGTCACTACTGCACCTGCTGTTTTTCGTATTTTCATTTTGCCCCTCCTTATGAGTTTAATGATTAGGTTGATTGTGTCTCGGGTGTTCGCCCGACCACAGAAGATTTTGGTATCTCCTGTGGTCGAACGACCACCGCATGACATTACTGCGTCGTAATGTTAATACTCTGCGACGTCGAGTTCATCGTCGTATTCATGTTCGTACTGTTGCTCGAAAAGCTGCTTGAGTAGCTGCTGCCTTCTGAATCGGAGTTTGTCGACACATTTATATGAGTCGTTCCGTTGTCGTTTGTGACCGTTCGCTGGACCGATCCGTTTTCGGGGACGGCAACGTGCTCGTTATTGATTGTGACTTCGGTCTTTGATTCCGATGAGTTTGATGGTGTCGTCATAGTTGTAGACTCCTTTGATGGTTGGGTTGATTCCGGCGGCGTCGAGGAATTCGTCGTTGTCGTTGAAAGCGTTGAAGTCTTACCTTCTTCTTTGACGACGTTCTGTTCGCTCTTGTTATCGGTAGTGGTCATGGCACGTACGGTGACAAAACCGAGTGTAGTTATGACAACGAAAGTAGCTGTCATAATGAAGACAATGGCGCGTTTTTTGTAGACGAAAGCCCTGATTGATGCCGGGTGAGGCATGACTCGTTCTACTACCCTCTTAGCTGGTGACAAATAATCTCGCATATTTATTTACCCCCTGTAACGCGCCTTATGTTGCTGATTCCCTCTAAGCATAGTCTCAATTTAAGAATGAATTTGTTAAAAATCTTACACACAACCTATTCTCAAGTAATTAACAGATTCAAAGTGCTTATGTATAACATAAACTATTATGCTTGTCATATATATTTCATTGATATATAAACAGGGTATATCTTAAAAACCGGAGGAGGGTATAGATGAAGAAAGTATTAACAAGCCTGACCGCACTAGCTGTAGGCTTTGCGTTCGTTGGGACCGTCGCGCTTACAAGCGAAACGGCAAGTGCAGCAACATGTTCTAACATTTCAATCACTGGAACGGGTGAAGGCAGCAACAACACCGTTAACTGTGACGACGTTACCAACATTACGTATACATGCACAAACAATGTCTTGGTGCTAAATTACACTAACCAAAACGGCACTACCGGTACGGCAACTGTTGACTTTAATACCAATGCTGGCGCTGCAGTAACCGGTAATGTCGTTAATGACAACCAAACTACAACTAACCTGTCTACGGTTTGTGGCCCAGCAACCACACCAGCCGCACCAGTGACGCCTGAAACACCTGGCAAAGGTGCCGTCACTCCTGCAGCCGAAAAACCAGCAGCACTGCCATACACGGCCGGCAATTCAACGCTTGCGATTGTCATGAGTAGCCTCGTTGCCGCTGCGGCTATCGTCGCTGGTTCACGCGTAGCAGTCGCTGCATACCGCCGCTTCAGCGCGAAATAGGTTACCGAACCATGCTGCAAAAGATTCGATTTATCAGCAGCATCGGTGCACTGTATATCCTGACATTTGGGACGATTGGGGGACTCCTCTACTCGTCCCATTTGTTTGGAACACCCGTCTGGGCCCATCAACAAAAAGTCGTTATACAGCAAAAACCCGTCGAACTGCCGCCCAAAGTCATTACCGGCAAACCCGTACGAATCGTCATCGAATCAGCCGGCATAGACCTACCCGTTGACGAAGGCACGTACAATGCGAATGACGGCTCATGGACTCTCAGTGACACGAACGCCCAGTTCGCGACGATGACAGCACCCGCGAATGATTACGGTGGCACGACCTTTATATATGGGCATGGTACCGATGCCGTGTTTGGCAAAATCGGCACCACCCACCCTCCACTTGGCACGACGGCGCGCATATATACAGACAACGGGCATGTTTTTACGTACGCACTCGAAAGTATCGGTGACTTTCAGCCGGATGACACGTCCGTGTTCGATGACACGGTAAGCGGTAGACCGCGCCTGATCGTTCAGACATGTACCGGCATTTTCAACGAATGGCGCACGATGTTTACGTTCACACTCCAAGGGGTATCGTCATGACGACAGTAATGATCATCATATTTGGCATTGTCTCTATGTTCGTCCTTATAACTCTCATCACCGGCATGGCGCTTCACGACATCAGATCAGTGCGCACAGTGCGCGCAGCAAAGCTTCATCCGTATGCCAAGAAATGGCGCAACCGGCCGACCATTTGGGTGCCCAGGAACGGAATATCTTCCGATCAGAACTTGCACGATATCAGAAAAAACGGCTATCGGAAGATCAAATTCATTTCCGGCGAAGAAAAGAGCGGCCATGGCTTAATACTGCGCGTACCACCGCACTCAGCCTTACCTCACGGAAGCCTCAAAGAAGCCGTCATGCAACTAAATAGCAGTGCGGACTTACCATCCGTTGAACTGCTCGTTATGATTTCGCAGCCGGCATCGTCAGTCGGTGAGCTTTTCAGCCATTACCGCGTCATGCTGTCCGCACCTATAGCAGCGATGCGAAACGGCTTCGGTATCGGTACTACCTCATCGCCTTTCCCGACCCTCTGTTCGTCTTCTCATAGCCATGAATCCGTTGTAGTGTCTACCGCCAAGCGTGCCTTTCATGTAGTAAACCTCATCCTCTTTTCTTATGCGATTTACACCGCACTGATGATGGCACGTCCGGAGCTACTGCTTCTCTATCTTGGGGCATTCAGCCTGTGGGCAGCCTGGTCAGTAATTCGATACCCCTATGCTCCGCTCAGATTAAAAGCGATCTATTTACTCCTGTTTCCTGCATCAATCGCATACTTCGTCTATAGGCTCGTCACCGCTCCTTTGCGGTCATTGCGCCTGCAGCCTCGTCTGCAAAATGCTATCATAAGATAGTAAGCGGAGGCACGATAATGACTGACAACACTATGGATTTCAGTGGCCTGAAAGCATTGTTTTTCAACTGCACACTGACGAAATCGCCTGCGACGAGTCACACCGATTTCCTCATCTCAACCAGCAAAAATATCATGGAAAAAAACGGCGTCCAGACTGAAACCATACGCGCCGTGGACCACGATATCGCGACGGGAGTCTACCCTGACATGCGTGAACACGGCTGGGATACCGACGAATGGCCGGCGATCTACGAAAAGGTACGATCATCTGACATTATTGTTATCGCTGGTCCGATCTGGCTTGGCGACAACAGTAGTGTGACGAAAAAGATCATCGAACGAATCTATGGCAATTCCAGTGATCAGAACGAAAAAGGCCAATATTTCAGCTACGGAAAGGTTGGCGGCGCGCTTGTCACGGGCAACGAAGACGGCGCCAAGCACTGTGCCATGAATATCCTCTACAGCCTCCAGCATATCGGCTATACCATACCTCCTCAAGCCGATGCCGGATGGCTCGGCGAGATCGGCCCAGGCGCAAGCTACGGCGATGAAGTCGATGGTAAGAGAGTTGGGTTTGACAACGATTTCACGAACCGCAACACGACGTTCATGACATGGAATCTCATGCATATGGCAAAACTGCTCAAAGATGCGGGCGGACTGCCTGCGCACGGCAATCAAAGAAGTGAGTGGGATAACGGGGCTCGCTTCGGTTTTGAAAATCCGGAATATCGCTGATGGATGCGGTTGATGAACTATGGTTCGACCGGTTGCATGCAATCAGCGACCGTATCGGCGAAACGTACGAGCTGCTACTGCCATCCGTCGATACGCTCGATATCAGGCTGCGTGATTTTGAGATGAGTGATTATAAAAAGAACGTCAGTCTCTATGCCGACCGTGCCGATGTACACATACTACAAACCGCCCGTGAAGAGCTTGCGCGAATGAAGCAAGACGTAACAAATGATGAGCCCAATGAACTCGTCCGTGATGCATACATTGCCTCTATCGACCGCATCGATGCGAACGCCGCAGTCATGATTGCTGGTACGGTTGGTGACGGTACGCTGTTTAGTCAGATGAATGATAGATTGTATGAGCGGCCGGATGAAAACGTGTTCAAAGCCGTTTGTCACTGGATCCGCCATGATGCAGAAAATACACTCGAATCAGCTGACACGCATTTGGCGAAACTTGGCGAGGACGTTTTAAAGGTCATCCCTGACCTTCACGATAACCATCAGATGCTCATACCGTCTGAGCCGCTGTTCCGTACCGTACGTGAAGCCCATCGCAAACCGGGTGGCTACTACGACACGCTGTTTGGCATCGAAGGCATGCCGCAAGAACCGTTCATCGACCATACGCTCGGTGATGAAATATGCCAACGCATGCTAAGCAACATCGGCTCCGACTTCACGATGGCACCTTCTGACAACAATATATGGGCAGTTTTTCCAAGTCGCAAAGAAGTCGTTCGGCCCGACGGTTACCGCTTGGACCGCGATGAGTTCACGGGTATCGTCTGCCATGAAATAGGTAGCCATGTGCTTGAGTATGAATACGGACGACGACAACCCCTGAAGCTGCTGTCGATCGGACTCGCCGGTTACGAAAAGACCGATGAAGGTAGGGCGTTTCTGCGCGAACAAATCATCTACGAAAACGAACGGACATTTCTGCAGCAATTCGCGTGGGAGTACATCGCCCTACTGCACCTGTCCGTCAGCCTGGCAAGCGGTAGTCATGGAAGTGCTTACGATTTCGCGCGTTTGTACCATACACTCTACACGCTCTATCTTTTTTGGCGGGAACGACGCGCGCCGCGCGCCACCAACAACGAGGCGTTTGCACGAAATGAGGCATGGCAGCTTGCCGTTCGCGTCATGAAGGGTACCGACGGCACCGGAGGGGCGTATATGAAAGACTCAATTTATCTGGAAGGCAATATAAAGTGCTGGCAGTTAGCCGAAAAGAACCCGGACATCATCTTTACTGGTGACCTTGGAAAGCTCGATATCGCCAACCCAGCACACATGGCTATCATGCGATCACTGAAGCTCGCATCATAATATACCGTAAATACCTTTAGCTTGTGATGCGGGTGTTGAGCAGATCATAAAAACTCTGATAATTCACGCCGATCAACGCGATGAAAATAATAATGAGTAGTGGAAAAATGATGAAGTTTTCGATACCTTTGCCGGTTGTAATACGAAGTTTGCGAAGCGGAGGAAAGCCGAACTTTACCGGAACTGGCAGAAGCCATGGCACACCCTCTTTCGTGAAACTGTCCATGATGAGGTGGCTGACCATGCCGATAATGAATGCCCACCAGACGATATCGATATCCACCTTAGGGAACAGCGGGTGGATAAAGGTCAAGAACCAATGGACGAGAAAACCCATCAAAAGAAGACCCAGAATCGAATGGGTCAGAAACCGGTGGCCACCAAGCATTCGTCCGAAAAACCTTCCGAAAAAACCACCGATTGGCAAATTACGCCAAAAAGGGGCCGTCGGTTGATCGATATCGGGCGCAATGCCACCGAGCTGATTCGCTATGAAAGCAGCGATCATCGTTGCCAGGCTCATGGGGGGCAGTGGTGACATGATTATCACCACTACGAGTAAGCCGGTTATCGCTGCGAGGTCATGGGTGCGCGCTATCACGGTTTAAGCATAGCAATATGACCGCTGTGAGTGCAATCTAGACTTCCGTGCGATTGCGTGAGCCGATCGTCGCAAGCGAGACGATCGCCCAGGCGACAAGCACATAGACGAACATCGCTACGACCGAACTGACATCAAGAACGGATGATCCTAGTTGTGGCGTATTGCCGAAGATGCCGTAGAAGGGAGCGACGAAGAATCCGCTCACCCCATAGACGAAATCAACGAACCCGTTTCCTTGGTTGGCAGCGAGGAGGAGGAGTACGAATCGGAGCGCGATAAACGCGATGATGACACCGAAAATAAACCAAACCAAACGCGCGATGAACACCGATGGACCAACTGTTCTATGGTCTACTTCCCTGACTTCCTGAACGCCGTCCGCATGAGTTACTGCCATATTTTTCTCCTTATGATTACGTTGTGTGCTCAGTCTAGCGTGACCGCCATTTATAAACAGTAAAAAAGATTACAAAAACTAGAAATTGTTTACGCTTCGGGATATACTGCAAGCAATGGAACTACTCATCAGGCGCACAGGCGCCATACTTGGTACCCTTCGTGCACTCTACAGACAAATCGTCAACCGCTATTTCGGTAAAATTCAGCGTTTCGACGGCGACGCACGCCAGATAGGCCAGCAGATACTTGACCGCGTATGGCAAGGTGAATTCTACCGCACCAGCCTGGGACACTATGACTTCTTCTGGATGCGTGATTTCGGCACAGTATCAAATAGCCTGACGCAGCTAGGGCACAAGGACCGGGTGCAACGCTCATTGAACTGGGCACTACTGCACTATATGAAATCGAATCATGTGACCCAATGCATCGATGTCAAGGGCAACGCCTTCAACGCTCCGGCGAAAAAAAGTGTCGACGCCATGCCGTGGCTGCTCCACAGCTTGGTTGTCTGCGACTACGAGCTGCGTCCGATTGAAAGAATATTCTTGAACGAACGGCTCGCGAACTACATAAATACATACCTTACCGGTGATGGTGATTTGAAGAAAGGCGTCCGTTTCGCCGAACTGCGCGACGCGGTCAACTACGACCGCAGTGCCTATGCCATCGCGATGATCGGCAGGCTTAGTGTCTGCGCAAAAGAGCTCGGGCTGAATTTTCCTTTCCCGGTCGAAACATATCAGAAAATCCTGAAGGATCACTATTGGAACGGGAAGTTCTTCAAAGCCGACCGCGTCACGAACGTCTACAGCTCCGAATCAGCGCTTATGCCGTTTTTCCATGACATCATTACTGATCCTGAGATGGTCACAAAGACGATGGACTACATCAATGACCGTAAACTTAACAAACCGTACCCATTGCAATACGGCGAGCACTCAGAGAAGTTCCACTACCGCCCAACTATGAACAACCGCGTTATGCCGCAGTACACGGGTACCACGCTGTGGACATGGCACGCCACGTTCTACCTGCATATTCTTAAGCGCTATAAACGTCCGGAATACAAAGCACAGTATGATCGGTTCTCAGAGCTAATCGAAAAACTTGGCACCTACCCTGAACTGACAAATCATGACGGATCGTGGTACAAGGCACCGTTCTACATGGCAGACCCTGGCATGGTATGGGTTGCTCTTTTCCTCGAGCTTGAATCAGAGTAAAGACTCTTCATTTATATAAAAACTGCCGCGAGTGCGGCAGTTTTTATATATTGCTCTTATTTTTTCTTTTCGTCGTCGACGACTTCGCCTTCAACGGGCTCGTCTTTGTCTGACTTCTTGTCGCCGTCCTCAGAAGCAGGTGCGTCTTCCTTAGCTGCGGCTTCGTACATCTTGGCACCGATAGGCATGATCTTGTCATTAAGATCTTTTACAGCCGCTTCGAGTTCATCCTTTGAAGCGTCGGCATTGTCTTTGACTTTCTTTGCTTCCTCGACGGCTTCTTTGATAGCCTTGCTATCTTCCTCGGAAATCTTATCCTTGAACTCATCGGGCATCTTCTCAGCCTGGTAAATGGTATTCTCCAGCTGGTTGCGCGCATCGACGGCCTCACGCTTTTTCTTGTCTTCGTCAGCGTGCGCTTCGGCTTCCTTTTGCGCCTTCTCTATGTCTTCCTTGCTCATGTTGCCAGAGTCCTGGATGGTAATCGATTGCTCTTTGCCCGTACCTTTGTCTTTCGCGGTCACGTTTAAGATACCGTTGGCATCAAGGTTGAAGGTGACTTCGATCTGCGGCACGCCACGTGGAGATGGCGCAATACCGTCAAGGATGAAGCGGCCAAGCGACTTGTTATCAGAGGCCATCTCGCGCTCACCTTGCAGCACATGGATTTCTACCTGCGGCTGGTTATCGGCAGCGGTACTGAATGTCTCTGATTTACTGGTAGGGATCGTCGTATTGCGCTCGATCAATTTCGTCGAGACGCCACCCATGGTTTCGATACCGAGCGACAAAGGAGTGACGTCAAGAAGCAGTACGTCTTTGACATCGCCCTGTAGCACGCCACCTTGGATCGCAGCGCCAACCGCTACGACTTCGTCAGGGTTTACGCCCTTAAGCGGATCTTTGCCGAATATCTGCTTCACCTTTTCGACGACGGCTGGCATACGTGTCATACCGCCAACAAGGACGATTTCATTGACGTCGCCCGCTTTGAGGTCTGCATCTTTAAGGGCTTTCTCGACAGGCTCGGCAAGGCGATCAATCAGGTCTTTTACGAGTTCTTCCAATTTGGCGCGGGTGAGCTTGTACTCGAAGTGCTTCGGACCATCGGCATCTGCCGTGATGAATGGCAGGTTGACTTCGTATTCACTCGTAGACGACAGTTCTTTCTTTGCTTTCTCGGCTTCGTCTTTGAGACGTTGCATCGCGGCTTTGTCAGATTTGAGGTCCACGCCCTCTTCGTTTTTGAAAACGTCGATGAAGTGATTGACGATACGGTTGTCGAAATCTTCACCTCCAAGGTGCGTGTCGCCGTTGGTCGAACGGACTTCGAACACACCATCACCGAGCTCAAGGATTGATACGTCGAACGTACCGCCACCAAGGTCGAATACGGCGATTTTTTCATCTTTCTTACTCTCAAGTCCGTACGCGAGTGCCGCGGCCGTCGGTTCGTTGATGATGCGCTTCACTTCCAAGCCGGCAATCTTACCAGCATCTTTGGTCGCTTGCCTCTGCGAGTCATCGAAGTACGCAGGAACGGTAATAACCGCTTCGGTGACTTTTTCGCCAAGGAAAGCTTCGGCATCAGCTTTGATTTTTGACAGGATCATCGCGGACACTTCTTCCGGAGTGTACTCTTTGTCGCCCATCTTCACCGCCACACCGTCGCCCTTTTTGACGATCTCGTACGGCATGATGTCGTGATCTTTCTGAACTTCCTTATCGCCGAACTTGCGGCCGATCAGTCGCTTCACGCCATAGATCGTATCTTTCGCGTTCGTAACGCGCTGGCGCTGTGCGACCTGACCGACCAAACGGTCGCCCTTTTTATTGATCGCCACGACTGATGGCGTCGTACGGTTGCCTTCGGCGTTTGCTATAACTTCCGGCTTGCCGGCAAGCATATAAGCAACAGCACTGTTGGTCGTACCTAGGTCAATACCAATGATTTTACCCATATCTCTATACCCTTTCGTTAAAAGTCTGAATTCTCTATCTATTCTAGCACTCTATGTCATAGATTGCCAATAATTTCAGTGTAAATAATTAGCACTCTCATGTCAAGAGTGCTAATATTGAATAACTTAGTTTAAAAGCCTATATATGTAAATCTTGCAGATACAGGTAAACTCCAATTTCCCGCCTTATCTAATGAACGCATGAAAATCCTATGCTGTCCAAGTCCTGCGCCACTAATCACTCTACTGGCAGAAATCTTACCGTTGCTGTAAGTCATTGGGGACCCTAAACCTAACCCTGGATCGGTGTCTATATAGTATTCTCCTCTTACTACCCCGGATAGAACATCGCTTGTATTCGCACTGAAGGCTACGTTTGCACTAAATAACACTAGCTGGTTACTTATTGCTGGAGATGAGATTCCGGGAGCAGTCTTATCAATATTGACATTAGACACAGATGCGGTCGCACTATTTCCTGCTTTATCAACAGCCGTACCTACGGCAGACTGGCCGGAACCTTCATTAAGAAACGTTACAGGACTAGAGCAAGTATCAACACCCGATTGACTATCATTACATGTAAACGTAACTGTCACATTAGTATTATTCCAACCATTATTATTCGCCAATGGATTAGATGTATATGAAATAGACGGAGGTGTATTGTCTATAGCAACGGGAATTATCTGCCTAATTTTACCCTTTACTTCTTCGTTTGCTGATAAGTAGGTTTCTGAAAACCAAAGATTATTATCCGGTCCGGAGGTAATGCCGCCTAACTCAATAATGCTGCTGGGAGAATCTGGATCTTCAAATGGATACGTTACAAATTCACCAGATGTCGTAACTCGACCGATTTCATTGGTAACAACAGTCGTTCCAGGGAGCGCTTTCCAAACTGTGAACCATAACGCATTATCCGGCCCAGATGCAAGGCCTCTGATATCGACATTTTCTAACGTATAAGGTGTTGGGTATTCTGTAACCTGACCTGATTGAGTCATTTTGAAAAATTTAGTTTTGTGAATATCGTCCCACATCCGACTCGTGAACCAAATATTCCCATCAGGTCCTAACGTTATATTCTTCAACTCTAATAAAAGACTGCTTGGAGAAATATCAGAGTCAACAACAGGATATTCTGATATTTCTCCAGTAGTAGTAATTCGTCCAATCTTATTTACAGCACTTTCAGTAAACCAAAGCGCACCGTCACCACCTGAAGTGATACTGCTAGGAGCAACATTTTGTACGTCATTGCCGCTAGGGGCTGTCGATGTAGGTAGAGTATAGACTGTACTCGTACCGTCAGTACTAATTTTACCTACTAAACCATTGTGCTCATTGTGGCCAGCTACAGTGAACCAAATATTCCCATCAGGTCCTAGCGTTATAGCGTTGGCAAAATCTCCGTCGTGTGTGCCTGGAATAGTATACTCAGTTACTACTCCAGATGTCGTTATGCGGCCTATTTTATTTTGAAAATTCTCTGCGAACCAAATATTCCCGTCTTCGCCCTTAGTTATAGATATTGGACCTACGCTATTATTTGATGGAATGTCATACTTTGTAGTATGACCGGATGTACTCATCCGAAAGATACTATTGCTATTCATTGCATCAGTAAACCAAAGCGCACCGTCAGAACCTGAGGTTATAAAGGTCGGGCTTGAAGAGTCTGGGATTGGATAACCATTCACAACTGGCGATGCACTGGCAGCTGTTTGCAGTGGGTTGACTATGGCCAAGCTAATAATTACAAAAGTCGCTGATACAATTCTCAAAAATTTCTGCTTTATACTTTTCATGCTCATACACCCCCCCTTTAATACTGCATTAATCATAAGTTTTTTTGATTTTTATGTATAGCCTAACTTTCATACATATCTTGTTGATAAGCAGTAATTAAATTACAGCCCTATTAGATATTGTCTTTGTTCGTTGGCATCAGGCCAAGGTCGTAAAAGGCCTCTGGCGACAAACTCATTGCTTTTTGTGATCCGGTGCGCTCAAACGGTTCTACGACTGGCACATCTTCAATGTCCTCAGTCCAGCCAAGATATGTTAAGCGACCTCCATAGTATGATTCGATATCATCAAGCGATTTGTGAAGGGTTGGTTTCGTTGATGTAGGATGGCTGGACGACCAAATACCACCATCTGGCTGACGCAAAGCAACGTGTCCGGCAGGATCATTGGACAGTGAGAACCATACCGGTACCCAAACGTCATCTGGGAATTTCTGATCTTCATGCTTAGTAGTGCTTGCTTCCCAGCCTGCTGTGGCCGTCGGGTATTTAGGTCCTATACTGAAAGTTTCTCGTACATACACCAAGCAGAGACCTGGCTTGCAGGCAATAGATGGGTTGGGAGTGATCAATTGTGACGTCATGTTTGCTTACCTAATTATACTCTTTAGAAGAACCCATATGCTGCAAAGAACTGACTAGGGTTCGTTGCAACCCATTCGACGAGCGTGTAGCCGCTCGCGCCGGGTCTACCAGGGCCTGCGGTTCCGGAAGCACCCTCTTTACCGCCGCCGCCACCACCACCGCCACCTGTAAGGCCACCGTTTCCGCCGCCACCGCCGTTGGTACCGAATCCAGAGTTACCACCACCTCCGCCGCCGCCTGCACCCCCTAAGCCGAGTGCAGCGTTCGCAGGGGTTGAACCGCCGCTACCAGCACTGACACCACGGGCACCCCCTGCAACCGTAGCGGAGCTACCACCGTCACCGCCACCACTCGCCGAAGACTTGTTACTACCGCCACCGCCACCGCCAGCTCCGGCGTCCGTACTGTTGCCGCCCGCGCTACCAGGCACACCCCCTGTCGTGCTGCCCGCTCCACCATTTGCACCATTCTCTGTAGACTCAGCGGTAAATGAGCCTATGGATACCGTCCCCCCTGTGCCGCCAGTAGGTGTCGTCGCAGTTTGACCACCACCGCCGCCGCCAGCGATTATCGTGGTTGACCCTGATGCGAATATACTATCACCACCCGGACTTCCGGGGTTCCCCTGTGTAACGGCCGCTCCTCCAAGGCCCTGAGTTACCGTGTACGTAGAACCAAGTGCTGAAACGGGGATCCATACTCTTCTTACGTATGCGCCACCGCCGCCACCGCCGCCACCGTTACCACTACCATTAGTGGATCCGTTACGGGTTGCAGCACCTGCGCCGCCACCGCCAGCGCCGGTCATCGTGACGTAACAGCCGGTGACGTTTTCTGGTATAGGTGCACTGACAACATTTTGATTCTCTTCGCGAGCGACAGTCACCCATTCGATGAGTGCATAACCTGCGCCGCCATTACCACCGTCAGCATAGTAGTTACCACCACCTGCGCCGCCGCCGCCTGCGCCGTACACACCACCAAGTCCACCTACCGAAGCATTGATACCGTTACTTGAGTTCGATGACCAACCACCGCCGCCACCACCGCCAGGCTGCCCTGCGCCAGCGTTTCCACCAGGATCTCCAGGATCATTAGCGCTCGTACCTGCCGGTCCACCAGTTGCATAAAGTGAATTACCACCTGCGCCGCCAGCCCTTGAGGTACCGCCGCCACTTCGACCACCACCACCGCCGCCGCCGGGCGCGCCACCAGCACTATTGGCTGCCAGTACCACCGGCACCGGCAGTGGCACTCCCAGTCGTCGCACCTTCAGCCCCGCCTTTGCCACCAGAAGCAGTGATCGTCACTGAACCCGACGTAAATACTGTATCGCCGCCGTCAGTCGTAGACGCACCACCCGATCCAAGCGTTAATGTATAGGTTGCACCGAGTTTGGATTTTGGAATAAATGATCGCTGAACCGTGCCGCCGCCGCCGCCGCCACCACCACCGCCACGTGCCGAGAATGCACCACCAGACGCGCCGCCACCGCCGCCACCACCGCCAATCAATGTAAGGTAGCAACCTGCTACATCGTTGGGTACGGGCTGGTCATTGAGATTAACGTTCTCGTAGTCAAACGGCTTGTAAGATAACCGGGCAGTCATCGTTCTCCATGCCATTGATGCACCTAGGGTTGAAGTATTTCCACCGATATTTTCAGCATTCGTCGTGCCGTCGGCATCAATCACCTCAATACCAGGGTTTGGTGTGCCCCAGTCTGCCCTGCTCGTCCAGTTGACGGGTATAGCCATAAATCCGGTACCATTAAAAGTTGCAAAACGGATAAATTTTGTCGTTTGGTTAAGTACTGGAGAAACCGATGTATTGGCCCAGTCTACTGTTGTGCTCAAGCCTTCATTCACATTGCCGACATCCAAACTGTTGAATGATCCCCTTGATGAGCGATACACCATGATTAGTGTATTAGTACCATTGGTAAATACAGGGTTAGTCTCACTACTGCTGACCGCCACTTTATAGGCCACTATAGCCGAATGAGTGTTCGCCCCTGCACTACCTAAGTTAGTGTAGCCCGCAGGGAGTGTAGGGGGTGTATTGTTCGCCCTGGCCGAGAACCCAATTATGGCATCACCCGCTTTGTGCCATGGCATCAGGTCGGCGGCAGTACCAGAAGTAGAATCGGCGCCCATACAGACAATCCCAGTACCATCCCAAGACTCAAGACGGATATTGACCGTTGTCCAGCCACTACTGGCGTTTACTGTTTGCGTATTCGTACCAACAGAGTCTGGAGACGTTGACGAAGGACCGTTCGAGTCGATAATCCTTGCGTCCCCACCGGCAACCCTTGCCGTCCAGCCGCTTGGCGTCGTAGAAGCGAGATCGGTTGCCGTTGTGTGGCCAGCGGCGCGTACATGCCAAACCTCCGTATTCGCTTGAGGTAGCGTGTAGCGAGCGCCAAAAAAGCTTGCTCCACTAATTGAATAATCAACTGAAGTTCCAGTACCCGCTTTTGTATACGCAACAGGTGTCGTCCATGTTTCTGTAGATGCATTTCGGTACACGGCTACGGCAATACTGGTTGCGTTAGTCCAAGTACCCGATGTCTCACTGCCACTAGCAGCTACTTTGAAACCAACCGTAAACGAGCAAGCATTCGAACCAGCAGGGTTAAGACCCGTAAAGCCTGCAGAAATAGTAGGAGCGGTCGTATTGCCGTCACGAAATGCATAAACGATAATCATGTCGCCTGCTTGATGTGTCGGCATTGCGACCGATGCGGCCGCGGCCGCTGCACCGCTTACGTAACTAATTGCCACCGTTTAATACCCCACTGAATCCACAGCAAGACACACCCATTTAGAAGCTGCCGTGGAATAGACGAATAGTAGATGATGCACTTTATTGGCACTTGTACTCGTCAACGGAGTTGCAACGCCAGATGCCTGAAAACTAGCGCCCCAGGTAATACTTCGTGGAGTTCCATTGTCCTTTATGCGAATCATTATTTTTTCACCATCTTCTGGAGCCCCAATAAGGTTGGTTGTCATTGAGGTAATATTTGTCGCAAGCGCCGTGATAGATATGAAATCATAATCGTCCGTATCGATGCTTGGTGTCGCCGACGATGTAATCGAAAGAGTGCGCGGCTGGATTCGCTTATTAATCATGATGTCCGTACTATTACGAGACACTAGTGTGTGGCTACCGCCAGTCACATTCGGCGTATTGAGGTTTAGTGCGGTCCCAGTAGGTATTGATGTAACTGAAAACTTTACAGTCTTCGTAGGATCAACATCGTCTTGAATAGTAAAGTTCGCATCCGCAACGCTGATCGTGTTTGTGCTGCCCGAGATTGTTTTATTCGTCAACGACTGTGCGCCAGCCAAGGTAACGTCGCCGTTACCCGTTCCTGCACCTATAGCTGAACGTGCAGCCGCTGCGTCGGTAGCAGTCAAGACCGAGCGACCGGTCGCCGTTGAGTCACTAATGTCTGTCGCTACGATACTTGCAAATGATGCTAACGCCGAAGCGCCGGCAGACTTCAGGAACTGGCCTGCCGTGCCAGGGGCAATCGTCTGCTGCACACCGGTAGCAGTCGTGCCGGCAGCAATCAAGCCGTAAGCTGTGGTTGCCGTCGCCCTACCGGTACCGCCGTTTGCCACACCAAGCGTGCCGGTCACGCCAGGCGTAACGTTCGCCGAGCCATTGAATGAAGCGCTCGCCGTACTCGCGAGGTCGGTCTGGAATGTCCGCCCTGTCGTCAGCGTCGCTGCGCTACCGGTAGTATTCTGGTTGAACGTCGGCCAGGTTGGAGTACCCCCGAACGAGTAGGCGCCGGTGAACGTTGGTGAGGAGAGTGTTTTGGCCGTGAGAGTCTGAGTGGCCCCTTCAGTCACGACGTTACCCGAACTGCTTGGGAACGTCATGGTCGTGCCATCAGTACCAGCAAGGGTCAGGCTTTGTGAAACGGTGAGCTTCTTGGCATTAGCGACTGCAGTTCCCCAGTACTGCGTATCCCAGTGAGCATTCGTCGTCGGTGCAGCCTGCAGAGCCGTGACAAGTGCACTGGTATTGGCAGCAAGTATAATAGCAGTCGTACCGCCTGACGCGTTAACGGTAACAGCTCCGGTGCTGTTATTGATAAAGCGATACTGCGTGCCCGCGACAATTGAGGTCGTAGGGAGCGTGACAGTTTGGGCAGATGAACCAGTAAACACTTGTAGCTGCGTACTTGCTACCGTCAAAACAGTCGTGCCGCCAGCCGTTGGTGTAGTTGTATATGTCGCAATGAAGTTATCGGCAAAAAGGTTTTTGTTGGCATCCCATTTAGCGAGTATGTTGGCAGTCGCCGCTGTTGCCACTGCGGTACCAGTCACAGTGCCGTTAATGACTGGTGAGGTGAGGGTCTTACTAGAGAGAGTTTCGGTGCCGGCAGGCGTTACATAATCGGTACCCGCGGTTGCCGCCGACAGTACGCCAGCAGCCAGCTTGGCGATACCTGTAGTCGTGGCACGTTTGAGCGTCTTGCCACCAGTACCCGAGAACAGAACGACTTCGTTATCAACTGATGATGCTGTATTGGTTGAGGCATCACCACCTGCGGCAATATATGTCGATTCCCAGTTCGCGGCAGTCGTCGGGGTTGCCACTAAGGCGGTAAAGGTAGCGCTGGTTCCGCTAGGGAGTGCCGATACGGTATTGGCGCCAGAGGATTGGACGGTTACTACTCCCGTACTGCTATTGATGACCGAATAGCGAGCTCCCGCGACGATTGACGTAGTAGGAAGACGAACCGTTTGGGTTGTTGTGCCTGTAAACTCTTGAATACTATCACTGGTAATTGTCAGCGTAGTAATGCCCGCGGCTGTAGGGGTGGTCGTAAAGCCATGCACGAATGCGTTGGCGCTGACGTTGCCGTTAGCGTCTCTAAGTACGAGCGTCGATACCGTTGGCGCTGACGCAACACCGGTACCGGACACGGTGCCATTGATAACTGGTGATGTCAAAGTCTTGCCGGAGAGCGTTTCGCTACCAGTTGGCGTCACGTAGTCGGTACCCGCAGTCGCGGCCGTCATCGCGCCGGTACCATTGCCTTTGACCAGGCCGGTCAGAGTAGTCGCGCCTGTACCACCGTTACCTACAGGCAATGTACCAGTCACGCCAGGAGTCACGTTTGCCGAGCCGTTGAATGACTGACTGGACGTACTTGCGAGGTTCGTTTGGAACGTACGAGCCGTCGTTAGCGTTGCGGCGCTACCAGTTGTGTTTTGGTTGAATGTCGGCCATGTAGGGGTACCTCCGAATGAGTACGCGCCACTGAATGTTGGCGAGGAGAGGGTTTTAGCCGTGAGGGTTTGGGTTGCCGCTTCGGTTACGACATTGCCCGAGCTACTTGGGAATGTCATGGTCGTGCCGTC
>CAZGAP010000018.1:0-12821 GCA_964523935.1 uncultured Candidatus Saccharibacteria bacterium
GGAACGAATCATCGCAAGCGGATCCGGCTCAGCCGCGATCACCTCGAAACCGAGTCCTTCGACCATGTCGAGCCGCTCCTCGGCGTACGTCATGGCCGTGCTCGCGAGGAGTACTTCCTGTTGCGTCGGGTCGTGCAACGACTGCCCGAGTACCGCCCAGTCCACTTTCGCATCATCGACGGCCATCGGAATGAATTGGTCGAGTTGGTATTTGATCGAGCTTTTCAGTTCGACCGGACTGACCGTCGGCATGTCGACGACCGTAATGAAGGTTTTGTTCGCAGGCAGGCCGATCGCGACGTTCTTCGTTTTGATGCCACTCTGGCCGACGACCGTCATGATGACTTCCCCTAGCCGATGCTTGGCTTCGACGGAGTCAGCAGTTGCGGTATTGATATCGATCGGTGCGTATCCGTAGTGACGCAGCGACCACTTGCCAGCGCCGGACGGGGCAAGCTGAACGACCCGTACTGCGGTCGTACCGATATCGAGCCCGAAAAAGTCGCCCACGCCTTTTATGATAGCCATAGTAGCCCTATGATAGCATAAGCACTACCAGAGATAAATGGCTTTGATATTTAGAAATAAGGGGGCAGTTCGACGGTATTGCTCGTCGTCGCGCGGGTAACGGTACGCGCACTACCTTGCGGCCACAGATACGAGTCCGCGCGGAGATTGATGATTTCAGCGGGGTCGTCTGCGGCTCCACCCCTGCCGGCACCACCCGTCCTTCGCAGATCTATCTGGCGCGCGGCGACCGCGCCGTTAATCTTGAGCGGCGCATTACAGACTTCACTCGTCAGTGGCCGGGGGTCGTCGCAAGTAGTAATCGTACCTCCTTGCTGGCTGGTAGTGATCAGCCATGCGTCAATGTTCGTCACGGAAGGTTTGATGACGATGTTCTTCGCGATGATAATCAGCTTCGGAATCTCACCGATACTGCCGTAGTCCCCTGGCGCGTAGTCCAGGTTGCCGTCGATTGTCGCGGTGCCGTTAGGAATATTGACATAAATGATCCTCCTCTTATCGATCACGCTGCCGTTGATAGTCATACCCCCTGAGAGCTTCCTGTAATAGGTCTCCCCCGCTGGAGCATCGTTGAAATTAATCGTGTCATCTCCCCATTCCCTGTCGACGGTTTTACCCGCAAGCACTGTCGCTGCCGGGTCTGCCACCGTGGATTGCTCGAATCCTCCATATACGCCGCCTATGTTCGCGAAGGTCAGTTTGCTCCATGAACCTTGATCGGCAAGGCCCTCGAAGCCCCCCTGAAGGCCTGATAATGACCCGAACCCTGAAACAGTACCCGTCGCGAACACGCCGTACTCCGCCCAGCTTCCATACGTCTTACCGTCATTTTTAGAAGTAACACTGGTACGGATATTCGCATTTCTCGCGGCTTCGGTGTTTTCTGGCACCGTATCGCCGGTGAATCGTCGCCCCACCCATACATCGTCACCGTGTACCTGCACCGACGGGTATTTGCCAACGGTGATACATGCGGCTCGGCTGAACCGGTTGGTCGGTGATGCCGCCTGCGTGGGCTTGATAATCGTTAAGATGTAGCAGACTTTTCGCCCCACTTCCCACTCGTCGTCGATCATGACTCTGGTCGCGCCGCCGACCTCCAAATTCATCGGGTTGTCGCCGGGAACGAACACTTTCTGCCCGCGTGCGATATCGTCCTCGCACTGCCCTCTCCCGCCGAGCAGGCTTTCTATCTGGTCACAGCTCATACCGTTCTTGTATTCAGGACTACTGAAAAGCAGCGGGTCGACGCTCTGATTGCGGTTGACGAATACCCTCTTCACCTCCCAGTCGGTCGGAGTACTGCTACCGACCGTCGAGGTGTTCTTTACGTTGTACGTGAATGTCGCCCCTGTGGTCCCGGCTATGACCGAGTCATCCGTCCGCGCCTGTGGGATCAGGTCGTATTCCAAAGACGGTTCAGGAGGGAACAGTTCGTCGCATTTCGCGCCGATGACCTCCTTTAGTTTGTCGGAGAGATTACTGTAGTTCGTGCTGATTTTCACGATATTCGTACTGTTGGTCTCCGAACCGTTAATGACAAAGTTGAGACTCCGCTGGCTGGCGCTGCCGATGATGCCTCCGACGATCACCCTGCCGGCACTCTTGTGCTTGAGGACGGCCTGTCTTGCCGCGTTCACTTTGTTGCCGCTACTCCCGGGTACATTCGGGACACCGTCAGTCATAAAAACGATCACATCCGAATTTTCGATAATCCTGTTCATGCCATTAAAACTGTTCAGGACACCGTTATGATAGCCTAGTCCTTGCTCGTAGTCCGTATTACCCGATGACGTCAGCCGCGCAAGCTCGGTCCGGAAATTACTGCTCAGATCACCGTCCACCGAACTGACGAAATCATGGAACGGTGCATTGTAGTTTGATAGGCCGTTACTAGACGAGAACGACCAGAAGCCAAGATGGATCGAAGGATCATGCAGGCCACCTATTTGGAACAGATACAAGATTTGGTTGCGGAGCGTTCGAAGATCCGTCGAGGTAACGGACCCTGAACGATCAACGACCATGGCTGCCCGACAGACAGGTACTGGTTGCGCTGAAAGTCGCGGCGAATTGGCGGCCTGTACGCACACTATCGTCAGAACGGCTGCGACCATAGCCGGCAGGTACAGCGGCCAGTTGCGAACAAATAATTGTTTCACTGCTTCTTCCCTAACGCCGTGACCCGGGCGATCTGCGCATCATAATGCGCCTTATCGAACATATAGACGTTGTTCGGACTGTTCACCGACTGGCTTGCCAAGGTGTAGTACTGAATGGCAGCCGGGTACTGCTTTTGATCTTCGTACAGACGCGCCAACCAATCAGCGATGATGAATTTGTCGTCCGTCTGGGACTCCGCCTGCTTGGCTATCTTGATCGCGTCTTCAGGCTTGCCTGAACTGAGTAGTAACCGTGACTGATCCACGTATAGTTGGACCTTACGGGCGGTATCTGCCTCCGACTTGATCGCGTCGGCATAGAGCTGATCGGCGCGGTTCACATCTCCCTGTTTCAATGCGTCCGAAGCAGACTGGCGAATAGCCGTGTCCCGCTGCACCTGGTTCACGTTGCGATCACGCTCGCTTTTCTGCGCTTCACTCAGTATCGGCTCAGCATTGTCGCCCGGCCTATTGATCAGCACTAGCAAAACGACGAGCAGCACCACAACCAGACCCCCGCCCATGCTGGCAGCGATCACCGCTTTCGTCCGTTGGGACAACCTGTTCCACAGCTTCGTCTTTTTTTTGCTCATCCCACTCACCGCTATTGCTTATCGTACTGCCAAGTATACCTTTCACCCCCTTTTTCAACAAGCAACCCTAGAGGCGAAATATATAGGCTATTTGGCGGCATTGATACTATAATGTATACATGTCTGAAATACGAAAATCCATGCCCTCAAAACTGCTCCGCGTTCTCATACCTTCCGTTCTTATCGTTATTTGGTTCGCGCTTGCGGGTATCGGCGGTCCTTACTTCGGCAAGATCAGCCAGGTCGCCAGTAATGACCAGGCGACATTTCTGCCCGAAAGCGCCGAATCAACCAAGGTCAACGAACAGATTGGCAAATTCCAAAAAGACAATACGATTCCTGCCATCATCGTTTTTTCGAATGGCGACACGTCACTGACCGACCAACAGATCGACTCTATAAAATCAGCGACGTCATCACTCACGGGCAAAGAAGGGGTCACGGGCGAGATCTCTCCCCCGGTCGTTTCGGATGACGACAAGGCGGCGTTCGTCGTCGTCAACGCGGCAAGCGACGTGGAGTTCAAGAAGTTCCTACCTGAACTGCGTCAGGAACTCGATAGTAAAAATGTCGGTATCGATTACAAAATTACCGGGCCGGTCGGTTTCTTAGGTGACCTTTCTAAAGCTTTCAGCGGCATCGACGGGCTGCTGCTTGCGGTCGCCCTGGCTGTCGTGTTCGTCATTCTCCTCATCGTATACAGGTCACCAATCCTGCCCTTCCTCGTATTGTTCAACGCACTGTCTGCCCTGACCGCCGCCGTACTTATCGTTTGGTATCTCGCAAACGCGGGCCTCATAGAAATAAACGGTCAAGTCCAAGGCATCCTGTTCATCCTGGTCATCGGAGCTGCGACCGACTATTCCCTGCTCTTCGTGTCACGCTACCGTGAAGAATTGGAGCGCAACGAAGAAACATGGCGGGCGATCATGGCAGCCTTGAAAGGCTCGTTCGAACCGATCCTCGCCGCTGGCGGAACCGTTATAGTAGGGCTGCTTTGTCTGCTTTTGTCCGACCTGAACTCAAACAAGGCACTTGGACCGGTTGGCGCTATCGGTATCACGCTCGCCGTACTCAGTGCGCTCACGTTCCTCCCTGCGCTTCTTGCGCCGTTCGGCCGCAAAGCGTTCTGGCCACGGGCGCCGCGCTACACGGCGAAACGACTATCATCCGCCGATAAGAGTGGCCTCTGGCCAAAGGTCGGCGCTTTCGTTAGCAGGCACCCCCGCGCGATATGGCTCAGCACGACTACTATGCTCATCGCATGCGCCTTCGGTATTCTCGGTCTTCGTGCCGATGGCATATCACAAAGCGATATCGTTCTCGGCAAATCGGAAGCTCGCGACGGTCAACAGCTGCTCAGCAAGCATTTTCCTGGTGGATCCGGTACTCCCGCACAGATCATCGCCAGCAACGATAAGCTGGACGAACTGACGAGTGTACTGGATGATGACGCGTCGGTATCGTCGGTACAAGTATCAGCGGACAACTCGCCATCAGGTACGATGCCTGTGGGCGAAGAGGCCGCCAAGATCAAACAAGAGATATATGAAAAAGTCCTCGAATCAACCACTACCCAAAAGATGGAACTTCGTAGCAAGATAGAAGCCGAAAG
This sequence comes from uncultured Candidatus Saccharibacteria bacterium, assembly GCA_964523935.1. Classification (GTDB taxonomy): domain Bacteria; phylum Patescibacteriota; class Saccharimonadia; order Saccharimonadales; family Saccharimonadaceae; genus UBA2112. Next base: position 4,899 of record CAZGAP010000018.1, read on the forward strand.
TGCCGGAGCACCCGCGGAAGTCGTTGATTCTATCTACGATCAGGCGGCCGCGAACATCCCAAGCGCAGAGAGCATAGCCGCGAACGCGTACCCCTTCAAAGACGCGCAGCCAAAAGTTGTTGACGGCAAAGTCCTCATACAAGCTACCCTGACCGATAGCTCAGAATCGAAAGAGGCTCAGCAACAAGTAGCAGCCATAAGAAACGAGGTCCACAAGACCGACGACAGCGCTTTGGTTGGCGGCATCACCGCCACCCAACTCGATACCAATATCGCCGCCGAACATGACCGCATGGTCGTCATCCCGATCGTATTGCTCGTGATAACGGTCATCCTCATGGTGCTGCTACGTTCCATTGCCGCTCCGCTCATTCTCCTGCTAACGACCGTCCTGTCGTTTACCGCCACCCTTGGCATCGCCGCCCTGGTCTTCAACCATCTGTTCGGCTTCCCGAATTCAGACCCTTCCGTCGTATTGTATGGATTCGTCTTCTTGGTGGCGCTCGGTATCGATTACAATATCTTCCTGATGACGCGCGTGCGCGAGGAATCCCTTAAAATCGGCACCCGGAAAGGGGTCATCCTCGGTCTTGTCGTCACCGGAGGTGTCATCACGTCCGCCGGTATCGTGCTTGCCGCAACATTCGCCGCCCTGGCGGTCATCCCTGTACTCTTCCTGGTGCAGCTAGCATTCATCGTCGCGGTAGGCGTCCTACTCGACACGACTGTCGTGCGTTCCCTGCTCGTCCCCGCGCTTGTCCATGACATCGGCAAACGGGTTTGGTGGCCATCCCGAAAACACAAAGACTGATGCCCTACCGCCTAGCGGGCTGTGTTTTCCTCTACTAATTTCACGAGGTCGAACGGTGACAAGTCGGATTTCAGCATGAAGCCGTCGGCGCCGAGCTTCAGCATATCTTCGAGCGCCGACTGGTCAGCAATATTACTACAGACGATGATCTTGACGTCCGGTGTCAGCGACTTGTCAAAATTTTCCAGGAAATTCCTCCCGTCCATTCTCGGCATCAGATAATCAAGCAGTATCACGTCGGGCGTGAACCGGCGTAGTTGGTTCAGTGCTTCTATTCCGTCATTCGCCGCGTAGACCACGTATCCCTGCGATTTGAGTATCATCACATAGACATCCTGCAAATCGGCATCGTCCTCGACGACAAGTACTTTCATATCCTCTCCGTCGCTCACCTCATCATCCTCATGGTGAACGAGCTACCTTTGCCAAGCTCTGATTTCACTCTCAACGAACCGTTGTGGAGCTTCATGATTTTTTTAGCCCAGTAGAGTCCGAGGCCTGTGCCTTTCACGGTATCGGAGAGTTCGTTATCGATACGCGTGAATTTCTCAAATATACGCTTTTGATTCGCTTCGGTGATGCCAACCCCTTGGTCGGCAACGACGATATCCACGTACTTCTTGGTCAGATGGGAAGATGCGCTCACTTTCTTATACGACGGCGTGTATTTCACGGCGTTTTCGATGAGGTTCGTGACAACGAGCTTCAGTTCCTGGGTATCGCCGATGACTGTCACTTCTGTGTCTATGAAATTCTCGACGAGCAGATGCTTCAGTTCGATAGCCGGGGAGAGGTCCGAAACGCAGTCATCGAACAACTCATGCATATTGATTTTCGACAGGTTCAGTTTCGGCTTCGGCGAATCAAGCTGCGCGGTCTTCAGTAGCTCATTGATGACATTGAGCTGCCTGTCGTTACTGTCGTAGGCTTTTTGCAGCAGCTCCTGTTGTCGCCCTTCTACTTCTCCGGCCATGCCCTGCAGCACCATGCCGATATACTGCTTGACAGCACTGGCAGGTGTCCGCAGCTGATGAGATGCGATGGAAATGAACTCGTCTTTCGTCTTGTTAAGAGTGATCAATTGCCGCTTCTGCTCATCGAGCAGCTTGATTCTTTGCTTGCTGATTTCTTCGTTTTCCAAAACCCTGCGCATATCGTTTTGGAACTTTTTCCTTTCGGTCGCATACTTCAGGGACCTCGAAAGCAGTTCTGCATCAAATTTGCCCTTCATCAGATAATCCTGAGCTCCGGCGTTTATAGCGGTAACGGCGAGCGCCTCGTCGTTTGTCCCGGTCATGAATATGACCGGTATCTCGGGGGCAGCGGAGCTGATAGACAGTAGCGTATCTATCCCCCTAGAGTCTGGCAGGCTCATGTCCGAAACAACGATATCTATATGATCCTCACCACTGAGTATTTTGAGCGCGTCAGCGATCCGCTCAGCAAAGAATATCTGGTACTTATCTGACAAATCCTCAATCTCCCTGAGCAGCTCAGCGAACAGTCTCGCGTCTCCTGGGTTGTCTTCGATAAGCAATATGTTTGGCATCACGTCTTTCTTTGCGCGGGCAAACGCACGACCGACAGCCAAAAATCCTCTATCGTCTTCACTACCGAAATCAGTTGCTTGAAGTCAACGGGCTTGGTTATGTAGCAATTGGCTTGCAGCTCATACGCCTGCATAATATCCGATTCTTCCTGAGAACTTGTCATCACGACGACCGGAATCGTCTTCAGACTCTCGTCGCCTTTGATGAACTCCAGGACTTCCATGCCGTTCTTTTTGGGCATGTACAGGTCCAGTAGGACCAGCCCCGGTTTGATCTTGTCGGGATTGACCGTCTCGTCTTGGGCCAGGAACCGTATTGCTGATTCGCCGTCGCTCACGACGTGAAGCTCGTTGTGGATCTTCGCATCCTTCAAGGCTTCACGCACTAGGACGATGTCAGCCTGATTGTCTTCTACGAGCACTATGTCTACGCTTTGCATCACGATTCTCCTCTGCGCAAAGGTATTATGAATTTAAATGCTGAACCTTTGCCCTCGGTTGACTCTACCCAAATCCTGCCGTTATGTCTGTCAATTATCTTGCTACAAATCGCCAGTCCCACGCCAGTCCCAGGATACTCGCTCCGTGTGTGCAAGCGTTGAAAGATCACGAATATCCGCTCGAAGTGCTTCTTTGAAATACCGATGCCATTGTCTTTGACAGTAAACACGAAACCTTTTTCGTGCTCATCGGCAGTTATGCTGATCTTGGGTTTGGTGTCTGCAGTGCGGTATTTGATCGCGTTGCTTATGAGGTTCTGGAACAGCTGTACCATCTGGCCTGGGTCGACGCACATCATCGGAAGATCACCTACTGTGACGTCCGCTCCCGTTTCATTGATGAGCATCTGCAGGTTATCGATTGCCCGCTCGGCCGTCTCGTTCATCTTGATACTCCGGTACCGCTCCTGGTCGTCCGACACCCGTGAAAGCGTCAGCAAATCATTGATGAGATCTTGCATGCGCTCGGCGCCTTCCGTGGCAAAGCCAAGGAACGTTTTGGCATCTGGCTCTAAATTCTCACCATATCGCTTCGTGAACAGCTGGATGTAGCTGTTGATCATCCTGAGCGGTTCTTGGAGATCATGCGACGCCGCATACGTGAACTGTTCGAGTTCGGTATTCGATTTTTCGAGCTCGGCCGTTTTTTGGCGCAAATAATCCTCGGTGTTCATGCGGTCGGTTATATCGAGCTGCATACCGAGGAAATGAGTCGTCTCGCCGTTCTCGTCCTTGATGGGAGACACGATGAGATCGTTCCAGAAATACGCACCGTCTTTGCGGTAATTTTTCAGTGTCACTCTTACCGAATCCTGGTCTTTTACAGCACTTCTGAGCTTTTTCACCATTTTTTCATCGCTATCGTCACCCTGCAGAAACCGGCAGTTTTTGCCGATGACATCTTTCATCGAGTAGCCCGTCAGGTCAAGAAATGCTTGGTTACTGTACACGATCGGGTTGTCAGGCAATCGGTTGTCGGTCAGTATGAGCGGGCTGCGCGACGCCTCAAAAGTAAGCTTCAAAGTCTCCACGCTAATATTATTGATTGGCGTGTGAGCGTCAAGCGTTGAGGTCATGTATCCATGATGCGCTTGTTTGTAGCTTTACGCAACCTTGACCCCACCATACGGCTAAAACGTTATTTTTTCGATGCTGATTTTTTGCGCAACCTGTTAGCCCATAGCACCGCCTGGATGATAAAAGGCAAGTACTTCATGATCGTTCGTATTCTGGATTGTGTCATCTACGCCTCCTTCGCTTTCTCTTCGCCTATTCCCAAGAACGGGTTGCTATGCCTGTTCCTGTATCCGTGCACCGCGGCAGCTAGCAGCAATATAGCGCCAACGACGAACGCGGCGGTAGCCACGATACCGCTACCCGATGGCTGCAGTTGCTGCACGCCGACCGCGACGATTCCCCAACTGCTCGCCAGCACTAGCTCGCGGACGTTCCGCCGCACGAGCAGCGCGATGAGTGCGGCAGACAGCGCAACCAGCACCACACAGGCGGCAACAGCAGAGACGGTGACACCCATCGACTGCAACCAACTAGAAGCATTGACGACGCTCGCGACCGTCACCCAACCGGTATATGTGAGAAGCGGCCACCATACGCATGCGATGGTAACGCGCGGCGCATCGTACACGGCGATCCTGAGCCGCCACAAGAGTATATATAATGACGCCGTCAAAATGAGAAGTACGATGACCGACAGCCCTACCCATTCGCTTACGAATATATACGTCCACAGTCCGTTACAGATATTCGCGATCATGAAAAACGGTCCGATTTCCTGCGGAAGATCATTATCGTTTCGCGGCTTTACGATATCCCTGGCCTGGTACACCGCAAACACGACGAGCAGCAAATAAATGAGCGACCAAATGGAAAACGCATATCCCGCCGGTGTCAGCAGTGTCTGGTACTTATCAGATATCTCATTGATTCCTGGCAGTCCTAGTAGTTGCGTCCCCACGACGTAATTCGCACCCAGTGCAAACACGACCGAAAGGATATTGCCGATCTGGAGAAGCCGTTTCATGAGCACTATTATAGGTATATTTACAACTTACTTTGTAAGAATACGTACAGCCGCGCTATAAATTTATAGTTCAGCTTTACCATGAAGTGGCGCCTGGCCGTAGCAGCCGACGTACGCACCTTCGTTTTCGTTTCGTAGCAAATCAGACAGATACGTCGAAACTTCACGGGCATCCGATCGATCGTTTATCCCCTGGGGGACGTAGCCGAATATCATGAAGCCTCCCCGTTCGCGGGCTTTGTCACGCGGCTCAACGACCGTATTGAAATCCTCTTCGTATTGTTCACTGTCGTACTCATCTCTAAATAGCAGTCCGAGCGTTCGCGCCGTCCGCCCGTTGCCGTCATGGAAGGGGTGTAGCGTGACGACACCCAACGCCAGGACATCACCTACCCTTGCAGGGTTGATGTCAGCGGGACTGTTCTTTATATCCTCGACGAGGCGAAGGAACACGTCATACCTGTCTTCAGGGCTAAGCGTTTGCTGCTCGCCGATCTTGATCACTTTGTCGTGGCTCATCAGCGAATCGGCAGACCCCTGGAGTGACTTGTTAATGTCTTCGAGCATAACCGCTACACCCTCGACGGAAAGCTGCTTCAGTTGCTCGACACGCTTCGCCGAATTGTCGCCATCGAGTCCGTATTCACTCGCCAGTTTCTCGCGGAATTCAAACGCCGATACGATAGGCACTGGCTGCCGTATTTCGTGCCCGTTAGAGGTGGTGGAGGTTTCTGACATGTGTTTGTTTTGAATTTACTCACATATAGCTTATCATACTTATGCTAAAATGTCAATCACACCTTCTCAGCTCTAATGGTATGAAACAAAAAAAGACCCACATGGGTCAAACTGCTTGGTATTCCCGCCACCCCACTATTTGAGTGGCGGGAATACCTTTGCTATCCTTTCAGGCGATAGTCGTCCCTACTTCTAGTTGATCACCCAGCAGCCTTCTCGCCACCAGTTGTTCTCGCTAAGGGCGAGATCGAAGCTCTTCGGTGCGGAGTCGGGCAGTATGCCCTGGGTACGCACTCGGTCGTAAAACTCCGACATCTCGGCCATCGACTGCGTGAACGAGACACTGACGATTGCGGGGCCATTCGCGGTTTGGTCGATCCGGAACGGTGCCGCCCAACCATTCTGGGCTCGCCTGTCGATCCACGAGCAGTACTCGCTCACGAGACCGCTCAGCGCTTTCTCCTTGGACGATGCTTCGTAGACGTCGGTGCAGTAGATACCCAGATCGGGTTCGTGCTCCTCGCAGTACTCAGTGGCGTCGCTCATGAAGCCGGGCGAAGCATCGTCCGGAGTCGCACATGCCACGGGGGCCTGAGCGACGGCCAGAGCCATCAGTGCAGTGAACAGAGTGACAGCAGACTTGGATGATTTCAACGTGGCAAACCTGGACATGGAAGGTTGTACCTCTTTCTTTATCGAGTGAAAGTTACAGCATGTCTAAATATATATTATAGCAAAAATTATGATATTTGTCAATTCATACTACGCACACCTATTACCGTCATATACGGTTATACTAAGCGAATGGAACAAGAAGCGCCGCGCGAAACCTTACCCCAGACCCCAGCCGATATGGAACGGCTGGTTCGTATCGACCGTTTAGTGAATGACTACTTCCCTGACGACGTGCCGTTCATGCTCGAGCAGCTACATGACGAGCAGGATATCATCGGCTTCCTGTACGGCCAGCTGATAGAAATCGGTGAGGATCCCGACGACATACTGGCGCTGTATGACATCACTGAGTAAGTTATAGCGCGAGGCGCGTTACGAGCCCTGACAATACGGCGAACCGTTTTCAAGCTGCACGGTTATGGAATAAGCTCGTTCGGACGACATGCTGTCACAATCCTCTCCAGTAGTATAGACAGCCTTGTCAGACGTCGGCTCACCGTCGCCCGCTACGGATGTGATTTGGCCTAGGTCAGATACCACAAGTTCACCGGCAGTCGGGAGTTGCCCGCGGTTGTTCGTTTGGTATTCGGTGACTTCTGTCGCCAGTTTAGCGATATCACTCTTCCGCATCGTGTCGCGCTGGCTTTGCTGCAGTGCTGGCAACGCCTCGCTCACCATCCATACTATGAGCAGACTCAGAATGATTCCGACGGTGCCCGTCACGATGCCTGCGATTGCCATCTTACTGCCGCTCTTCCTGACAGAAATCGCTCCAAACACAATTGCAAGAATCCCCAATACTACAGATATGAACAGTACGATGGATGTCACGATCGCTAAGATCCCAAGTACTAACGACGCTATTGAAAATCCTTGGTCATCCGCTCGCTTTGCTTGCTTGGCTACTGCCATCATTCGTCTCCTTCGATGTTATTACGCTTGCTATGATTATACGCTTCGCTTTACGGATATACATACTCATCTACGCGCTTACTAGCAGCGCAACACTCGAAACCAATATGGTAGCTGCAAGAGCCACGGTCACAAACATTTCACCACGCTTCAACACGATTTTGGTCCCGATGTACGTACCGATAAACGCCGGCAGCAGCCCAGCCAGGCCAAACCCGATGTCGACAAACCCAGCGGCAATCAGCGCGATGAGGGCGATCGGCGACATGACGGCTACGATCACCCGCCGGGTTGCCATGGTTTCAAGCTTGGTCGTACCAAACAGCAGCGTCAGCACGTACACTGCCAGACTCCCCACTCCCCCGCTAAAGATGCCCTGCAAAAACAAGACACAGGCATAGAGGACATAGCCGACTGACCTGCGTTTATGGGTCGGCCGCTTTGGTAGCTTCTTTATGAAAAGCGTCGGTAGCATCAGAATCATAAAGACCGCGAGGGCGATTTGAAAGCCACGGCTTTCTACCGCAGCGAACACAAGTGGCGTGACCAGACCGACCACGACTGCGATCGGCAGCATCACTTTTATGATGTCTTTGCGTATGTGCCCAGACCGTAAAAATCCGCTCAGTCCGCCGAAGTCCCCGCCAAGTCCGCTGAGCTTGGCCGTCGCGACGGCAACTTGCGGCGGCAGACCTGC
>CAZGAP010000018.1:12831-18438 GCA_964523935.1 uncultured Candidatus Saccharibacteria bacterium
AGGCGGCGCCGGTCAGGAAGAAGCCCGGAATATCCATCTTGCGCGGGGCGTTTCGGTGCCAGTCGGGCAGGAAGATCGACACCAGCACGATGGCGAAGATGAACGCCGGGATCATCAGCATCGCCCCGCCCCCGCCGCTGATTCCTGATACGATTCCCGAGACGAATCCTACGATAGCAATCAATACGTACGGCAAGGGTTCCATGAGTTCATGATAGCATGACCGGATAACGAGTTTATCTACCGGTACGGCGAGTTTTTAACTCAACTCCCGTTCGAGATAAAACTACGGACACCCAACACCGATCGCGGAAAGCGCGGGTACTCCAATAACTACACATCCCAGCTTAAAACGAGTCAATCCACTAAGTATTGGCACTTGGCGCGACGCGTACCATCCTTGCGGTAATCGTCACAAGGCTCTACCACGCCGTCTTGTTTTGAACGCTCATCGCTCTCATATACTTTCTTCACCTTTGCATTAAAAGTCCTCTCCAAATATGCTGCAGCCTTGCCATCAAACTTCCTCACGTGAAGAATATGGCCCGTGATACTCAGACTAGTATTCCGGTCGATAACACCATCTTTAGGCAAGCTACCGATAATTGCGATGATCTTTGCCATCACATCACCATCAATCTTAGTCTTTACATTAATCGTAATACGCATCAATTGCTGTCGCCGTTTTGAGTCCATAATTTCAGTCTTTTTCCTTTTTATGTGCTGCTCGTAGCGACCAGCGATACGATAGACCTCATTGATCATGGCTCGCACCTGAGTGTCGTCGTTGCCAGAGAAGCAAATATCGTCAATGTACTGTGTATAGTCAATGCCGTGAGCCGCCATAAGTTTATGGAGTTCGACAGCCATCGGGTTTAGCGCAAAGTTACACAGCAAGCTACTCGTTGGAGCACCCTGCGGCAAGTAACCTCTGAATGTAGTCAGCTTCGCCAACAGTTTTGCAAGCTGATCACTATAACCAAGCCGTTTCCATGCAGCCACCACTCTTTTGTATGATATGTTCGGAAAACAGTTTGAAAGATCCATACAAACAACGGTCTTCTTCCCGATGTGAGGCTCGATGTGCTTGAGCATACTGCGCTTCTTGATGCCACCTACAAGCGCATCATCAAGGGTCGGTATTTCTGGTATCAATAGTTCATTATTGATTCTCTTTTGAACGGCGCGTAGCGAATACCGTTTATGCGGGTTATCTATATGCCTGGTCTTTCTCGTGCCGTTTGGCTTCACAATCGTTAGATGGAACGGCCGGTAGTGTTTCGGCGCATTCGCCACTAATGCAAGCAACTCGTCTTCCATGAGTCCAAGCCTCGTGGCTAGTAACGTTCGGTCGTTTTTGTAGCTCTGCATGTCAGTCCCTGGTTAGTAAATCAAGCAATTCTCGACTCAATCGGTCAATGACTTTCTTATCTTGCTTCTTGAGATTGCCAGCATCGTGCGCAAGCAAATTGAACAATTCGACCGGTATCGAGAGACGTTCAGATAGCTTTTCGACCATCTTTTTTGACATCGGTCGCTCACCGTTTTCGATGCGCGAAATATAGCTAGGCGTCACGTCTAGCAACTCGGCAAGTTCTTTCTGCTGAATACCCTTAGCGGCTCTAATCACTGTTAAAGCTTTGCTGTGATTCATATTATTCTCCTCTTTTTGAAACACCATCGAGTGCTGTTGCAAAAAAAGAATGTAAGATTGCGTGCTACCGACCGTCGATACTATCAATGATGATACCGGCGATTGCCTTTACCACCATGTACCGAACCAACCTCCCCACTGGAGACTCCAGTAGTTTGACTAGCAGATACAAGGCTTTGGCGCGCCTATTGCTAATGACCCCCCGCTCCTCGAGCTTATTAATTAATTTTTTCAGATTAGACCCCATATTCATGGCTCTACCCTCCGTTAGATTAATGTATTCCGAACAGATATTACTCCGTTCGCCCTCATAAACAGCGCAACGTCTTTCGTAGGGGGTCAGCCCGGATCTTACATCTTCTCCTAAATAATCGGCTCGTAAACGCCCTCTCACTCCCATAAATCCATACAGATTCTTAAAAAGGTAACCCGAAGATACAGATTAAAGTAATAGAGACCATGAACAAGAACCGTCAGTGAAAACCTTTTAAGGACTGGGTGAATTCACCACCCAGAGGTTTTCGATCCACATTTTCTCAGTAAAACCTGGGACAGATTGCTCTGAACCAGCTACCGAACGTACTCGTTTACGAGCCGCTTTTATAAACCATATTGCTGTTTTGTCGGTAAGCTCAATTATGTAAAGGGGCACGATGTTTATCGCCGAGGCACCTCACGGTGTTACTTGTCAGTATAATGCATAGTGACCTGTTTTGTCAACTGGTGTGACAAACTAATTCACCCCTAATTAGTAGATGACAAGTATGTCTTACAGAGGTTCGAGTTGTTTATCCTTGCGACCGTCTCATCTATTTTAAACTTGTGCTTCCAGGGCTTATTCTTGGATTAAGGCATATTGTGTCATAGCTATGCTTTGGCAAATTCCTTACCTCTGTTAGAATAGGTATATGAGTTCACTTCAAATCGGTATCGTCGGCCTGCCAAACGTCGGCAAATCAACCCTCTTCAACGCCCTCACCCGGGCAGATATATTGGCGGCGAATTATCCGTTTGCGACGATCGAGCCGAATACCGGCATCGTGCCCGTCCCCGACCCACGGCTCGATACCTTGCAGCAGATGTACAAAGCCGAAAAGCTCATCCCGGCGACGGTGACGTTCGTCGACATCGCCGGCCTGGTCGCTGGTGCGAGCAAAGGCGAAGGCCTTGGCAATAAGTTCCTCGACAACATCCGCAAGACGGATGCCATCGTGCACGTCGTGCGTGCGTTCGAAAACGACGACATCCTCCGTCACGACGAAGCGCCAGTCGATCCGAAAGCGGACATCGAAATCATCAACACCGAACTGATCCTGGCCGACCTGCAGACCATCGAAAAACACCTGCCTAAACTGCAGAAAGAATCAAAAGCCAAACCGGCGCTCCGCAAAACGATGGGCTACCTGGAATCACTCAAGCGCCACCTCGAAGAAGGCACGCCCCTCAGCGCCCTGCCCTCGCTCGACGAAGACGCGATCAGTGACCTGCACCTGCTGACAGCCAAACCCGTCATCTACGCGTTCAATGTCGACGAAAACACCCTGACCGACGAGTCAAAAAAGCAAGAACTGGCAAACCTCGTCGCACCGGCGAAAAGCCTGTTCGTCTGCGCCAAGCTGGAAGAAGAAATCAAAGACCTGACCACCATCGAAGCGGCAGAGCTGCTGATGAGTTACGGCGTCGAAGAAACAGGTCTGCAGCAACTGATTCATAGCGCCTATGACACGCTGGGCCTCCAGAGCTACCTGACCGCCGGTCCTAAAGAAGTCCGTGCCTGGACCATCCACCAAGGCGACACCGCACCACAGGCGGCCGGCGTCATTCACACCGATTTCGAAAAAGGCTTCATCGCCGCGCAGATTGTCGATTACGACGACCTGGTCACTGCTGGCTCCGAGACTGCAGCCAAAGCTGCCGGCAAAGTCCGCACCGAAGGCAAGACGTACGTCATGCAACCCGGCGATATCGTCGAATTCCGCTTCAACGTCTAAGAATTACCGCCAAAGTTCTAAATAACGATCATCACTTGAGTTCGTAGTGCAGGCACCTGTATTTGCGGTCGTCGGGTACTGTAAGGATCCGTCGGCACCAAAAGAAACGGCGGCTGCTATGAGGCGGCCGTTTCCGCCGTCACAAATATAATAATCAAGATCAACATAATACGACCTACCCCAGGGATCATTAGACAGCTGAAAGTATGGTCCTTTCCAATCGCTTACCGCAGAGGAACTCCAGGTGCAGGTTTCGTTGACTGTCCCGCCAGTCGGTTGCGACACAAGCCCACTGTTCGCATTGTTCACCGAACCTTCAGGCCCAAACGTCCTGCTCGGGCAACCAAATACCACCCCTCCGGTATTGGTTTCGAGTCGACTGATTCCCTGTTTGATATTGCGCAGGTCGGCAGCAAGTTTCGATTCGCGTGCTTGACTCGTGATACCCGTATAGGCAACAACGACGATTGCGACCAAGATACCTATGACAACTATGACGATAAGTAGTTCGACGATAGTAAAGCCGCGAGCAGAGATGCGTGACATAGTGCTATTGTAAGCATAAAGTCTATGTAAGACAAATAATTCCTGAAATGAAAACGCCCCAGCTATGTAAGCCTGGGGCGTTCGTGCTCGTCCTTCACGAGCATGGTAGGTACACCAACTGATGGATCACTGACGAGCTTTCGACCACTGGAGCCTGAGCTCCCAGATGACTTCCGAAACAGCGCTCTCGCAGGTCGAGACGAGCAATTTACCCGCCTTGTCCGGCATGGTCGACAACTCGATCGACTTGTTGAGCTGCTGGTCCTTCGGCGTTACGGTGTGGGTTTGGACGTATCCGTACCCCAGCGTGCCTCCGGGCACCTCAATAGTCGCTTCGCAGTCGCTCGGGTCTCCCCTGAACTGTGCGATCGGGTTGAAAGCCTTCGGTTTTTCGTCAGCATGGCCCCAAATCGAGACCGCACCCGCTTCACTTCCCGGCTTTTCTGCCCAGGGATGTTGCTCATCCTGCACGAGAGCGACAGTATCGCCGTCGATTCCCAGATTCCAATACCGTGTCTTGGTAGCGTAATCGCGTACCCTCAACTTACGGACTGTCGTCGTGAGCTGTGATGCAGAGACCAGCGTTTCCCCGCCGCATTCGACCGTGAAGCTTTCGGGCATGCCCTGAGCAACATAGTCATGCGGAAGCGGAGGTGGCTCAGGCGCCGCCGACGAAGTTGTCGTCGGCGGCGCCGTTGCCTCAGAAGTGGGAGTACCGGTGATACCAGTACCTACACTGCCGAGCGTTCCGGAGGTTGATGGCTCGCTGAGCACGGCGTTGGCGATAAAAGCCGCCGCTACCGTAATCGCAACGATTACCAAAACCCCGGGCCACACCCTACGACGTCTAGGCTCGGCGTCGTCGTGCATACTGCACATAGAGGTAGATGAGCACGGCACCCACACCGATGATTCCGATGAGGATCATCGCCCTTTGGCCATCCGACAAGCCGGAAGGCACATCTCCAGGCGAAGCAGCGTTCGTCGTGGACGAACTCGGATCTCCACCCTTGGGTTCGGGCTGATCCACGACATCCTTCCAGCTCTCCTCCGTCACGGGGACGTAGGTGGGGCTGGTCGGATTCTCGCGGATGTAGTGCGGTCGGAACTGGGTCCGCGGGGGATTCCAGTAGCCGATCACCTCACGACTCCCGCCGATGTACACGCGATCGTAGTCGCGGTCCATGTAGCGGGTCCTGCAGCCGCAGTCGTACGCGCGGAGACGGTCGTAGCGAGTGTTGGTGACACTCACGAAGACGTTGATCTCCGTCACGGACGGGCGCTGGCAGTACCGCGGGTTGATCCCGCAGTTGCCGTTGCCATGACCGTCGCCGCTGTTGAACACACCGACGCCGACATTGAGTCGGAAATCCGGGTTGCTGACGCCGACGACAACGAAGGCGTAGGCTCCCGGAT
>CAZGAP010000019.1:0-8121 GCA_964523935.1 uncultured Candidatus Saccharibacteria bacterium
GTGTTCGACTACCTTCGGCTCTAGTAGGAATGTTTCAGGTGCAAAGGCCCGGGTTTACCCGGGTCTTTCACTTTGTCAGGGCTATTGCCGCGTCGAGCAGTATCTTGGCCGATTTGTCCCAGCTCGACGTCGATATGTGTGCCTTGCCTGCTTTGGCGAGTTTTTCCCGTACGGCTGGGTTATCGAGTTCGAGCACTCGGTTCGCGAACTCACGTGGCATGTTCGGTCCGAAATAAAGGGCACCGCCATCTGCGACCTCATGGTGAATGGCCAGGTCGCTGACGACCGCCGGTACGCCGAGGTACAGTGCTTCGGCAAGTGGCAGACCGTAGCCTTCCGCCCGGGATGCGCTCACGAGAATGCCGCTGTCTGCGAGCAGCTTGGCGTACTCTTCATCGCTGACGCCGTTATGGAAGACAACGTTCGCGTCTTTTGGTATGCATTTTTCCAGTTCCGCCCGGCGTTTCGGTGTGATCCTACTGAGCAGGTGCAGCGTTTTGCCTGGCAAGTACTCCATGCCGGCGATGAGTGCTTCGACGTTTTTGTAGCGCATGAACGACCCCATGTAGATGAGGTTCTTTGGCGTTTTGCCAAGTGACGGCGAGGATGGTAGAAACGGCGTCAGGTCGCGAGGGGCGTTCGGTACCACGACGACGGGGCGCTTGGTCAGTCTGGCGGCAATGATTTCGTTTTTACTGGCTTCGCTGACGGTTGCGATCATATCGGCGGCATTGAGCGTCAGCCGCTGCGGCAGGTACGACGCATGGTATGCCCGCCATCCGAGGCGAAGGGCTGGGTTCAGGTACCGTGGCGGTGTGCGGTGTTTGTAGTAAATCAGATCGTGCAGCGTCAAGATCAGTTTGAACTTGCGGCCGGTCGAACCCAAGGTTTGCATAGGACTGAACACGACGTCGGGGTCATGTTTGTTGAGCATGACCGACGACAACGGCTCGCGAAGTGATGTGGCGGTGTGAAATATGATGACATCGGCACCTGGGGGTAGGAATTTTCGCTGTTCCTGGTGGTCAATGATGAATGTGACAGGGGTCAGTTTGGCGAGCGCATTGCCGAGTTCGGTCGAGTAGCGGCTGATACCGTCGTGGAAGTCAGTCTTAATGTACCGTGCGTCAAACAGGAGTTTCATTGTTAGGAAATTATAGCATGACGTCGTGGTATAATCGGAGTAATGAAAATCCTTATAGCTGCCGACCTGCATTGGCCGACGATCAACGGTGTGGCGACCGCCAGTAGAACCTTGGCAAAAGGGCTGAGTGACAGGGGCCATGAAGTCCTGGTCATCGCCCCGAGCCAGACCGGCCGCGGGTACGAAGAGTATGACGGCAATTACTTGGTCAAGCGTACGATGAGCGTTCCGTTCCCTTTTTATCAGAACTTCAGGATCTCACCGACACCCCAGCGTGAAGTCCGCAAGATTATCAGCGAATTCGAGCCAGATGTCATCCACGTGCAGATGGCGCTCTTCCTCGGTTTTGCCGCCCGTAACTATGCGCTCAAATACGACATACCGCTCGTCGCCACCAACCACGCCATGCCCGAAAACCTGATGGACAACATCCGTCTGCTCGCCCCGATCTCCAAGCCTATCCAGCGCCTCATGGTAGAGTACGGTGCACGCTTCCACGCGAAAGCCGACTACATCACGCTGCCGACTGAGTCCGCGATAGCGATGTTCGGCGAAGACCGCGTGCAGACACCGGTCAAGGCAATCAGTAACGGTATCGACCTCAGCCGCTTCCAGGCAACCAAGCCGGACGAGGATATCTACAAGAAATTCAACTTGCCCAAAGACAAGCAGATCGTCGGCTATATCGGCCGCGTCGATGCCGAGAAGCATCTTGACGTTCTCTTCAAGGCATTCGCGCAAATCGTGGATGACGGCAAACACTTGTTGATCGTTGGTAGCGGTACCGAAATGGAGCACCTGCGTAACCTTGCCTACCAACTGGGAATCGATGACTCGGTGACATTCGCGGGACGCGTGTCAGACGAAGAAATCGTGCAGCTACACAAGGTCGGTGCGCTCTACTGTATCACCTCTCCTGCTGAGCTGCAGAGCATCGCCACGCTCGAAGCGATGGCAAGTGGCAAGCCTATCGTCGCGGTCGATGCCGGCGCCCTTGGTGAACTATGCCAGGACGGCACGAACGGTTACCTGTGTCCGAAAGACGATGTCGATGCGGTCGCCACTGCGATCGATAAGATTCTTGCGGATAAGAAACTGCAAAAAGAATTTTCGAAAAAGAGCCTGGAGATAGCCGGCACGCACGATATCGCGCACACGATCGATCAGTACGAGGCGATCTACAAACTCGTTACCGAGACAGAAACGAATTGATTTCATTCGCCGCTTCGGCCGGCTTCTCGTAATGGATCAAATGGCCGACGTCAGTGATGACGGCAAGCTGCGACGTGCGATACGTCGCTACTGACTGACGCCTTGAAAGATTCCGCGACGATAGCGGGGCTGGCAAACGTACTGAAGTGCTGGCGGTGCTGATCATGAATGAACTTCAGCGTTTGTTTGTCTTTGGTTTTTGCCATGGTAACACTCATTATCTTGACGATTGGCGGCGCGCCTAGCCAAGATTTGGCCGCACTTTTTGGCAGTTTCCTACCCAGCCAGTAGTACGCGATGGCAAGACGGGTCAAAGCGCCGCGCGGGCCTTCGAGTGCCGGGGCCGCGATGGGATTGATAAGTACCAGCTTGGAAAGCATGTCCGGGTGTTTCGCGGCGAAATGGCTGGCGATGATACTGCCGAACGAATGGCCGACCACGAACGGTGGGTTTTTGAGTTTGAGCGATGCGATAAGCTCCGCGATGAATTCGACGTAACTGTCGACGGAATGCTCTTTGCCGGTGAACGGCGCGCTTTTACCAAAGCCAGGCAGGTCCGGGACTACCAGCTGGAAGTCGCTCAGATGCTGAGCTATCTTATCGAGCCCGTGATGCGTGCCCCGAAAACCGTGTACCATGATGATAACAGGCTGCTTGTCGGGGTGGTACGTCCAGTAATGGATAGTGCCGTGAGTGGTTTTGATTTTGTTTTCGGTAGGCATACGTCCAGTATACATCGGAGGAAAATGAAAAGGCCACCGAGTGGCTCGAGCTGACATGGTGAAAACCAGTCGGCGGACCTTTTCGGTGGCTTAGAACTGCTCGACGGCGAGCAGCGTGTGCCTACTACCGGATTTGTGCGTTTGGCGCACGATACGTACTGGGCACGGGATGCCTGTTCCTTCGTAGTCGTGGAGCGTCCGAAGCGTTCTGGCGCTGTCTGCCTTCGACATGCCGCGCTTCAGTTGTAGCGTCCCGATGTCGGTGGTGACCAACGCCGGACGCTGGTGCTCCATGACTCGCCGTACATCGACATATACTTGTTCGCTCAAGGCGGAATCCTTTGATCGGAGGTGTGGACAAACTATATACTAAAATAAAAATATTATTGTGTCAACAAGTATGGTACAATTAACAGATATGATCGCCGATATCACCGTGACCGAAAAATCCTTCGGCCCCAAGCTTTTGATGCATGGGATCAAGTTTTCGATAGACGACGGCGAAAAAGTCGGCGTGATCGGTCGTAACGGCGTCGGCAAGTCCACCCTCTTCGGCATCCTAGCGGGAACCGACAAGGACTTCACAGGAGATATCATCTATCGCCGTGGGGTGACGGTCGTGTCGACTGCGCAGGAGCACCACGACATGGGCGACACCACGGTACTGCAGTACGTCCTGCAAGGTCTTCCTGAATACACCGGCCTTTCGCACATCATCGAGACCTATCCTGAAAAAATGGGTGACGACATGAAAATGATTGACGAGTATAGCCAGGCGCTGCAGCGCTTTGACGACAAAGGCTTCTACCGAATCGAGGAGCAGATCGAGCGCGAACTGGACAACTTTCAGCTTGAAGGCGTGGCGCACCGGAAATTCTCGACGTTGTCTGGCGGACAGAAACGATTAGTGGAAGCCGTGAAGATCCTGCATTCTGATGCCGACTTGGCACTCGTGGACGAACCGACCAACCACATGGACTACGTGGCGAAGAAGCAGTACGTCGACTGGATGCGCACCGCCCGCGAAGCGATGCTGGTCATCACACACGACCGCGACGTGCTGAACGAAGTCGACCGTATCATCGAGCTCAAAGACGGCGAAAGTGTCAGCTACAAAGGCAACTACGACGCCTACCTCAAGCAAAACGCCGTTTCAACCGGCAGTCAGATGAACGAATTCGAAATGATCGAAAAACGCATTGCCAACTTGAAGGTCAAAGTACTCGACTACCAGCGGCTAAAGGAAAAGTCCCGCAATCCTGGCACGATCCAAAAGTTCAAACGCCTCGAAGAAGTGAGCCGCAAGGAGCTGTCTGATCTGCAGGCCAAGGAAAAGCCGACCTTCTGGATAGATAAGGAATCGGCGGCGAATCTCAACTATAAAGTCGCTGCCCAGTACGACAAGTTCAAGGCAAAGAATATCCGTATGAACATCAAATCGGATGAGTCGCGTAGCAAGCATGTGCTGGTGAACGTCAAAGGCCTGAGTCTCGGGTATGGTGATACGCCGCTGTTCGACGGCATCAACATCGACCTCCGTGAAGGAGAAGCACTAGAGCTGCGAGGTCGTAATGGTGCTGGTAAGACGACGCTGATTAAGTCAATTCTTGGCGACAACAGCATGACGACGTTCGCCGGCGAGATTATCCTCGACAAGCACATGCGTATCGGTGTCTACGAGCAGGAAGTGTCCGAAGCGTATTTTGATATGCCGCTCGGTGAAGCGGTCGAACGGATGTACCTGGACCGCAAGTTGCCAATCACCGAGACGAAAGTCCGTGGCCTTTTAAGCAATTATCTGTTTGACGAGGGTGACGGCTTCATTCCCCTCGCCCGATTGTCCGGCGGCCAGAAGGCCCGCTTCCAGCTGATCAGCATGCTGGCGAACGATCCGCAGTTGCTCATCTTGGACGAACCGACTAACCACCTTGACCTGCCTTCCATCGAAGAGCTGGAAACGGCACTTGCCAAGTATTCCGGCGCCATACTGTACGTCAGCCATGACGGCTATTTCCGCGATGCCATCGGGGGTGACATGGTTCACGTCGGTGCGGCGTAGTTCACCCACCACATCAATACAACGTAATCAAGATGACGCCCGAGCGGGCGTTATCTTTTAGCCAACTAATTAGGCGGCTGCTGGGTTGAGGTTATGGTTCTTGATCGATTCAAGGAGCTTCGGGCGGTCGAACCCAAGAATGATATCGCCAGCGACATCTGTCACTGGAACGCCGGAATAGTTCCCGCCGCTTTTGCTCATCAGTTCCTCGTAGGCTTCCTTGTCGGCTTCGATGTCCTTTTTGACATACGGGATGCCAAGATGATCAAGCCACTGCGCTTCGGTGTGGCAGAATGCGCACCAACTGGTGCTGTAGATTGTGATTTTAGGATCAGCGGTATCGCTCATATCTATTACCCTCATTTATTACTATACTTAGTATACTATTTTGCATCACCAAATGCAATACACTCATGATAGTATACCTATTCTTCGTCGACTTGTCTCGTCAGGTACCAGCCGCCGTCCGAGCCTTGGTACACGGCCAGTTCAAGCCCCATATTTTGCAACATGATGATTTCAGCTGCTCTTTCGGCGGCATTTTTGCTGGCGTACCTGGTTTTATGAGCGTCGTTGTTTACCGTCCGGTACGGAACGTGCTTCGTCTGCTTATTCTTGCGCGGCATCTTTGCTTGGTCTACTTTCTCTGTTATAGTATATAGGTAATGAGCGCTGCCGCTGACAAGAGCGACAAACAAAGTGTACCGTCAGAGAAACCTAACAAATCGACGGTCATTTTATTGTTCACCATAGCCGCTGATACGACATGGAGAATGTTCGTTCCGGTTATCGGCGGGACGGTGCTTGGGGTGTGGCTGGACAATGCGATTGGGACCAAACCCATCCTGACGATCCTGTGTATCATGCTCGGTGTCGTCATCGCGGGCATTCTGGTGCGCCAACAACTCAATAGGAAACTGACCAATGATAAATAATTTTGCCGCCCTTGACCTCCATATCAGTATTGCCGCTGAACCGTTGTTCCATATTGGCAGCTTCCCGGTGACGAACGCTCTTCTTAACGGCATCGTCGGCTCTCTGCTTGCGGTGGCCATACTTTGGTATGTCGCCGGCAAGGTCAGGCGTGGTTCGTACAACCGCTTCGTCGGACTTGTCCAGTGGGTGTTCGAAGGACTGCTCAATCAGATCGACGGCGTCATCCCCGACAAAAAGCTTGCCCGTAAGATCACGCCGCTTGCGGTCACGATCTTTTTCGTCGTCCTGGTCAACTATTGGCTTAGTATTATCCCGGGGCTTGAGTCGATCAAATATAACGGCGTACCTGTACTGCGCAGCCTGACGGCCGATCTTAACTTCACGCTCGCTCTGGCCGTTATCACTATTGTCACCGTACAGATCTACGCGGTGAAGTACCTGACGACACTCGGTAATCTTGGTCGCTATTTCCGTAATCCCTTCAAGGACTTCGTTGCCTCGTTCGAGGGTATCTTGGAGCTGATCGGCGAGATTTCGCGTGGTGCGGCACTTGCGCTCCGTCTCTTCGGTAACGCCTTCGCCGGCGAAGTATTGCTGATCGTCATCGCGGCGTTGACAAGTTATGCGGCGACGGTAACGCTGCCGTTCTTCATGGCATTTGAGCTGTTTATCGGCTTTATCCAAGCATACGTCTTCTTCATCCTTACCCTTATCTTCACTTCACTCGCCGTTTCGCATGATCACCATGCCGAGCACGACACCACTGACGACCATTCCCCTACTGATACCGCTAAGAAGACGGCCGTTCAGACGGAATGATATAATCAAGGTAATAACAAAGGAGATTTATTAAACATGGAAGAACTAGCATTCGGCCTCGCCTACGCCCTGCCAGCACTCGGTGCTGCTATCGGTATCGGTGTCATCGGTAATGGCGCACTCAACGCGCTCGGTCGTAACCCTGAAAAACTAAGCGAAATCCGCACCTTGATGATCACCGCTATCGTCTTTGCCGACTCTTTGGCAATCATCGGTATCATCGTTGCTATCATCGCGAAATTCTTATAGGGGTTTAGATGAACGTTCTGACGCAATTTGCAGCGACTGAGGCGGCGGGCGGCGATATCTTTTCGACGCTTGGCATCCATTGGGAATTGCTCGTATTTCAGATCATTGCGTTTTTGATCCTGGTTTGGGCACTCGGCAAGTTCGTGTACCCATGGCTGATGAAATCGGTCGATGAACGTCAGGAAGCGATCGAGGCGAGCGCAAAGGCCGCCGAGGCCGCGGAACAGAAAGCAAGCGAGGCCCAGGAAGAGGTCGCCAAACTCCTGAAGGAAGCGCGTGCCGAAGCGAAAGATATCGTCACGACTGCCAAGGATGAAGCGGCCGCGATGATCGCGGACAGCGACGACAAGGCCAAGAAGCGTGCCGAAAAGATCGTTGCCGATGCGCATGACCAACTGGAAAAAGACGTCATCGCCGCGCGCAAGGCACTTCATAACGATACGATCGAACTCGTCGCCATGGCGACCGAGAAAATCGTCGGCAAGACCGTCAGCGATTCCATCGACAAGAAAATCATTGCGACGGCTGTCAAGGAGAGTGCATAGTGGCCGGAGTCCGGCTCTCCCGTCGTAAGATCGCAGCGTATTTCGCTGACGAGCTTATGGACGGCCGCGACGTCACGAAGCCGCTTGCGGCGTATCTCGTGGAAACCAAGCGTACCCGCGAGTACGAGTTGGTCATTCGGGACATCGAGGCTGCGCTCGCGAAGCGCGGCACTCTCGTCGTCGATATCGCCAGCAGTCGCGACCTCGCGGCTGAAACCAAAAAAACGATCACCGATTACCTCAAACAAACGTCAGGCGCCGCATCGGTCGAAATGAGATCGCATGTCGATCCGTCCCTGCTTGGCGGCGTACGTATAGAAACGCCCGGTAAGCGCCTCGACACGACGCTCAGGCACAGACTCAACCAATTAACAGCAAGCAAGATATAAGGAATTAATATGGCAGAATTATCAGTCACAGATCTCAGCAAAGAAC
>CAZGAP010000019.1:8131-17902 GCA_964523935.1 uncultured Candidatus Saccharibacteria bacterium
AAGCTCGAAGTATCGGGCGATCTCGAAAGTGTCGGCATCGTCACGCGCGTCGGCGACGGCGTCGCATGGGTGTATGGCCTGCAAGGTGCAGGCTATAGCGAAGTGCTCCAAATCGAAACCGACAACGGTATCGTCGAAGCGTTCGCACTCAACCTTAACGAAGACGAAATCGGCGCCGTGCTGTTAGGTGGCGAAGAGTCTGTGGTTGCTGGAGCGAAGGTGACACTCAAAGGCACCTTGCTGGAAGTGCCTGTCGGACCTGAACTGCTTGGGCGTGTGGTTGACCCTCTCGGCAACCCTCTTGACGGCGGACCGGCGATCAAAACGAAAGAGCGCGGTCTTGTCGAGCGCGAGGCGATCGGTGTCCTCGGCCGTAAGCATGTCCACGAACCGATGATGACCGGTGTCATGGCCATCGATGCCATGTTCCCAATCGGACGCGGCCAGCGAGAGCTTATCATCGGTGACCGCCAAACCGGAAAGACCGCGATTGCCATTGATACGATGATCAACCAGGGCCGACAAAACACCGGTGTCTTCAATATCTATGTCGCGATCGGCCAGAAGCTGAGCAAGATCGCACGATTGGTCGAACGCCTCAAAGAAGAAGGTGTCATGGAAAACACCATCATCGTCGCGACCGGCCCATCGGACCCGGCATCACTTCTCTACCTCGCTCCGTACACGGCGACCGCCATGGGCGAATACTTCCGCGACAACAAGCAGCATGCGCTGATCATCTACGACGATCTCACCAAGCACGCTGTCGCTTACCGTCAAATGTCACTCCTCCTTCGCCGCCCACCGGGACGAGAAGCGTTCCCTGGTGATGTCTTCTATCTGCACTCTCGTCTCCTTGAGCGAAGCGCGAAACTGTCCGACAAACTCGGTGCCGGTTCACTGACCGCACTTCCAATCATCGAGACGCAAGCCGGTGACATCTCGGCATACATCCCGACCAACGTCATCTCTATCACCGACGGCCAGATCTTCATGGAAACGGACCTCTTTAACCAGGGTATCCGACCGGCGATCAGTGCCGGCCTGTCCGTGAGCCGTGTCGGTGGCGACGCGCAGACCAAATCGGTCAAATCAGTCGGCGGCGGGCTGAAGCTCGGTCTTTCGCAGTTCCGTGAACTCGCGTCATTTGCCCAGTTCGGTAGCGACCTCGACGAAGCGACGAAGCACCAAATCGACCGCGGTCAGCGATTGACCGAGCTCTTGAAGCAGCACCAGTACACGCCGATGGGCGTCTGGGAACAGGTCGCATCGATTCTCGCTGTCAACACCGGTGCCTTTGACAAGGTCGAAGTACCGAAGATCCAGGAAGCGAAAACAGCTCTGCTGACTCGCCTCTGGACTGATCACAAGAAGGAAATGCAGGACCTGAACAAGGGTGATATCAAGATTACCCCTGAAGAGAAAGTCGCTCAGCTGATCGAGAAAACGGCCAAAGCCGTCGCGAAAGGATTCGAGGGGTAATAATGACCGAACGAGCCGGCCATCCAGGTATCAGAGGATATGATTTTGACGATGATAGCGCAATGCCGCGTGTCTCGGCTGATTATGACCTTTTCGGCATGAGCCAAGAGGCTGATATGTTGCTGCTCGACCGTATATCGGAAACGGCGCACTTGGGCGGAGCGGCTCTTTTCCCTGAGCGTCAATATATCGTGCGTGCCGGTGATAGCGCTGCTAGTGATCCGACCGATGATTTCGAACAGCTTCAAGCTGAGCGCACTGCCCTGATGAATAAAGGTGGTCAGAGTTCAGTAAGGAGTGGTAATGCCTAGTACCCGCGCGCTCAAAACCCGTATACGCTCGGTCAAATCGACCAAGCAGATTACCAAGGCGATGCAACTGGTCGCGGCCAGCAAAATGCGCCGTGCCCAGGAATCAGAAAAAGCATCCGCACCGTATACCAAGCTCGCCAACGAAATCCTGACCCATCTCGCCAACCAAGGCGAGACCGATCGCCATCCCCTATTCGCTGTCAAGGAAAAAATCGACAGCCGATTGCTTATCGTCATCGCGACCGACAAAGGACTCGCCGGTGCGTACGACGCGAACGTACTGAAACTTTACGCACGGCAACTGCTTGATGACCAAGGTACTGGCGTCAAAAACCAGACGATTACGATTGGTCGCCGCGCGAACCGATTCGCGTCGCGCTTGAAGGACTTGAAAGTTGCTGCCGCATACCAGGACCTTCCTGACGATCCGGCTGGCGCGCAGCTCCGTGCGATCGTCGATGAAGCGATGACTCAGTTCATGGCCGGCGATGTCGATGCGGTCGACATCATCTACACCGAATTCATCAGCAGTGTTAACCAGCAACCGGTTATCCAGCGCATTTTGCCTGCCGGGTATGAAAAGACGGAAGTCAGCGAGAATATCCGCGAAGCGGAATTCGAACCGAGCGCCGAAGAAGTCCTGGAGGCGGTCACTTATCGTCTGGTCGAGGCACAAGTCTACCATGCGCTACTGACCGCACGAGCATCGGAATACATCATGCGTATGATGGCCATGAAAAACGCTACCGACAACGCGAGTGACCTGATCGATGACCTGACACTCGCCATGAACAAGGCCCGTCAAAGCGCGATCACGCAGGAACTGGCAGAAATCAGCGGCGGCGCGGAGGCGATGAAATGAGCGAATTAAGACCACGTAACGATGGCGGTATCATCTATGAGCCGTACGAAGCCCAAGGGTTGCCACCGGACGTACAGGGCTACATCGATCTCAGGAAAGAAGTAGCGGCGATCCACGGACTACCAGGAGAAATCGGCGGAACGGCTCTCATGACAGCAAGGATCACGGATCATATCGAATCAGACAAAATCGACCAAGTAGGCGCAGAAGGAGAACAATAATGGTAAGGACAACAGAAAAGACTAATCTAAAAGACGGCAAGATCATTCAGGTCGTCGGCGTCGTCGTTGACGTTGAGTTCGCCGACGGCGTGAAACTACCGGCGATTTATGACGCATTAACCATCGCCCACGATAGCCGTGTCATTACACTGGAGGTTGCGCAGCACCTTGATGAGCACACAGTCCGTACGATTTCTCTATCGAGCACTGACGGGCTGAAGCGTGGACAGGGTGTCGTGAATACCGGGGCACCAATCAGTGTGCCTGTGGGCAAAAGCACGCTGGGCCGCATGTTCAACGTCGTAGGTGAACCGATCGACGAGATGCCTGCTCCGACTGGCGAAAAGGCGCCGATTCATCGTCAGCCACCTGCTCTGACGGAGCAATCAAACAAAGCCGAGATGCTCGAAACGGGTATCAAGGTACTTGACCTCATCGCGCCTCTTACCAAGGGTGGCAAGGCCGGTCTGTTCGCTGGTGCGGGTGTTGGCAAGACCGTTCTTATCCAGGAGCTCATCTTCAACATCGCGAAGTTCCACGAAGGCAACTCGGTCTTCGCCGGCGTCGGTGAACGTACGCGTGAAGGTAAGGACCTCTACGAGGAAATGGATGAAGCCGGCGTGCTCCCACGAACCGCGCTCGTCTTCGGTCAGATGAACGAGCCACCAGGAGCCCGTCTCCGCGTGGCGCTCAGTGGCCTCGCCATGGCTGAAGCTTTCCGAGACGACGGCCAGGACGTTCTGCTGTTTGTCGACAATATCTTCCGTTATACCCAAGCGGGCGCTGAAGTATCCGCGCTGCTTGGCCGCCTGCCATCGGCTGTCGGTTACCAGCCGAACCTCCAGCAGGAAATGGGTATGCTGCAGGAACGCATCACCAGTACCAAGAAGGGTTCGATCACTTCGGTCCAGGCCGTGTACGTCCCTGCTGACGACATGACTGACCCGGCCCCGGCGACGACGTTCGCCCATCTCGACGCGACAATCAGCATGAACCGCGCACTGACCGAAATCGGTATCTACCCTGCCGTCGACGTGCTCGACAGTACGTCATCGTCGCTTGACCCTGAGGTCGTCGGCGAAGAGCACTACCGTGTCGCCCGCGAAGTGCAGCGCACGATGCAGGAGTACAAGGACCTGCAGGATATCATCGCTATCCTCGGTATGGAAGAACTTTCCGACGAGCAGAAAGCGACCGTCAACCGCGCGCGCCGTTTGCAGCGATTCTTCGCACAGCCGTTCCATGTCGCCGAACAGTTTACCGGCAACAAGGGCGTGTACGCCAAGCTTGAAGACACCATCAAGGATGCTGCCGACATATTGGCCGGCAAATACGACAGCAAACCCGAGAGCTGGTTCTACATGGCTCCTGGCCCTCTGAGCGAAAAGAAAGATTAGCAAAAGCCTACACTACGCAAAACGCCCCGCAATCCCGCGGGGCGTTTTGAAATGGTGACAAACAAGGCAAAAATAACGCCCCGAACGCGCTCGTACGTCATTGGACGGACGCGTTCAGGGCTGGCCTGTGTGATCGCCGGTGTTGCGGCTATCTGTTTTTGGAAGTGACGGTCGTGACCGATGTGATCGAATCACCTTCAAGGTCTTTGTCGCGTGTCGCATGACAACCGAGCGTGACGATAAACATCATCACATTCACGATTGTGACGTGCATTATTTCCTCCATCGTATGGTCTGGCCGTTCAGCTTGGCTCTGTGTCTCTGTAAGATGCTCTTGCACGGGGCATGAGTGTGGGCTTCGGTATAGAATTATATTCCCATTTCTCCTGGCGTCAATACTTTTTTGGCGAATGGTACTATCCGTGGAATCTGCTATAATAACAGTAATGAATTTCCAGCTAGTTACCCTTCTCGGCACCAAAGTCGACAAAGACGTCTATGAAGTGATATTACCTACCGCAGCCGGCGAAATCGCCGTTTTTCCGGGCCATGAACCCCTGGTAAGCTTGGCTGTGCCTGGCGCTATCGCCGTTCGGCACCAAAAGGGCGATGCGGATAGCAAGATTGATTATTTCGCTATCAGTGGCGGCGTCATCGAAATATCACCTGAGTACCTGCGCGTGCTCGTCGATGAAGCTGACAGTGGCGAGGATATCGTCGAGGCGGAAACGAAAGCCGCTTTGGACCGCGCGCTCAAGATGCGCGACAACGCCAAGGATCAAGTGGAATTGGAAAAAGCCCACCAATTGGTGGACCGTCACGCGGTACGCTTGAAGGTCGCTGACCTTCGCCGTCGTCATCGCCGATAATATTCCCTAGTAATGTTGAGGCCCCGAGGGTGCACTTTGTCTCACGACAATGTGCACCTTTCGGGGCCTATTGGTTGTCCTCGTCAGGGACGCTGTGGGATTGGGTTCGACGTGATCGTGCAGCCACCGTCAGCGACGGATCCAACCGCGATCGGCTGGTACTGCGATGTCGAATTCGAATCCCTGACCGAGAAGTAGATGCCCTGCGAACGGTCGGGGCCGAGCACCAGCGCAGTCACCTGCGGCTGATGGCCGTCGACGCCGTCCCATGCCGGGATCGTCCACTCCCAGCCGTCTGGCGTAGTGCCGCTCGCAAGCTGCAGAACGCCGTTGACGAACACCTGGTAGGCACCTTGCCTCACCCAGGGCTTGCCTGGTTCCGGATACATGGTGAGCATCATCGGCTGCCGGCGTTCGGAGCGCCCCGCCAACTCCAGCGAGACGGGCAGCTCCGACGCAGTGCACTCGACGCCGCTCTGGAACGACTGAATGCCTGCCGGACCGGTCGCGGCGTTGGCCGTCACCGGGTTGAACGTCGGATAGCCGAAAGCGACGGCCAGGCAGATGATGCCACCGACGATATCTCTCCAGTCACATGTGAAACGCATTTCCTACCATCCTTCGGATCGCTGGACATACAAGAGGACTCGGATGAGCCCATATGAATATTATATCACAAAAAGTTAAATAAGTAAATACCCTTATGGTTGCGATGTGCTTTGAGCAGCACTTGTCATCGTTGCAATGAGGCGTGAGAAGCGTACAATATTACGTGGTTTAAATATAATCTCGGGGAAAAATATGAGCACGACTACTTTAGATGACGTATCTGTCGGTTATATGACGCTCGGTTCGGCGGGCGTCGGGACGATACAATGCAACGATGGCCAGCGCGAGCGGCTGGAAGAAATAACCGAACGTGTTGCCAGTGGTGAATTCCACCATTCGACCACGGGAACGATCCCCTGCACTTGCAAGGATGGCAGATACGGGGCGACCGAAGAACTGGCGCCGAATGCCGCAGGAGGTTCGGAGACATTGATGGTCGCCGATGATTTGACGGTGAAGCGGTTTGCTGCGGAGAGTACGACTACTTTCGGTCAGTATGATGCGTTGCTAGACTTCCTGAAACAAGCGGGCTATCCTATCGGTGGTCATACCGCTGTCGAGCTGCAAGGTGCGCCAAGCGGCTGCGGTGCAAATGACAGGCTGGGTATCATATACAGTTACATAAGTGAAAACAGCCAGACGATTAGGTCGCTCGCCGAATCATTCGGTTACGAAGTGGATGATACGTTGCACGAGACGATCATCGGAAATGCCCGTGCTCGCCATCAGTTTTCTCGTGGCGATGAGCTGCTGGAATCACTACGCGCCCGCGGTGGACGCATAGACGTGCTTGGAGGTGCCCACAAAGAAGTTGTCGCTGCCATCAATCGGCGCTCTGGAGTTACGTTGGACCGCGATGCCCTCAGGCGCGAGTTCGGAGACGATTACCAGTCGTTCAACTGTGACGAATGGACATTTGAAAAAGCGGCCGAAGTCATATCTGAAAGCAAAGATGGGGATGAAATCAGGCAGCTGCGCACGGCGATGCTGTACTACAATCTCGCGACGGCAGGCGTCCTCTGTGGTCCCGATATGCGCGTCGTCGTTGTGAATTGATGACGCTTACGGTATAATTGCGTCATCAATTAACATAAATATGTTTTGAGGGTGAGATATGGATCCATTTGAAGCGCAGCAGACGCATAAATCCAAACGTAAACTATGGAGCGTCCTTGGGCTGTCGGTACTTTTGATACTACCTGTCATCGCTGGCGTCGCGTACTACCTGCTGATGAACAATAGCGAGCAGGAAGCGGCGACCACTGATTCGGCTGCCGTACAGGAGCAAAAAGTCATGGTCGCTTCCAAGGCCGAAATCGCCGAGAACATATCGACGTTGAATACGACGCTGTCGCAGGCATCCGCCGACCAGGCGACAGCGAAGGCCGCGCTCAAAGATGCGACCGATCAAGTAAAGGTGGCAAACTAATATGAAGACACTTTCATTTTCGCGTGTCTCATTCACTCTCTTCGCGGTTGTGGCCAGTGTCGTTCTGGCTGTCAGCACTCCCGTGGCGACGGCGAACGCGCAAATTGCCATGCAGCAGGCCGTGGCGCAGCTCAAATACAAGATCACGACGGTCATCGATACCAACATATCGAAGCTCCAGAAGACGCAGGACAGTCTGCAGGTATCTATCACTGCGAACAGGGACGGCATGAGCGGTAGCGTCTCGGCGAACGGCAACGGCGCCGGCGGATCCGTCAACAAGGACGGAGCCACAGGCGCGATCAATAGCGCAAACGGTAGCGGCGTCTCGAACTCGGTCAACAAAGGTGGTGCAAACTCAACCGTCAAAGGCCCGAACGGGAGTACGTCAACGGCTGCCGTGAGTATCGGTGACGGGTTGGTATACGGCGGTAACCTGAGTGTGTCGCCGGACTTGTTGCTCAAACTGAAAGATTCCAACCAGAAAGCGATCGATCAGCTGAAAGAACTGAAGCAAAAGGTCCAGACTCAGAACGGCCTTGATGAAGTGCAGCAAACCGCAAAGGAATTCGATCAGCAGTACAGGGACTTCGCGGCTGCGAACGTCCAAGCAGCGGTGACCAAATCGATCGACAGCATGGCAAAAGTCCTAGACCGCCTGCAAGTCGTTGCTAACAATCTGCAGACGCAGATAAACAAGCTCAAACAATGTATCCAAGGGGTATCGGTAGACGCTGAGGCTGGGAGTGGCACTGAGGGTGGCAGCGTGAGCGCGTCTGCTCCGGGCTGTACTGATCTTCAGGTTGATCTGAACAGCGGCGACGGTGCGACATCCCTTCAGTCGAAAATTGACGAAATCAAAAGCTCCATGCAGACGATCCGATCGTTCCTCTCCTCATCAATCGATCTTATCGCTACATTGAAGGACGGCAACTATAGCGGCACGATCGCATCGTTCCAGGGCGTGGCGACTGTCCTTGACCTCGTGTCGAGCATGTCGGCTACCGTCAAGAACGACTTGGTTAACTTAGCGGCTTCCGTCAACAAGTAAGGAATGTGACCGTACGATGGATACGACACCTCGCAAATCAAAGATAGTCTGGATCGTGGCGATCATCGTCGGCGCTGTGCTCTTGCTCGTCGTCGGTATCATTGCCGCCCTGGCAGTGAACAACGCTCAGCCCGAGGGCCCGTCGTCCAGTACCGGTACTTCCGGGCAAGCCGCGGATGCGGTCGCGACAGAGACGGAAGTGAAGCGGAATCTCGATTCGCTTGACCGGAACATGGAGGAGTTAAAGACAGGCCAAGAGGCCGCGAAGGCATCGCTGGATGACGGCAAGAAACAGATAAAGGTGGGCAACTAACATGAACAGCGCTACGGTAATCATCCGCTCCAAGAAATCAGTTGTCGCTGCCCTTCTCCTCAGTTTGCTGCTTGTCATGTATGCTCCCATGGCGTCTGTCACGAGTGCGCAGGCGGCGGCTGACGCGCAGAAGCTCCAAACAGTGAAACAGAATGCGCTCAAAGAGCTCGACCGTCGTATCGGCAACCTCAAGACGACGCTCGGCAAGATGAACGCGAACGTCGAAGTAGATGAAAGTAATCTCAGCATACAGACCGGCTTTACCACGACGAAAGCCGTCGTGACGACGGACACGAAAGACAAAGTGAAGGCGTCGATACAAAAATACATAGACAAACTGACGGTAATGAGGGATAAAGTCGAAAATTCAGGCAAGCTTACCGACATGCAGTCACTCGGCAAAAGCATCGATAGTCAGTATGGACTCGATCAGTTGGCGAATGTCCAAGGAACGGTCACGAAGTCCGTTGAGGCTCTGACGGGTGTGTTCGACAAGCTAAAGACGGCTTCGGCCAGTCTGCAATCTCAGGTGACAGCCATCAAGGACTGTGCAGGCGACAGTACTTCGACGGCTGCTTGCAAGAACGTGGATGCCAATGCCCAGAGTGTCGCGGCCTCAGCCCAATCGCAAATGGATAACATCGGCGGTATCATGACGACGATCGGCTCGGTACTGATGTCGGTTGTCACACTTCTACTGTCATTACTCTCGACGTTCGGTGGCATAACGGGTGGTTTGGGCGACTTAGGCAACCTTGGCGACGTATCAGGTATGGGTAGTCTTGGGAACTTAGGCGGCCTGCTTGGATCATTCAGTGGGATCGCCTCTCAGCTCGATGTCGCAAACGGTATGTCAGGTAATGCCCAAGGCCTGCTCAGCAACGTTTCGAGTATTACTAGTCAGTTTAACTTCTAAGATCAGGGATTTTCGACAGGATGTCACGCACCTCCTCGGTGCTATGGGCGTGCATCAACTCATCGCGGAGTTCACTGGCGCCGGCGAAGTCCCGTACGTAGATCTTGAAGAAGCGCTTCAGGGTTTCAAAAGGTCTCCCGGTCAGTTCGCAGTACGTGTCGTACAGCTCAAGCTGTGTTTTTAGCAGGTCTATACGTTCCTGCTGGGAATGCTGACTGACGTCGGTCTCGAAAGCGAACGGATTCGCGAAAATACCGCGGCCGATCATGACGCCGTCGACCCCGTACGTTTCGACGAGCTCTTTACCGTGC
>CAZGAP010000020.1:0-15967 GCA_964523935.1 uncultured Candidatus Saccharibacteria bacterium
GTTCACACTCGTATCGCTACAGTATATTTCGCGGCACTGCCCAGGGGCGCTATGTGATCGTCAATGTGACCTTGAAACTATATAAGACGCCTCCGCAACCCCCCTTCTACGAAAGCCTCCAGCGCTACTTTGAGGCTAATCAAATCACTAACTACACCGTTGACGCCGTGCGTAGTGCGGTGCTCGCCATACGGTCATCTAAACTTCCCGATCCTAAGCAACTGCCCAATTCCGGCTCGTTCTTCAAAAACGCTATCATCGATAAATGGCAAGCCGATCCGTTGATCGCAAGCAACCCCGATATGCCGCACTACGTCATGCCCGATCACAAAGTTAAAATCCCTGCCGGCTGGCTGATTGAACAGTGTGACCTGAAGGGTAATGTCATAGACGGGATCAAAGTACACGACGACAACGCTGTCGTGCTCATCAACCAATCAGCGACAAGCTACCAGCAGCTCGCTGAAGCCCGGGCTAAGGTGATCGAAGCCGTCCGAAACAAATTCCAGATCACACTCGAGCAAGAACCGCTTGAACTGAACTGATTCATTGCACTTGTGCTTATGATGCCTCTTCTATATCATTAGAGTACATTAAACGTAATGGATAGTGGCGTACCATATGAAAAATCTCATTAAAAATCAGGATACTTTACCAGGATTAAGTCGGACTAAGGGCTTCACGATCGTCGAGCTCTTGATCGTTATCGTTGTGATCGGTATCTTGGTTGCGATCGTCGTCGTCGCTTACATGGGTATCACGCAAAACGCACGCAACACTGGTTATAAAGCGAACGCGAGTAGCATCCAGAAGGTAGCTGATACCGCCAACTCGCAAGCAGGACAGTACCCCCAGACGGTTGCGGCAATTTCTTCGGGGCAATACTCCAAATTGCCCGCAGACGTTGGCGTCGTGCTTGTAACAACCGGCACCATAACCAATACATCCTTAACGCAAGCAGGTGTACCACCAACGACGGGCGCGCAAACATGGGCGATGTATACCGATAGCTCAACCAACAAGAAATATTACTCAGTGCGAGCATGTGGTGCGAGCGTTGGCCTCAACGTTTACTACCCTCAAGACGGCGGCTCGCTCGGTACTATGAAGGTGGGATCAGGCTGCTGATTAAATATATTGCAAAGCGCTTGTGCATATAGTAGACTTACATCAGACAAAACTATTAACTAGGGGGCTTCCTAAAAATGAGTGTCGAAGACATCAAAAAACTTAAAGCGGACAAAGGCTTCACGATCGTCGAGCTCTTGATCGTTATCGTTGTGATCGGTATCTTGGTTGCGATAGTTATCGTTGCCTACACAGGTATCACGCAGCAAGCACGTAACACTGGCTACCAGGCGAATGCAAGTAGTATCCAGAAGACAGCCGAGACATACAACTCTGACGTCGGTTCTTACCCACAGACTAATGCGCTCATCAGCTCAGGTACATATTCCAAGCTACCTGCAGACGTAGGCGTTGCAATCACAACAGGTGCAGTGACAAACACGACATCTAGCGGTGCTACAGATCCTGCAACCGCCAACCATGTATGGGCAATGTACACCAACACAGCAACAGGCAAAAAGTTCTACTCAGTTAGAGCCTGTGGTGCTTCAACTGGATTGGCTGTTTACTATCCTATCGATGGCAACCCTGCTACAGCCGCAGGAGTTGGCAAAATCAACGTCGGATCTGGCTGCTAACACAGTATCGAATCCACAAAAAACAGAGGGCGCTTGCCCTCTGTTTTTATTACATGTCAAATAGCGCAGACTAAGATAAATTAAAGTCCTTCAAGAAGCTCTTAATCTCATCCTTGAGCTTACCGAGCACAGCTTCGTCACCCCTTGAGTCTATAGCGCTACGCAACCACTCAGCCACCATCGGCATATGCTCATCCGTCAGGCCCCTTGTAGTCAGCGCAGGCGTACCAAGTCGGATGCCACTTGGCCGGAATGGCGGCAATGGATCATCTGGCACGACGTTCGCATTGAGCGTGAGACCTATCTTGTCTAAAGCGATTTCTGCCTCTTTGCCGTCTATGCCAAACGACTCGTATATGTTCGCTAGTATCAAATGATTACTCGTACCGCCAGTCACCAACTGGAAGCCGCGTTTTTGCATCTCATCGGCGAGTACCGATGCGTTCTTTACCACCTGTGCGGCGTATTGCTTAAACTCCGGCCGCAGTGCCTCACCGAAGGCTACCGCCTTTGCTGCGATGACGTGCATGTGCGGGCCGCCCTGCATGCCCGGGAAGACAGCGCGGTCGATGAGCGTAGGGACGTTTTCGGTAGTCTTTTCTGGCTTCTTAAGGGGGTTGCCCACGGTACCCTTCGAAAGGATGAGCCCACCACGAGGACCACGAAGCGTCTTATGCGTCGTCGTTGTCATGACATGGAACCCATAATCAAACGGATTCTTCAGTACTCCACCGGCGATCAAGCCGGCGATATGCGCGATATCTGCGACAAGCAGCGCCCCGACCTCATTACCGATTGCTGCGAACTTTTCGTAGTCAAGGTCACGTGGGTACGAGCTGAAACCGGCGAGAATGATCTTTGGCTTGTGCTCAATTGCCAGCTGCCGCAGCTGATCGTAATCGATTTCTCCGGTGCTGACGTCTTTCATCTTGTACCTGATGAAATTATAGAGCTGTGCGCTGCGTGTCACCGGTGCGCCGTGCGTCAGATGGCCGCCGTGCGACAGATCCATCGCAAGCACCGTATCGCCCGGTTCCAGCCACGCGCTATAGACCGCTTCGTTCGCTGGCGCGCCCGAATGAGCCTGCACGTTGGCATGGTCAGCTCCGAACAGCTTTTTCGCCCGGTCGATCGCGAGTTGCTCTACCTGATCGGTAAATTCCTGGCCGCCGTAGTACCGCCTGCCGGGGTAGCCTTCGGAGTATTTGTTCGTAAACACGCTACCAAGGGCAGTCAGCACATCCTGAGAGACGTAGTTTTCACTTGGTATGAGTTCTAGGCCGTCTTTTTGACGACGCTCCTCGGCAGCAATCAGTTCAGCGATTTCCGTATCAGACATGAGGCGAAGACTCCTTATTTCATACTATTATATCACCCCTTATAAGCACACGTTGCCCTGAGTGCCAATATTGACAATATATCATTTATGAGATAAGCTATTTACTGCATGAATCCAAACGACTACAAAGCCAAAATCGGCATGCTCATCCAAGAAAGCCGCATCCACAGGGGCTATACCCAGGCGCAACTCGCCGAAGCATTGGGCACGAGCCAGAGTGCGATCAACCGAATCGAAAAGGGCGGCCAGAACATCAGCCTTGAAATGATCGCTCGTATCAGCGAGGTGTTGTCGCATGATCTTATGACCCTCAACCCGACTGGCAAGCTGAATTTCCGCGTCCATGGCGGCAAAAAACTCTCTGGTTCCATCGAAGTCAAAACCAGCAAAAACGCTGCGGTCGCCTTGCTCTGCGCAAGCTTACTCAACCAAGGCAAGACCACACTGCGACGCGTCGCGCGCATCGAAGAAGTCAATCGCATCATCGAAGTGTTGCTGAGCATCGGCGTGAAGGTCCGCTGGCTCAACGAAGACAACGATCTTGAAATCATCCCCCCGAAAAAACTCAACCTCGATGCGATGGACATCGAAGCGGCAAAACGGACCCGCACCGTCATCATGTTCCTGGGGCCTCTTTTGCACCAGTATGGCAACTTCCACCTCCCTTTCGCGGGCGGCTGTAACCTCGGTACGCGTACGGTCGAGCCTCATATGACCGGCCTCCGCCCGTTCGGCCTTGAAGTCGAAGCGACAACCAACTACTACGACGCGAAAGTCACGCCGAAGAAAATCAGCAAAACCATCGTACTGACCGAACGCGGCGATACGGTAACCGAAAACGTCATCATGGCAGCGGCTCTGTACGACGAAACCGTTACGATCCGCAATGCCAGCCCGAATTATGCTATCCAGGACCTCTGCTTCTTCCTACAGAAACTCGGCGTGAAAGTAGAGGGTATCGGTACGACCGTCCTTAAAATCACCGGCGTCAAGCGTATCGACCAAGACGTCGAATACTACCCAAGCGAAGACCCGATCGAAGCGATGAGTTTCATTGCAGCGGGTATCGTTACCCATAGCGAAATCACTGTAAAGCGCGCACCTATCGAATTCTTAGAGCTTGAGCTCGCGACACTTGAAGAAATGGGCCTTCGCTATGAACTGAGCGACGAATACACCGCTCGTAACGGCTATACCCGCCTAGTTGACATTACCGTACTCAAATCATCCCTCAAAGCTCCGAAGGACAAGTTGCACGCTCTTCCGTTCCCAGGTATCAATATGGACAACCTACCCTTCCTGGGCCTTATAGCGACGATCGCAAGCGGGCGTACGCTACTGCATGACTGGTCATACGAGAACCGTGCCATTTACTTCACCGAGCTCTCGAAGCTGAATGCAACCATCGAACTTCTCGACCCGCACCGCGTCTACATCGTCGGACCGACCAAATGGAAGCCAGCCGACGTGGTCGCGCCACCAGCCCTGCGGCCATCCGTTGTCGTACTGCTCGCGATGCTCGCTGCACCCGGAGAATCCATCCTGCGCGACGTATACTCGATCAATCGCGGCTACGAAGATTTCGCCAATAGGCTCAATAGCCTTGGTGGACAAATAGAAACTATCCGCGAAATCTAGCTCTACCTCCGTAAATATGCTACAATTGCATACGTTTGGCGAATGTAGCTCATTTGGTTAGAGCGTCGGGTTGTGGTTCCGAAGGTAGTGGGTTCAATCCCCATCATTCGCCCCAAATAAAAAAGCCTGTTTAGCAGGCTTTTTTATTTTTGATGAGATATAACTTACCTATGCGCTATGCATACTTATCGTAACTTCTCGATGGCGGCTCAACGAAATGCTGGCGCCGTTCTATAGACTTGGTATCTACCTGGCTTCTATCCTTGATGCCGCCCTGCTGCCTGTTGCTTACAGGGGCATCATCACTGAAACTATCACGGCTCGCATCGTACGCTCTTCCCTGTTTCTGATCGGCAGTACGCGCTTTCATCGCCGAGCTCTGCCTACCTAAACGTGAGTACTGATACGAACCAACGACCCTGGGCTGGTTGAGCAGCTTGCGGCGCTGATCCATCGATAGCCCGCCAGCACCAGCACCACCTGCCGCACTCGCGTAGCCGTTGCTATGCGCGACGTCATCGGCGGTCAGGTCTCGGTTCAGAAATTGGTTCAGATCGGCCATGATCAATGCTCGGCAGCTTCAGCCTCTTCCTTAGTCACGTGAACGGTACCAAATGGATGTTCGCTTGGCGCGTAGATCGAATACACCTTGAGATCCGTATCGCCCGTGTTCGTCACGTTATGCCACATGCCAGCAGGGACAAAAATAGCATAGTCATCCTTTGCCTCCTGGCTAAAATCAAGACTGTCCCTTGCAGGGCCCATCTGCACTAGCGCGCTTCCTTGCTCCACCCTGAGGAATTGATCATGGTCGTCGTGTACTTCCAGCCCGATATCCTGACCGACCGGTATGCTCATGAGCGTCATTTGTAAATGAGCACCTGTCCATTTCGCCACTCGGAAATTATCGTTGCTCACTGTCGCTTCTTCGATATTAAAAACGAAGGGCTTTTTACCGTAGTCATTCGTATCTGTTGCCATGAAGGATCTCCTTATGATTACAGTATAGCAAAATAACTGGTATACTGGTTACTGACAATTTCGCGGGCGTCGTATAATGGCTAATATGTCTGCCTTCCAAGCAAACGATGCGAGTTCGATTCTCGCCGCCCGCACCAAAGAAATAGACCGTGCTTATGTACGGTCTATTTCTTTTGATGTGAAGCGGGGGGACCCGAACCTCGCATCAGCGAACAGAGTGAGCCAGATGCGAGTTCGTGAGCCGAAGCGCAGCAAAAGAGGTGAGATAGAGAGCGAAGCGACCGCCGTCTCGCCGCCCGCACCAAAGTAAACCGCCGTGGTCCTCCATGGCGTTTTACTTTGGTATGATGAGTCCATGAGCAAACTCATTCTTAACCCCAACCCTACCCTTGCGGATTACCAGCGATACGTCAGTGACATGGTCACCGAGCGTGGCTTTGACAAAGAAACGACGCCCGAGATATTCATGCTGTTCCTAGAAGAGTGCGGCGAAATGGCCAAAGCCGCCCGCAAACTAAGTAATATGAAAACCGACGATAACTCAGCCGTGCACAATCTCGAGCATGAAGTGGCTGACGTTTTCGTATACCTGCTCGACATATGCAATCATTTTGATATCGACCTTGAGCGCTCTTTTCGCGATAAAGAGGAAATTAACAAGCAACGTACGTGGTCATAGTATAATTTATAGAAGCGTAGCTTCCCCGAGACGTTAAACCAAGCTTTTGCTGTTTGACGGCTCGAGAGGAGGCGTAGCGACAGAGTGCCAGCTTTCGATTTTAATCGGAAGAGAGAACTCCGAGTGAACGCCGACGACGCCCCGGTAGCTCAGCTGGATAGAGCAGAGGACTTCTAAGCCTAAGGTCGCAGGTTCGAACCCTGCCCGGGGTACCACATTTGGAAATCGTTATTCTAATCTGTATCTTTAGTTCAAACTTTATATAGGGCTTGTTGGACGCTAGAACCACTAGCTACTCTGTTATAGTTAGAGTATGCGAGCTGTCAAACACGAAATCACTCATCATTACCAACCGACATCTTCAAGCTGTGGCTACGCCTCACTATCTATGCTACTGTCACACTACAGCCAGGATACATCTACTGGTGAGCTTCTTGAGCAAGTACCACAAGGTAAAGACGAAAACGGTGAGCCTATCGGAAGTTTAACTGCCCAACTAGCGGAATGGTGCGTCAAGCAAGGTTACGGTGTCGATTTTATTTCTTTTGATTTTCTTGTTACAGACCTTACATGGAAAGGACTCGACAATGAGCAGTTGCTAGATAAGCTAGAAGCGGTAAAAGATGTTCGTGATGTACATAATGTTGGTGGTAAATATTGGTCGAAAATGTACGTTCAAGCATATATTGATTTAATTAAATCGGGCGGCAATTTATCCGTAATGCCACATATTACGTCAACACTTCTGTATGAAAAACTAAAAAAATCACCAGTTTATGTAAATATTTGCTCCTCTGTAGTTCACGGAACCGGACGACAACAATACCCAGAACCCGATACGCCAAAAAGACTGCGTATTCCCGACGATATTCACGGAACCGTTGGCACACATAGCGTAATTATCTATGGTAATGATGAGAACGGTAACTTTCTAGTAGCCGACCCTTGGGACGGACGTGAAGTAATCGACCCCGAGACAATGCTCTGCGGTATAACTGCTGCTGAACTTGAGTGTGATGCTCAATGTTTCCAGCTGTCACGAAAAGATTAATTCAATTCTAACGTTGCACATTGCGCTGTACCATAGTACTTATGTTTATTTATTGTTACAATTTAGCAAATGGCTAAACCAAAAAATCAAAATAAAAACATTGATCGATTAACGCTGGTTATCGGCCTTGGCATGCCAATTGTAAGCATTGCCCAGTTACACTCTGTTGTCACAACTCCTGATATTTCAAGTGTGTCACTTATTACGTGGGCATATTTCACTTTTCAAGCCGGTGTTTTTGCGATATTTAGTATCAAACACATGCAAAAACCACTCATAATAACCTACATTCCCCTATTCATTATTCAACTCGGAATAGTTGTTACTATATTATTAAGAAGCTAATTCAGTTCTAACAGCGTACAACACGCTGTACCACATTTGGAAATCAAAATTCATTTATTAAGGAATCTGTTTGTAGTTCTAGTCAGTTTTTACCTGATTATGGTACATGATTACCGCGCTTGAAAATAGTAATGGACCAAACTCAATTTTTGGTGGTAATGTCTGTTCGGCTCTGATAATTAAATCCTCAGTTACAAGGGAGGGATCTAACCTCCCTAGGGTAATATGAGGGGTATTTTGACAACTACGACCCCTTAAATTCTGAGGAAGCTTACTCCGTATAGAAGAATACTCATCTCGGTATACATCATCTGGATCTTCAAGAATAATTGCTAATACAGCGGCATCACTGAGTCTCTTAGTAGTATTTTCTATATTGCGAACAGGAAGTGAATACCGCTCAGGTTTTGAATCTATTTTATCACTCAATGCCCGATGGAGCGTCGACACATCAATTCCAACCCTACCTCTGTACAAAGATTGGCGCAGTAAAGTTAAATGAGGCTGGTGTGGAGTGGGATCAAACTCACCGTCACTACCCTCAATTAGGACCTCAGAGCAATTCTTAATTGCATCAATCGAATTGATAGGGACTCTATATGCAGGTAGTTTAAATTCATTCATTCTAAATATACTATAACATCTTAATTGTTTTTAGCAACTATTTTAAGATTTTATTTAATTCGTGAATCTTGGTTCTAACTTCGCGAATCACGCTGTACCATATTTTGAATTCTTTACTTCGGTCTGTTTACGCGAAATAACCAGATCGATGATATAATATCCCTCATAATAAACTTAAGGATGATTCACATGCAGCCTTCCGAAAACAACCAAAACACAACACCTTCAGTCATCAACCCAAACTCTCAGGACAACGCGGCACCACAGACCACTAATACCCCGTCCCTTGTAGTGCAGGCTACTGCAAATGAAAAAGCCGTCTTACCCCTCGTGCTAAGTCTCCTCAGCTTGGCGCTCTTTTTATTCGCACCCTTCGCGTTGCTACTTGCTGTCATAGCACTCATTACTGCAATCATACGAAGAAAGAAAAAGCAGAGTCTAACGGAAGCAACCATTGTTCTCTCACTCATCTCAATCGTACTTTCGATTCTTTTGATGCCATCCTTCATAGAAGGTTTCATCCAAGGCGCGCAGAGTATTAAGTAGTCCAAGGCCTGCAGTAATTATGACTATCGCCGCCACCATCAGCATTGTCATCCTCGCGCTGCTTTCTACATTTCAATTGGCGCTTGCAGCTGGGGCGCCACTTGGCAAGTTCGCTTGGGGGGGGCGGTCATCAAAAACTACCGAAAAAATTGCGGATAAGCAGCTTTGCTTCTATAGCAATTTATATTGCCATAATCCTGCTCGTCCTCACGAAAACAAGTACCCTGCATATCATTCCTGACGACAGAATCGTGGAAATAGGCCTCTGGGGCATTACCGCTTATTTCATGTTAGGCGCCGTACTCAATGGCATGTCTCGCAGTAGAGCCGAGCGCTACACGATGACGCCAATCGCACTCATTTTAGCTATCTGTTTCGCTGTCATCGCAAGCAACTAAAGCGCCGTCGCGTTATTATTGTCCACACCAAGCATCGCTTGTACCTGATCGAGCGTGACCTCTATGACAGAACCCGGAGCGACAGATCCGCTAAGCATTTGCTTGGCGACAAGATTCTCGACCGCTCGTTGGACGACGCGTCGCATCGGCCGTGCGCCGAGCCGCGGGTCGTAGCCTTTGTCGACAAGGAATACCTTCGCCTCATCGGTCACGTGTATCGTGATTTTCTGTGATGCCATCTGCTTGTTTATGCCAGCCAGAATCAAATCAATAACTTGCATGAGCTCTGGTTTCTCGAGAGGCCTGAAGATAACAATCTCGTCAAAACGGTTGAGAAATTCCGGACGGAATTGATTGCTGCTAATAAGTTCATCGACGAACTTTTGCTCGAAATCCTGGAGTTTATATCCTCGCTCAATATATTCCCGTATCCTATCAGCACCAGCGTTCGACGTCGCGATGACGATCGCGTCACGGAAACTCACTTCCCTGTTCTTGATGTCACGTAGGATACCCTCGTCAAGCAACTGCAGCAAAGTCGTCAGTACTTGCGGATGGGCTTTTTCTATCTCGTCGAGCAGTACGACACTGAATGGTTGTTTCATTGCCTGGGCAGTAAGGCTTGTGGGGTCATCCGCCCCGTCAGCGATCAAGCGAGATACGTCCTCCGGCCTGACATACTCATTAAGGTCCAGACGTATCATCCGTTCCTCGCCTCCGAAATAGACGTCAGCCAGCGCCTTTGACAACTCAGTCTTACCGACGCCGGTGGGACCCAGAAAGAGAAAGGTGCCGATTGGCCTGTTCTGGTTGCGCACGCCTGCTCTCGCTCGACGGAGCGCGTCGCTCACGACCTGCACGGCACGTACCTGATTGATCATGCGCTGATGGATCAAATCCTCAAGGTTCAGAAGCTTTTCTCGCTCCTCATCGTTGTTGGCGACGCCGACCTTGATGTCCATCGTCTGCTCGATCGCTTGCTGTATGGAGTGCTCAGTAACGAGTCCGCTCTCGGCATAGCTCGCACCACTCTCTAGGAGCTTCAGTGCCCGTCCTGGCATAGCAAGATCATGCACATAGCGTTCGCTCAGACTATACGCTTCATTGAGTGACTGGTAGGTATAGGTGACGTTCCGCTGGTATTCATTGAATATCAGCTGGTCCTGCATCACGGCAATGGTCTCCTCTTTATTGGAAGGTGCGATACTGATACGGTTCAGTGCGTTGATAAGTCCAGGATTGCGCTGACCGATCTGCAAATACCGCTGCTCATCCATCGCAAGGATGATTCTCAAATTACCCGCTTCCAAAATAGGTAGCAGCACATTTGTTAGATCTACGGAGCCGACACCCTCTTCGAAAAACAACTGGGCGTTATCAAGACAAATGATAATGTTCTTAGCAGTATAGGCTTCGCCTAGGACCTGCATGATAAGCCCCTCAAGCTCACCTCTTCCTGGTGCGGCGGCAATCAGTGAAGATGAATCAAGTATGAAGACTTGGCGAAACTTTAGGCTAGCAGGAATCTTCGCTTTCGCATCGAGTATCCGATCAGCGAAAGCATGAACGATCGTCGTTTTTCCGGTTCCGGCCTCGCCCACCAGTACGGCGTTTTGCCTGCCTCCACTGCCAAATGTCTCAATCAACTGGTCAAGCGCCTTGCGGTGAGATTCGACCTCAACGGCGACCCTGCCATTATTACCCTCGGAGAGGTTGATCCCGAAACGACGGAGGAGCGGTATGTATCCGAATGAAAAATCGCGCGCTATACCTCCGGTTCGACGCGGTTGTTTCTGCTGGTCAATTAAACCCTTGAGGTGATCATACCAACGGATACCTGTGATCAAATCATTCATTTCAAGGTGCATGTGCGCCAAGATCGATTCGTGCTCCGGAAAACTTTTGACGACGGCCGCAGCAAGCACCGCTCCCGAGATGTTCGCCGTACCCGTTTGCTGTTGGATTTCAAGGGCATTGCGCCAGACCATCGAGGAGTCATCCGGGGTATCCGTCGTGATGTTTTGCAAAAAGTTGGAGGTGATCCCGAAACGGATCGCGAAGAACATCCCGCTTTGAGAATTCGATACGGCATAGGCTATCTGTTTGGGTGTGGGATTTTCACTAAGTCCACCGAGTACGTCCCCGGCGACGATGCCATCAATAGTCCCTCCAGCCACTTTAGGATTTGCAAGTTCGTATTTGTCCCACTGGTACAGCATGAAGGGAAGAGCACTCAAACCGATTACTATCCAGCCTGCAGACATATGCGCTACCACCATCGCCGCGCCAGCACCAAGCAGCAACACCGTCACGCCAATCAAGAGGACGCGGAGCGATTTGCCAATCCTTGCACCCAGGCGTGCCTTGGCGGCGCGCGTACTTCTACCGTCAAACCGTGGATCCATTACAGTGACACTCCCGTCACCACGAGTACAAAACCAATGACCGGCAGTAGTGGAACGACAGCCCATAAAAGCAACGCGCCCATACCTACCACCGCCTGGACCCCAATGGTCACGCCACCGATAACCAGGAGAATGGCTCTGACGAACGCACCGATAATCCGAGAAAAGAGCTTGTCGACCATTGCCCGCAACTGGACGCCGATGGGCCCATCGACTTTGCCGGCAGAAATCTGACGGAACGGCGCAAAGAGAGTTTTTGCTAGCAGGTCGATCGAGAAGTAGTCCATCGTTCCGTCGAGGCGTAGAGCGACGAGCTGAGCGTGCTTACGCCAGCCATCACCGTACCACCAGCGCAGCAACTCTGATACTAAAAGCATAATCACATTGTATCATCTCTGTCACGTTATAGCAGTACTCAGCGTGACCCGGATCGTAGCGGTCTCGTCGGAATAGCCGGTCCCTTTTTGTTAGGGTATAATAGCGCATATGGCCAAACCGTACAGCGTACTCATGGGCAAAGCCGTCCGCTACATTGCCCGGTTGCGAGGCGGCGGATCAGCCCTCCCTGGACTTTTCGTCGAAAAAATCGATAAGGGCTTCGTTGCCGACACCCTCTCCCAGCTTCCCTACGGCGTCGTACTCATCAGCGGCACCAATGGTAAAACCACAACCACGAAGATGGTCGTCGAGCTCCTCAGAAGCCAGGGGCTGAAGGTCTTTACTAACCGCACGGGAAGTAATTTCAGCCGGGGCGTCGCAGCCGCGCTACTCGGCGAAGTGAATTCTTTCGGTAAGATCGACGCCGATATCGCGGTTCTTGAATTGGATGAAGCGCATGCTGTTCATTTTGTTGATAAAGTCCCTCCGACATACAGTCTGCTTTTGAATGTCATGCGCGACCAACTCGACCGGTTCGGTGAAATCGACAAAACGGCCGGTATGCTTGAGCACGTTGCCCGTGCCACCACGAAAGGCGTGATCATCAACCGCGAAGATCCCCGACTGCTGAAGCTCGCCACTGGATTGACAGGCGAAGTCGGTTATTTCGGTCTTAGCAATGATCTGCTCGAGCTGTTCCCTAGTGATGACGACATGCACGGGAGCAATGAGCATACTAGAGATACACCCGATGCTGACGTCGTACTAAAATCGATCGGAGACGGAGACAAAGCCACGTTCATCATCGATGACAGAAACGTCTCTACCCAGCTGAAACTTCAAGGTGTCTATAATATTTACAATGCCGCAGCGGCGTTGGCAGTAGCCAGGATGGTGATCGGCGATAAGCTGGACAGCGATAAACTTATCAAGGGACTTGCAGGGGT
Source organism: uncultured Candidatus Saccharibacteria bacterium (assembly GCA_964523935.1). Taxonomy (GTDB): domain Bacteria; phylum Patescibacteriota; class Saccharimonadia; order Saccharimonadales; family Saccharimonadaceae; genus UBA2112. The sequence continues at coordinate 13,038 of CAZGAP010000020.1, forward strand.
TACACCTGCTTTTGGGCGCGGCGAGAAACTCGTCGTCGACGGCCAGCCGTGCGAACTGGTGCTTGTAAAAAACCCAAGTGGATTCCGCCTGAGTCTTCATTCGTTCGATCCTGCGGATTATGCGACGATGATTGCAATCAACGACAATTATGCCGACGGCCGGGACATGAGCTGGCTGTGGGATGTCGACTTCACCAGCTTGAAGCAATCGGGCGTATCCGAAGTTGGTGGCGTTCGTGCCTACGATATGGCGCTTCGTTTGCAGTACGACGACATCGCCGTATCTCACGTCGACACTGACTTGACGCGAGCACTGCGGAACTTCCTGGCCAGCAGCAATAATCGCCCCAAACGCATCTACTGTACCTATACTGCGATGCTGGCCCTCCGCAGGGAACTGGGCAAGCATACGAATGTCGAGGTAATCTCATGAGCCGTAAATTGACCATCCTCCAACTCTATCCACGTGATATGAATATTTACGGGGATTACGGTAATCTGCTCGTATTAAAACGACGCGCCGAATGGCATGGGTATGAGACCGAGGCTATCGGGTACAACCCCGGGGACACCTTCCCTCAGAATGTCGATATCATCATCGGGGGCGGTGGCCAGGATAGTGGGCAAGATAAAATCCAAGCCGATCTGATCAAAATCGGACCAGACTTGAACGGACTCGCCAACGACGGCGTACCGATGCTTGTCATCTGCGGCCTTTATCAGTTGTTTGGTAGATTCTTCAAAACACAGGACGGTCATGTCATAAAGGGCATTGAGCTGCTAGACATAGAAACGATAGCCGGACCAGAGCGGCTGATTGGTAATATCATCACTCATAGTGAGGACTTTGGAGAAATCATCGGTTACGAGAACCATAGCGGTCAAACCTTCCTTGGAAAAGGAGTTAGGCCTCTCGGTGCCGTTATGCGTGGCGCCGGCAATAACGGCAAAGATGAATCCGAGGGCGCAAGATATAACAATGTCATCGGTAGCTATATGCATGGCTCACTACTACCGAAGAACCCGATGATCGCCGACTGGATGATCGAGCAGGCTGCGACGAGCAAATTTGGAGATTTCAAGCCGGCGGTCATTGATGACCGTTTCGCAAAGCTTGCCCGTGATCACGCTTCTAAACGACCCCGATAAAAAGTCGCGAGTTACTCGTTGCTATTTGCTACTTCGTAAAGCCTTAAGATCGGTAATAACTTGATCGCCATGTCCGAGTGGTGTCACGCGGCCGTACACCTTCACGACCTGACCGTCAGGATTGATAATGAACGTCTTACGCAGGATACCTTCCTTGCCAAACATTTTCTTTCCCCATGCCCCGTAGGCATCGATGACCGTTCCGTCCACGTCACTCAGTAGCGCGAAATTAAGTGAATGCTTGGCCTTGAATTTCTCATGCGCATCAGCCTGATCCTTACTCACGCCAACGATCTGCGCGCCAAGCTCAGCGATATCATCACGAGCATCTCGCAAACTACATGCCTCAACGGTGCATCCGGGCGTATCATCTTTCGGGTAGAAATAGAGCACGAGCCATTTCCCATGGAAATCGTTCAATGATTGGAGCTTGCCTGATTCGTCTGGCAGCGAGAAATCGGGTGCTGGGTAGGGTGTGGGTTGCATTGTCATAATCACTCCCTATTATAATCCAAAACCAAGAGGAAAGGGTATACTGGTAAGAGTGAGTTTCGATAAAAAGCGTCTCGTCTCCTCTCGTATGCTGAGCCTGGATCTGCTCCGCGGGTTCTTCATAATCGTCATTATCATCGATCACTTATGGCGCTGGCCTAATCTTTTTGAAATCATAACTGGCAGAGGTGAGCTATGGGTGACTGCCGGTGAAGGTTTTGTCATTATCTCCGGCCTGCTCGTCGGCTATGTCCGCGGCTACAAAAACATCACCTTGCCACTCAAGGAAGTCGCCGTGAAAGTATGGAAGCGTGCAGCGCTCCTTTACGGGTGGCTTGTCGGATTAACCCTTCTCTACGTCGCCGCCACATGGTATATCACCTTTTCTGGCTCGATCGCTTGGGTAGAAATCCCGAAAGGAGAATGGGGTGAATTAATCAGGCAAACAGTGCTTACCGATTATCAGCACACACTGATATACTTCCTTTATTTCTATGCACTACTGCTGGCAGTGACGCCGATCATGCTGTATTTCCTGCGAAAAGGACAAGCGTACGTCGTCATAGTCCTGACAATCATCGGTTATATCGTCGGGAGACAATACAATATCGAATGGCTGCAGTGGATGCCCATGTTTTTCCCGCCCGCGATCATCGGTTTCTATCTCCCTTCCATTCAAAAAAAGTGGAGCATACTCAAGCCATCACGGCGCCTCGCGCTTACATCGGTGCTGTATCTATCTGTCATCAGCACCATACTCCTTTCAGTCCTATGCACGTTTATCGCACCGACCGACCAGGTATCCCATTATCTGAACCAGTTGTTTTCGAAGGAGTTCTCATTCCCAGCGGCGAGGGTTCCGATCGCTCTGCTTTGGTTCGTCGGTTTTGCAATGTTCTTCCATCACTTCCGTGCGTTCATTAACAAATGGCTCGGCTGGCTACTGATACCATTTGGTCTTCGTTCACTGACCGCCTATATCGTTCATGGATCGGTTATTTTTCTCATCGCGTATTTCATGCCCGCATCGGAAAATGTTTGGTACAATACAATCATTGGCGTGATCGCCGTACTCGGCACTTGGATACTCGTAAAGAATCCGTACGTCCAAAAAGTCATACCTCAATGAAAAAATCTAAAAACATGCTTTCATTTTCACGCTTCGATATAGCGCTTATCGCCATAGCTTTTGCGTTGATTGTCGCACGGTTCGCAATCCTTCCTTTGTCACCACAGCCATTTGCCGCCGACGAGTCGATCAGCGGCGCGCATGTGGCGACCATGGTCAC
>CAZGAP010000021.1:0-7352 GCA_964523935.1 uncultured Candidatus Saccharibacteria bacterium
TTTACGGATAGGGTAGTTGAGATTATATACTATTTCATCATATTATCAATGTCGTATGCCTAGACAACCCCTGTTGGTTTTGGTAAAGTAGGGCAGAAGTGAAGCCGTTACATGTGCGGCCAATATGGATTCTTCGAACCATATAAGGCCTATCATTTCTCGGAATGATACAAAAATAAGCAAGCTGGTTTTTGTACTCCTTCACTCGAAATGCGGCCTTATCGTCTAACGGTTAGGACATCAGGTTCTCATCCTGACAATCCGGGTTCGATTCCCGGTAAGGTCACCATAGAAAAAGCCTCAGGCATTCATGTCTGAGGCTTTTTCTATTGCGCTTGCGCGGGGGATCGAACGCCGCAGGGTTCGACCATTGTCATAATCTATTGATTTGACAAGGGTTAGCCGATGTTCGCGGCTAGAATAGCCAGAACATTGAAGCGTCGTCCCGGTACGATCACCTAAATTACCCAAAATAACACCTTTCAGGGTTGAACCCTGCATCCCATTTTCCGGACAGCTGGAGACGGATCCGAACTATAATTCATTATCATTCTTTCCAGCAACAGTTAAATCAGATAATTTAGTTGGTAAATTTGTCGAATCAACCCGTTTCAACCCCTAGTGAACCACCTGCGCAAGCTCCAGTTCTCGTTTTCGATTGCCTGATTACTTGGCCGTTCGATCCGGACTCATTACTGTAGCTTAATGTTAATGCTTTGGAATACATTAGTTTGGTTGGATAATAAGGCCACGATGAAGTTAATTTCAGATAAGCCCGCCGGTAAATCCAGTTCCCGAAAGGTTCAGTTTGGTTATGAAGATCTTGCGAGTTCTATCGTTAAAATTGTCGATTCATCACCCCGACCATTCACAATTGGTTTATTCGGTAAATGGGGCACAGGTAAAAGCACCATCGTTGATAACCTTCATATGAAGTTAGACGGACGCAAGTATGAATTTATAAAGTTTGATGTTTGGAAGTATGAGGCGGATGCCCTGCGCAGATCCTTTCTTCTCGAGACGGCTGAGCAGCTCAAAGGCCGTTGGCGATTCTCGAAAATAAACGACCAGTATATTGAGGATCTTAAAAAGCGACTATACACCAGCAACCAACAGACCAATGAGAGGTTTAAAATTAGTTGGCGTGCCGTATTAGTGCCTATAATTGTCGTCGGTGTCGTAGCCGTCATTCAATACGCGACAAACCAGCCTTTTGCAGCTGCTTTGAGCGGAGCAGTAACACTGATTACGGTGAATGAAATTCTCAAGTTCTTCTTGGATCGCGAGAACTTTATACAGCAGACCGTTATCTCCGAAGATCGCGTGGGTTCGCCAGAAGTGTTTTTCAATGAATTTAAGAACTTGCTGGAACGTAAGAAAAAGACCTACGTAATCGTCATCGATAACTTGGATCGCACACAGAAAGATAAGACTGTCGAGCTGTTAAGCACTGTTAAGACGTTTCTGAACGCTGACGATAGTGATCTAAATGTCATCTTTGTTATTGCTAGCGATGATAAAGCCATAAAGGAACACATATCCCTTGTATACGGAAACAACAATCAGAGTAGATTTGATGCCAATGAATTTTTGAAAAAGTTCTTCAATGTCGTAATTGAACTACCGGTATTTATCGAAAGTGAAATACGTGGCTTTACAAATAAATTACTTGCCGAAACTGACATTTCCATACTGAAGGACAACACAGATGTTCAACAAGTTATCAATTATGCGTACACTGAAAATCCGCGTGAGATCAAACAATATGTTAATAACTTAGCGACGCTATATTCTCTCTTGGCTGAAAGCGTGCCCGGTAATGGGCTAACTGATAAATTTATCGAAGATAATCTGAGCTTCATTGCCAAAATGTTAGTTGTGCGCGATCGATTTCCAAATGTATACAATCAAATAAAAATATTGGGCGTTGACGGATCGCTTAACTGGAAGGAAATCGAGGAATTTCTTAGCAAGAATCCCGTTCGCAACATTCCAGCTGATAGCGACGAAAAAAACAAATACGACGATTTTAGCAGACTTACTAACTGGTGCTTACCAAGTGATAATTCCGTATCGTGGTATTTCCGACTAAGGCGATCGCAAGAAGATATGAAGTTGCCTGGATGGGACCAGTTCGTGAGTGCATGTTTGCAGCAGGATTTCGAAACGGCAGAAAAATTGTTTGGTAATTTTGAGGACGGTGACGCTCTTAATAACCAATTAACCACATTCATAACCAGTATCAGGGGTGATGATGTACGCTTCACTCCTTTTTTCAGTATCTATACTCAAATATTAACCAGACTCAACGATGATGAGCTTGAGTCATTAAAAGGTACTATCGATTTGACATTCGCCAATACACCTTATGCGGCTGAGTTATCCAAAATTATAGAGTTGATCGACGTGGATGGTATAGCAGGAAGGTTGCTAAACTATGTTCGTCCTACTTCGGCGCAAGATTTTGTTAAATCAGTTAGGGGCTATGTTCGTGGAACTGCGTCTTACGGTGTCACAGACGAAAATATCGTTAAAATCAGCCTCGCAACAATGAACCATCCAGACAAGCTAAAAAGCATCGTTAAGGATCTTGCCGAGAAAATTGCTAGTCATCATCGAAGCGAAACGGTATTCCGCGGACTGTCAGGGCTTTCGGACGAACAGAAGAAGAAGTTAATTAATAGGGACGCCCTGCATAACTATCTTGGATTAGTAGAGACAAGTACGTCGAAAGCTATACAGCAACTAACCGCACTCGAACACTACGACTTAACAGAAGAAGATGTTGCGCCATTCTATATCGACAAATTAAATGCAACCGCGCGATTCGTACAAGGTAACTCCGATCCTGAAATGCAAGCTCAACTTATTCATCACATGTACAAAACGTTTCCCAAATTGAACATCGGGCTGCTTCCTTCGAATGATCCGTTAAATGGTTATATAAATGACCTTTCAAGTTACCTGCAAGCTTGGTACTCCGCCAGCCTAAGCGAGGAACTGAAATTTAAGATACTCAAAAATTTAGTGTGGCTTTCTGATGACCAGCATAGCACCGCCATACAGCGAATCTCTAACATACTCAATGATTTTGTCCAAGCTGCACAATCCGTAGATTACCTTACATATATACTCAGTGACCCGAGCTTGAAGGATGAACAAAAAACGGCACTTCAATCAGCTCTTACAGAACGTATATTTAACAATCTAGAGCAGCTTTCGAGGTTAACACCATTTGCAAACGAAAATACCATAGCAAGTCTGATCCATCGTATAAGTGATCGTGCACGTTCCGTTGGTAATTTGGCAGACTTTGAAAGGCATATGGATGCTCTTTATAAATTGTATTACTCACCTCAAATACAAAATGCTGACAGAGTCACTTTGTCTCAGCACATATACGAGGCAATCCTCAGCGGCGTCGGACAGTATGATGAAATAGTTAAGAGATTCATGACAAAAAGATTTATTTCTTCCGAACAGAAAAGGTCTATCAAGGACGCTCTAGATCAAAATGATTCTAATGATTAAAACTAAACGGTAGGTTCCATTGTTGCTTGGGGTTGCTAAACCCCGAGGAGGACACCCATAAGTCATAGACTCTGAAAAGTTCTTCCTTGATTGCGTGCCAATTCGCTTTCTATGGGTGTCGGCACGTACTCACATAGCCACCACTAACAGCGAAGAATATACTTCAGAAGCTACTTTATTTCATGGAATGAAAATACACTTCCACTATAATCAACCGCAACTTTCATGTTTTCACCAATTGCACCATCGAGAATTTTTTTCGCTAACTCATTCAGGACCTTCGTTTGGATGACTCGCTTGAGTGGTCGGGCACCGTAAGCAGGGTCATAACTAAGCCCCGCTAGCGCCTTCTTTGCCTTTTCGCTAAATGCCAGTTCGATGTTCTTGCCCGTTCGTACCCGTGCTAACATACGATCTAATTGAACATCGACGATGTGCTGCATGTCCTCGGGTTTAATGCGGTCGAAAATCACAATATCGTCGATACGGTTCAGGAACTCAGGTCGGAAGTGACGGCTCAGTTCTTGCTGCAGTGTCGTTTCGAGCTTGTCGTACCCTTTACCGTTCCACTCTTGAATATGATGTGAACCGATATTACTCGTCATGATAATGACCGTGTTCGAGAAGTTGACGGTCCGTCCTTGGCCGTCGGTCAGCCTGCCGTCATCCAGTACCTGCAGCAAAACATTGAATACGTCAGGATGGGCTTTTTCGATCTCATCGAAGAGAACAATGCTATATGGGCGACGACGAATCGCTTCAGTCAGCTGGCCGCCCTGTTCATACCCAACATACCCTGGAGGCGATCCGATAAGCCGTGAGACCGCATGCTGCTCCATGTATTCGCTCATATCGATTCGCATTACCGCGTGTTCATCATCGAATAGAGATACGGCTAGGCTCTTCGCAAGCTCCGTTTTGCCAACGCCAGTCGGTCCCAAAAAGAGAAATGATCCGATCGGGCGGTTTTGGTCGCCAATACCGGCACGCGAGCGCCGTATAGCATTCGCGACCGCCTCAACGGCACGGTCTTGTCCGACGACACGTTTATGCAGTTCGTCTTCAAGGCGGCTCAGCTTTTGCGTCTCGCTTTCTTTCAAGCGGTCGACAGGTATACCGGTCCACCGAGCCACGACAGAGGCGATATCATCTGCAGTGACTTCATCACGAAGCAACCGCTTATCTTCTGGAATCATGTTGATTTGGCGGCGATACTCCGCAATATTCTGCTCGATTTCTGGGATTTCACCATACATTAGTCGGCTTGCCGTGCCCAGGTCACCCTCGTTTTCCGCCATCTCAAGTTTGGTCTTAGCAGATTCAAGTTTCTCGCTCTCGCCGTTGAGTCTGTCGATGATATCCTTTTCATTTTGCCAGGCCGATTCTATAGCGCCGGCCTGGTCGGATAACGCCTTAATCTCATCCTCGATTTCGGTCTTTCGTGCCTTTGCCGTCTCGGTCTTGTCTTTTTTCAGCGCGGTCTGTTCCATCTGCAGCTGCATGATCCTTCGATTCAGCCTATCAAGCTCGATCGGCCTGGAATCGAGTTGCATCTTCAGCGCCGATGTCGCTTCATCAATCAAATCGACCGCCTTGTCGGGCAAAAAGCGCTCGGTTATATACCTGTCGCTTAATCGTGCCGCTGCGATAATCGCATCGTCGGTAATCTTAACCCCGTGATGAACCTCGTATTTTTCCTGTAGTCCCCTGAGTATGGCGACAGTATCTTCGAAGTCCGGTTCGCCAACGTACACAGGCTGCAGCCGGCGTTCAAGCGCTGCGTCCTTTTCAATATATTGGCGGTACTCATTAAGGGTCGTTGCACCGATTAAGTGTAGTTTGCCGCGTGCCATCATCGGCTTCAGCATATTCGCGGCATCGACGGCACCTTCGGCTTTGCCAGCGCCAACGATCGTATGAATTTCGTCGATAAACAAGATGATGCCACCAGCAGCTCCTTCCACCTCTTTTAATACTGACTGGAGACGCTCTTCGAATTGACCGCGAAAGCCAGCACCGGCGAGTAAGCTGCTGATTTCGAGCCCAATCACACGCTTGTCCTTGAGGCTAGTCGGTACGTCACCTTTGACGATGCGCTGTGCAAGTCCTTCGACAATCGCAGTCTTACCAACGCCTGGTTCACCTATAAGCACGGGATTATTTTTGCTACGGCGGCTAAGTACCTGCATGCAGCGACGTATTTCCTCATCTCGACCAATCACCGGATCGAGTTTGCCTTCACGCGCAAGTGCAGTGAAGTCTTGCCCATATTGTTCAAGTGGTTGTTTATTGGAATCATCTGGCTGCATAGATACCTCCTTTGTAATAAGTATAACCAATTAGCACTCTAAGTGCAAGAGTGCCAATTGGTTATTGCAGACATCATGCCCACTTAAGACATCGCGCCCGCTAATATGCTACCATAGGGCATATGCTTACGAATTTTGCGCACGCAGGACATGACCATTCCGATGAAGCTGCGGAGTCGAGTGAGATGACAACTACGACGGCCCACGTACAGCACGAGGCCGGCAACAGTGCTCCTGGCTTCGTTGGCTTGGAATTCGTCATCGTGACGTTCATCGTCGCCGTCTTCCTGGTCATCCTCGCAGCCCTTGCAATCGTCAAGGCACCAAAAAACAAGCCTCGCGACTCCGATCAATAATCATCGGAGTGATAGCGGTATTCGGTTTCGGTAACGAATGGTGCTGAATCCCGGATAAACCCGAGCGTCTCATCGATATCGCCGAAACGGTTCTCGAGGATCTTGTACTCGTCGGGCGTAAGCCAGTGATTGATATGCGTTTCCGTTTCCACCATCATATCTCCCTGAGGTTCCGTACCGTGCACAAGGATGAGGTATTTGTCTTCTAGCATCTCTCCGTTGTCATCGTAGTCCAATTTGTGGTGCATGCCGATGACGCGCAAACTTGCCGTCAGCCCGGTTTCTTCCATCAGCTCACGGGCCGCCGCTTCGAGTATGGTTTCACCCCAGCGTATCTTGCCGGTCGGGAAGCCCCAGTAGCCATAGTAAGGCTGTTTGCGTCGCTCCTGGAAGATGAACTTGCCCTCGGCATTTTCTATGCCAATGTCAACGACCAGCTTCGGCTGCTTCTCGATGACCAGCTCGTCGGTGTCCATCCTATTGGCGTATTCTTTGCCTTTGCGTGTCAGCTGGTACTTACCGTACGATTTCGGGACATGCTCGACCATGCCAGCAGTAATGAGCTTTTTGATATGGAAATTCGCATGGTCGTTCGACAGCGTCGTCGCGCGCACAAGATCAGAAAACGATGCGACACGCTCAATCAACAGTTTTCGCAAAACGGCCATCTGGGCGACATGCGCGTCGGCTTCATAGGAATGGTGTGGCATGGGCCAATTATACCTCTCTCGCTCCCAGATCATATAGCACGTCATGCGAAGCTTCAAGGTAGTCCTTCGCCTTGCCCCAATCGAGTCCCGGCACCCCGTCTTCATACGTACCGTGCAGTCTGCCCTCGGCATCCCATGACAAATCCCGGTGATGTTCGAGTAGCGCCGGCAGCTCCTCGCGTACTACTTCGGCACACAGCCCGCCAGCAACGCCAAACCCAACCCCCGTCAGCCCATGGTAGTCATAGCTCGCATCCAAAAAGGGGAGGAGCGCGTCCGGTTGCATGCGCACACCCTTGCCGTGAGACGCATCGAACAGCACATAGTCGAGTGCGTGCGCATACTTGCCAAGCTTGACCGGTAGCGCGTCTGGCCCAAGCTTTGACATCGCTTCACTGTGCGCTTGCAAAATGATCGTGTGCCCAGTCTTTTCTTTCACGTCTTCG
>CAZGAP010000021.1:7362-9546 GCA_964523935.1 uncultured Candidatus Saccharibacteria bacterium
GCAGTAGGTCGAACTGAAGCGCATCGAGCCATTTCTTACCGCGCCGATGGACCCGCCCGATGAACTCGTCGCGATAATTAGGATCCCGCACGCACTCTTGGTCAAAACAGATCTGCGCTATATTTATACTCCACGCCGGACTGAGCGCCTGAGTGAATTCTTCTCCAACCGGGTACCATTCCCGGCCGTATTTGTTCTCTATATCAAGGTACTGCGTTTTATGCACCGCTTTGACACCGAGCGCGAGCTGTCTGTGATCTGCCAATCCTGAGTAGGCATATTGATCCATGAGCCAATACTGAGCCATATGGTCGCCTAGTTCGTATGGTCGTGATTCACTTACTCCGCTGATTCCCACGTAGGGTGTTGGTCGTTCTTTCGTCATAACCCCAGCATATCGGCCGCGCTTGGACCTATCTAGTAAAGAGGACTTCTGTATTTCAGGGCATCGAGCGCTGTATCGTCCCAAGATAGGCGAGTATAATAGCAAAGGTAAGGACATTTCGCACAAGAGAGAGGTTACGATGACCGACGTCATAACGATCAGGTCAAAGAGTGAGATCGAACAGCTCCGAGACGGCACGGAAGTGGTGCTCATAGGCGATTTTCTTGCCTATGGCAGCGGTTCGGAGTTCTACCCGGAACTCGCCAAGAAGAGTGATCAGTACAAAGTTTTCAAGAACTGCCAGTTGAGGCTTGCAGGCAACGAGGCGATATCGGTCTCGCTTGAGGACAAGCTGTTGCCATTACCGCGCGAGGATCGGTTGCGGTATCCCGACGATACCGATGCCCCCTTTAGCGGCAAGACGGTGGAGCGCGACGACAAAGTCGCCGTGCACGCCGTCGTCGAGTTAACGACCGACCCGCACAGCGGTCGCCAACTGCTCCGGCTCATTTCTCGTTCGTCACGACTCCGCCCAGCGCAACTGTTCTAGTACCTTCAGCCCTTTCGGGTAGCCCGATACGTCGACGTATCGGGCTACTTTTTGTCGCGATCTTCCAAGTGCTCCACGGTTCGCTCGATCAGGAACAAACTGATGTCGTCGCGCGTCTTACCCTCATCATGAAACGGCGGCCTGATGACGCGAATCAGCTGCAGCACATACACAAGGATGAACATGATCGCGCCCGTGATCACCACGCCGGCAACGAACGGGTCCATGTTTGTCATGAGTAGTAGTCCTGCCGCCAATATGACGATCGACCACGCCAGGATATTCGTCGATGGCACAAATATGATCCGCTGGATGTAATTCACCCTGAACAAATGCCGCAGTAGGATTGCCTGTTGCTGCTTCAGCTTGACGATGAAGTTCGCCGGCACACCGGCATTTTCCATCTGGGCATGGAGCTTGTTGAGGTTGTGCAGTTCCTCGCGGGCAGTGTTGTTTTTGCTGCTCCTAAGGTCGATCAGTAGCGCCTTGGCGATGATATGTAACTGGTGCTGGTAGGCGGCCGCCTTGAATTTAGGGTAATTTTCTTCGATAGACAGCGCATCTTCGCTCATACTTTCAAGTGTCGCCGAGATCTCGGCAGGTATGCGCTCCGACTCCTTGTAGTCGGCAATCGTCGCGGAAAGCAGAAAACCTATGACGAAGATGACGCCGGATATCACACTACCGTGCAGCGAACCCATAGTGATCGGTTCTAGCTCGAAGTAATGAAGGATGTATTTTGCCGCGACGACGAGTGCTGCCGCTGCCACTGATATGAGGAATATACGGTAGGTGGATAAGATTTTCATCACACAAGTATACCAATTTCACCTTATAAAAGACTTAGTGAAAAACTCTTCACTGACGCCTGCGCACATACGGCGCATAGTGGAACTATGAAAAGAGAACCAAACCCCTACAAAATAGCAACCATGTCGACCCGTCAGCTGGATATGCACGACGGCCGGCACTTCATCGTTCGTAAAGCGCTCGATTCGACCGAAGCAGACAGGCGGCAATCGCTACGCAGCGGTACTGTCGGCCTCGAGCAGCAGGCGATCGGCTGGGAGTTCGTCGACCAAATCGCAGGCCGGCAGTTCGAAAACCCAAGGGACCTGCAGTTCATCGGTCGTCATCTCGGCGCGGCAGCGCGCATGGGTGCGATATACACTTCGGCCACCGGTACGTCCGAGGTTATGAACCGCGTCACCGACCTGCCGGTGATGGCAGAGGACGAATGGCGCCAAAC
>CAZGAP010000021.1:9556-14774 GCA_964523935.1 uncultured Candidatus Saccharibacteria bacterium
GCAGCGGTCTATGGGTGCAAACCAACGGTATCATCGACGCCGCCACGAAAGGGTCGCATGAACTCGCGTTCCGCCATATGAACAGTATGGACTCGGCGAATCGCAAGCGGCGTATCGGCCGTACCTTCGGTACCGTCGCGACCCATTTGTTCAATCTCGGCCAGCCGATCCCCGCTGGTACGCCCTTCGAAGTCCAGCGCGCCGTGCGAGAGCGCGTCATGGACGCCGAGTTCGATGCCCGTCAGATGGCGCACGAGATAGGGCAGTACCCGAGCGTCACCGCGTTCGCCGACATCGACAGCCCGCAATCATCATGGCTCCGCCGCAATGCACCGTCCCAAGAAGTCTACTCGGCCATTGCACAGGCACAGGAGGAGCTGCGACAATCCAACTAGTTGAATAAAGCCTCGAGAGAGGCTTTATTCATGCCCGAAACGATGCGTTTTCCTCTGTTGCATAGTGTATGATTATATGTTTACGCTATTGCTTTTTTATTGAATTTATGCTAAAATATACTTAGGATAGGTTCGCCTGTCTAGAAATTTCACATCACTAGTCACAGCACAACAACACTGAGGAGTGTCATGAACAATGTGGACCATACGCTCACCCTTTCCTGGGTGGAGCAGGCCACCTGCCAGTTCATCAACGCAAGCGAGATGCGCGAAGCGTTCTCACTGGCCGTCGCAGCGGGTGTCAACCTCATCTTCAGTGGCCCTGGTGGCCACGGGAAGTCCGAGTTTCTGACTGCCGCTTTTGGCGCCATCGAGCACACCGAGCCGTACGTCAAGTCGTTCGGTCAGGGCACATCGACGGATGAGCTGTATGGAGGCCTCGACTTCGACGCCCTGGATCGCCGGGGCGGAGAAGGAAAGGCGACCTTGCAGTACAATCCCGAGCTGAGCTTCCTGAACCATCACATCGCCGTGTTCGAAGAGCTCTTCGATGCCCCTCCGCGGGTACTGACGAGCCTCAAGGACACGCTGACGTCGAAGCGACTGCGCAACGGACATCAGCAGTACGACATGCAGACACGCGTCATCGCCGCGGCGACCAACCATTCGCCGCAGGACATCGCCGAAGGTGGGCCCGAGATCGCCGCTCTGATCGAGCGGTTCCCGGTCCAACTGGAAGTGAAGTGGGAAACCTACGATGAGAACTCCTACATGGAGCTCTTCTCGGCGGTTACCGATGAAGCACCTGTCTCCGCGAAGGTCAGCTGGGAAAGCGTCGCCGCTCTACAGGAGCGGACATCCGACGTCACCATCTCGAAGACCATGCGGCTGATGCTGTCCAGGATCATCGTCCGCCTCCGGCACATCGACGGCATCAAGCTGTCGCCGCGCACGGCGGTACTGGCGATGAAACTCGCGCAAGCGGCTGCAACGATCAACGGACGATCCAACGTCGTCGCTCAAGACCTTCTGGCGATCGCGTTCCTTCCCGGGACGCATCAACTGAAGTCACAGATCGACGGCATGATCGCCGAGCTCGCCCTCACCATGGGCGCCGAAGAAGAACTGGAACGGCTCGAAGGGGCTTTCGCGGATACGGCGGAATTATTCGAATTCGCCCAGACCACGAAAGACCTCGATGAGCTCACCCAGACCATCGACGGCATCTACGGTGAAGTCGACGCTTTGCAGGTCGGCACCGAAACGGCTCAGCGTCGCAGCAATTTCTTGCTTGCGGTTCTGGAGCTCAGAGAAAAGGTCTTCACGAAGCTGGATACCATCCAGCTCGAAGGCACGCTCGATGAGCAGCGCCAAGAGCTCGACGCGATTCCCGCAAAGATCAAGCAGGCAGCGAACAAGCTGCGTTACTCGACCGGCATGAAGGGCCGACACGAAGCCCAAGACACGCTTGGCGCGATCGCGATGAGGCTCGTTAGCATGAGCCTTCACCCGAGCCTCGAGGAGCAGCGCGAGATCCTGCAGATGCAGGTCAACACCGCACGGATGAACTGACACCGAAGGAGAAGCATGCGTCACACCGACACCCCTCCCAACCTCATCCTGCCCACCGAAGCCACCATCAAGCACCTCGTCATGCGCGAGAAGCTCGGTGAACTGACGGATCAGGAATGGGATTTCGTCTGGGATCTTCTGGCCAAAACCGGAGGAGCCCAGGTCGCCGAGTTCGACGAGGACAAGGCGATGTTCGATGCCGGGCTGTACGCGATGGTGGAGGCCGAGGCCTTCATGGAGCGTCATCCCGACATCGATCGTGATCACGTCGCGAAGAAGTTCACGCAGGAATACCACATGGTGCAGCACCAGCTGTACCACCTGCTGAACCACTTCGACCTCAACGACATCTCGGGCTTCAATCACCCGCAGAAGGCAGTCCGCATCGTCAAGTTGTTCCGTCAGATGGAAGTGATCTGGATCATCACGATGATCATCGATATCACGACCGACGGAGCGTTTACCGAGGCCATCCAGGCCGCGGTCGACGAGGTCAACTCCATGACGGAGTCAGACCTCAAGATGATGCAGATGTTCATCGATCCCAATGCCGCCCAGTCCGAAGACGACGCCAAGTTCTTGGCACTCGAACTTCAGCTGAGCGGCATGAACCTTCCGGAAATCCTTCGCATCGCGCGTCATCTCGACACGCTCAGCGAACTCCAGAAGGACATAAGCAAGCTGAGGTCCGACCCTAACGGCGAAGACACGAAGCTGCGAGACATTCGGGACCTCAGTGAACTGGGCAAGGTCAGCCAGAAGGACCTGGCGCTCCCCCCGATGCTGCGCTATCAGCGCGCCGTCGAGGGAACGCTGAACGTCCGCGATCCGCACACCCGCCAAAGCAAGAAACAACTTCTGTATCTTGTGATCGACGGCACCAGATCGATGATGCAATACAAGGCACTGGCCGCAAGCAGGGCAGCCGGCGTGGCACTCAACCGACTCCAAGCGGTGCTCGACGGAGACGCGGAAGTTTACATCCGCTTCTTTGACCGAGACCTTCGCGGGAAGGAATACCACGCCAACGATGCCACATCGGCCCGCGAGTTGATGACCATCGTCTCCGACCCGGTGAACTATCAGGGAGGACGCACGGTCTTCGGCGCAACGTTGAGGAATGCGAGCGACCGTGTGCTCGCACTCATGCAGTCCGGCAAGCTGAAGGAACCCGAGCTGGTATTCGTCACCGACGGATCAGCCGACATTCCCGATGTCTCCGTACTGCAAGAGATCAAGATGCACACCGTGCAAGTGGGCATGTCGGAGGTCACAGCACTTTCCGATCTCGCCCGTGAGTCTGGCGGCATCAACGTCTACGCAGGCGTCACCGCAGGCATGTGACAAGTGTGAAGCCCCATAAGGGGGGTGTATCGATTCGTCGGTACACCCCCTTTTTCATTTCTAGTGAAAATGTTTTCACTGCTTATTCTTTCGCCTCGAATCATACTGAATACATAAGATTAGCGAAGGAGAACACAATGAGCGTAAAGACAACCAAGCGAACGACTAAATATCAAACGTTTTCTCAACAAAACACCCCGAAGGAGCTTGAGACATTTCAAAAAGTGTTTGCATGTTCGGTAGCATTTCCGGTGCCTGAAAATCGGGATCCGTATCCCAGTAGCATTCCGCTAGTTCACTGTTTTGGTGCAACTCTCCCTGAATATCGCTGCACGTCAGGAGCGTGAAATGAATGAAACTTTCGAGCCCACCGTCACGGTAGATTCGGAAATAGCCGTGGCCATGCGGTACGAACGTACCGGTAAGTCCCGTCTGCTCCCGGCATACCTGCGCGGCTGTCTGCGTGATTTCCTGGGTCGCGATCGGCGACGCGTTCATGAACCCGGTCAGTCCGAGTAGCGGCTGCGATTTGCGTCTGATCAGCAGCCATGCTCCGTCCTCTTGTCGGCGAATCGCGAGCAGAAGGGTAGAGTAAGCCCTGTCTATCAGCCGACTTTGTTTCTTTAGCGCACCTTTGCCAACCCGTTTGCCTTCACTCGTCAGACTGTACAGGCCACCTTCGTTCTTTTTGACATACCCGGCAGCGATGACCTTTTTCAGATGATAATCAAACGCTTTGTTCTCGAGCGCATCCGGTTTCAGCTCACTGAACCTCAGCCCCTCGCTGAAGGCGAGCTCATAAACGATCTGCCGCTGGATATGGTGGTCTAACATAGTCTCAGTATACCAGTAGGAAATGAAGAACCCTGCCAATGCAGGGCCCTTCGGTGTCGGGCCAACTGATCTTTGACAGGGTCATGTCTTTGGGGTAGGAATTGATTGCCGACTGAAGCATCTGCTCGGCATCGGCGACGACGCCGTCGGCGAACCGCCTGGCCTGCATGAACTGGGTGTCCAGCAACGCGAGGCACTCCGGTATGGCCGACATGATCTCCGACCGGCACCTGACGATCTGCCGTCGGGCGTTACTATGCGCCGCCTCCATTGCAGCGAGCGCGTACCGGTTCCGCTCGGTGGCCACCAAGGCATGGAACTGAGCCCAGAGACTGTCCAGCTCCTCTGCTTCCGACAGCTCGGAATCCAGTACGAACTTTGCTTCGCGGCAGACGATGTACATCGTTGGCGACAAAACCCGTAGCGATGCCGGTCCGTCGATGATCTTCGCCGTCTCGCGATGGCGGTCGAAGGCTTTGCCGTAGAACTGCAGCATCACGTCGGCGCGGCCATAGAACAGCTGTGCGCTGAGTCGCTTGAACTCGCTGATGTAGAAGCTCATGAACTTTTCGTTGCGCATGATGTTGGCGTCAGAAACGGTCATTTCAATCCTTCCGGTAGGTACAACTGTGTAGGTATATTTATATTATAGCATATTTTCGTGATATATGCTATAATCGCGGCGTACGAAGACCGCGTGGCCGTCGTATCCGACAATGAAGTCAGTACCTTACCGAAAGGGCTCGCAATGCGAAACCAGCAGAGAAGCAATGTCTGTGTCGCCAAGCTTTTCGCGCTTGTCATGGCGCTACTCACAGTGATCGCCGCGATCTCAGCGCTGCTCTACATCTCGCCGAGGGGCATACCGCTCCCGACGATCAACCTGTCGCCGAACGCATGGTGCGGGGTCGTCCTCGCGGTCATCTTCATCGTTGCGCTGGCGGGGCTCTCCATCGACGCCAAGAACCGAGAGAACAAACCCTGACCAAAAACCGGCCGGCCAATGGCTCCACCAAACTATCGGTGGAGCCATTTCTATTTCGTACTCAGCTTCATCTTCTCCGCGAGAAAAC
>CAZGAP010000022.1:0-8228 GCA_964523935.1 uncultured Candidatus Saccharibacteria bacterium
GGGCACGGATGGTGCCATGGATTTCCATCAGTGTCAGTTCGCTTGCAAAGAGGTGCGGTTCGGTGGCGACGAGCCGCTGGAGCTCATCGCCGTCACGGACGCCTGATTGGAGGTGTGTCAGTATGGCTGTCTGGAGCGGATTGTCGCCTAGTGCTAGTTGCGCCTGGGGTCGTAGGAGTTCGGGCGCGAGCACTTCGATGATGTCTTCGACGCAGGTCACGGGTATCGCGCCTTGTCTCAGAAGCTGATTGCAGCCGGCAGACGAGGGGCTGGTGATGTTGCCAGGCACGACGAACACGTCTTTCCCCTGCTCTAGCGCATTGCGCGCGGTATTAAGTGACCCGCTCCTGGCGGAGGCTTCGGTGATCAGCACCGCGTCGGAGAGACCGCTGACGATACGGTTGCGCTCAAGGAAGCGAGCTAAGTATGGCGGCTCGTTCGGTTCGTACTCGCTGATGATTGCCCCACCGTGAGCGATGATGTTTTCGCCGAGCTGACGGTTTGTAGCTGGTGTGATCTTGGACAGACCGTTCGCGAGTACCGCGATCGTCACTCCCCTCGCCTCCAATGCCGCCCGGTGCGCAAGCGCGTCGGTGCCTAGGGCGAGCCCGCTGACGATGACGAACCCGCGTGTCGCCAGTTCCGATGCGAGACGCGTGGTGACTTCCGTCCCGTACGCCGTCGGTTTACGCGTGCCGACGATCGCAATGGAGGGTAATCGCTCGTCGGGCAGTGTGCCAATGTAATACAACCTTTTAGGCACAACCGCAATGGTGGTTATGATCTGGGTGAAATTATTATCCTGGGGTGAGATGTCATTGATTTTCATGGTATTTATGTCTAAATGTATTGACATTATGTCAAATCCGTGCTAATATGGGACATGGTTGTAGGCCGAAAGGTCCACAAACGCACCTTATACCCCCTATTCTAACTTATGTTAGGTTGGATGTAATTATTCTTTAAAGTATCTACCCTCCACTTTTCAGAATTGGCTCCTCGGAGCTTGACAATGATTACATCCATACTAACCCCTTTAACCAGCGGACCTCCATATGTTGTGAGGTGGGTCACGCTTAGAGATCTCTTCAAAGAGTCTCCCCCGATTCTGGGTGGGTTGAAGGGCCATATGGCGCCAGGTGATGCCCACCCTTACCTGGCGCTTTTTGGTTGGAATATAACTGAGACAAAACCAAGGTTTTTTCTCGTCGCTTCGCTGCTCTTTTTCCTTAATTGTACAAATATACCCGAAGTAAATTCGGGTATATTTGCTTTTTGTCTGATACAAACAGAAAAATTGACAAAATACTATAAAAATGCTAAAATAATACAGTCAAACTTGGTCTACGGACACAAGCGAGAGTTCCCTGGATAATCCAGGCCTGACAAGAGGAGAAATGTATGTCATTTGGCGGAACGTCGAAATCGATGGACACCGAGGATCGACTGCTTTACGGCGGTGCGGTGGTGGGACTTGCGCTCATGTGGGCATTGGCCGGCTACGCGAACGCCAAGCTCAACGAACCGGTCTACAACGCCTTCGGTAACGAGGTCGGCACGAACAACTCGCTTTGGTGGGTCCTCATCCTGGGGATGTCCCTCCTTGTTGCGTTCGGTGGTACGCTGGTCCTGATCGGCTCCTACTACACGGAATTCGTGGTGCCGAGGGTTAAGGCCTACCGACGCCGGAAGGCTGTAGCTCGCATGCAATCGACGTACGTCGACGCCGAACGCTGAAGCTGCCCGTCGCTTCATAACTGAATAGGGATGCAGCGGACTCATTACTCCTCTGTCTCCCCCAACTGATTTCACGAACTTTTTCGTGGCGACAGTTGCGGGAGATGCATAAACATTGTAAAAAGTCTATAAATATGATATAATTATACTATGCGGAGTGGAATATATCGTTCCGCCACATTGACATCGGCCGTAAGGCCATCGACAGAGGAGAATGATGAGCAGATGGCTGACGGCGCTTACTGTCGCCGCCGGAGTTATCGTTGTGAAGAGCATCGTGATGCTCGTGACCGGGTACCGTTTTTTCGTACCGTCTACCGACCAGTGCATGGCGATGGACTTCCAGATGTACTGGTCGGCGTACGTGGTGGTGTTTTACACTGTCAGCGCGTTGGTCTGTGTCATGTTCTGGCCCGTGGTGTATGACGCCATGGGACGACCCGCATACAAAAGGCGGTGGGAAGAGCTGAACATTGCCCGTTGGATGCTGATTCTGGCGGCTGCACTCGAGGGATTCCTCGCGTGGTGCTGGGGCTCAATGCCTTGCTATGTTGCCGCGATACCTCACACTGGAGCGGTTCGCGCGACGGCACTGGCAGAAATGCTCGTGGCCGGAATCGTCTTTTACGCGACGTTTGTTGCTCGAAGAGATGCAAGGAAGGCCCTAGGGCTGTAACCAACCGGGAGCTCCAGCGGACTCATTACTCCTCTGTCTCCCCCAACTGATTTCACGAACTTTTTCGTGGCGACAGTTGCGGGAGATGCGGTACAATACATACTAATGCACGCCGCTCATCCTTTACGAATCTTTTGGTTTTCAAGCCTCGTTACGGTTATTTTTGGTGTTCTGGTCGCCGTGTACGGCGGTATCTCGTCGCTGTGGCTGTTTGCCGTGCTGTGTATCCTTGAGGTGACATTCAGTTTCGATAACGCCGTCATCAACAGCCGTATCTTGTCGCGCATGTCCAAGCTGTGGCAAACGATTTTCCTCACGGTCGGCATATTCATCGCGGTATTTCTGGTGCGGTTCGCGCTGCCGATCATCATCGTGCAAGTCGCGACCGGTATCGCCTTCTTGGATGTCATCGACATGGCATTCAACCAACCGGAGCGCTACGGCGAAGAGCTGCATAAGGCAGGTCCTGTCATCGAAGCGTTCGGTGGCGCGTTCCTGCTGATGCTCGGAATCAGCTACTTCCTTGACCGCGAGAAGGTTGTGCATTGGCTTGCGCCTATCGAGAAGCAGTTGGCGCGCGCTGGCAGGATCCGTTTCATCAAACTGATCTTCATGACGGTTGTCGCCGCGGTGCTGTACCTAACGGTCGAGCCGGAGCTCAAAGATACCGTGCTGCTGTCGAGTGTGCTTGGTATCGTGCTGCAGTTTGGCCTGCACTCGCTATCGGTCTTGTTCGAGAAACGGTTCAATAGTACGAACGACGCTGGTCACCTGGTGGGCTGGGCGGCGTTCGCCTCGTTCATGTACCTTGAGGTGCTCGACGCCTCGTTCAGTTTCGACGGCGTCATCGGTGCGTTCGCTATCACCTCGAGCGTCCTGCTCATTGTCGCTGGGCTGGGAGTCGGTGCGTTCTGGGTACGCTCGCTGACGGTCTATCTCATGCGCGCCGGAACACTTGCCAAGTACCGCTACCTTGAGCATGGAGCGCACTGGGCCATTTTGGCGCTAGGTGTCGTCATGCTTGCCAAGCTCTACCATGTCGAGCTGCCCGAAGCGGTCACTGGATCGCTGGGGCTTGTCTTCATCGTCACGGCCGTCGTGACAAGTGTTCTCGAAAAACGCGGCCAACGCGCATAACTTCGCAATTCGATGTGATATTTCAACAGATTTGCACGTCGGTGCGCCAAGGGTTACTCTATGGATATTATGGATTTACTTTACTTGATACTTGCGATTGTCGTTGGCAGCGCGATCTCGCTACTAGGCGGAGCGCTCCTCTTTACTACCAAAAAACGCCGCGATCAGGCGATACTGCTCGCGATGCCATTCGGTGCCGGGGCGCTGTTGGCCGCTGCATTTTTTGACTTACTGCCTGAATCGTTCGAAGTTGGTGACCCGAGAGAACTGCTCATATGGGCGCTGGGCGGTTTTCTTGGTTTCTTCGTGCTGGAGCGTAGCGCCAGTTGGTTTCATCACCACCATGAACACTCCGACGAGAACAAGCATAAAAGTCAGCGGGCATTGATTATTTTCGGTGACTTGATGCATAACGCCATCGACGGCGTGGCGATTGGTGCCGCATTTGTCGCCAACCCGGCACTTGGGTTTATCACGACGCTGGCGGTGAGTGCCCACGAGATACCCAAGGAACTCGGTACGTTCGCGCTCCTACTCTCGCGGGGATGGAAAGATCGCACCGTGCTGCTTGCGAACGTGGCGACCGCCGTGGCGACGCTGGTTACCGCCGTGAGTGTCTATCTGCTTGGGTCGTCTGAACATATACCGGTCGCGCCACTGCTTGCCGTGACGGCCGGGTTTTTCATTTATATCGCGGCAAGCGACATTATCCCTGATATCCATCAGCAGCCGCGTCGGCGGGGCATGCTACAAGCTGGGACGCTACTGATCGGCATCGTACTCGTCGGCGGGGTGATCACGGCGCTCCACTCGAGCGGACTGCATGATCACGCTCACCAGCAGGCCAGCGACAGTCATGCGGAAGAGCAACATACCGAAGACGACCACCACGACCACAGCTCTGAACACTAAGCCGTAGCAGAGCGACACTCGTCGCAGAGGCCTGACAACTCGACGATATGGCTATGAAGCTTGAAGTCATACCTGGAAGCAACCAAGCTCAATACGTCTTCAAGCGTTTCATTCTCGATTTCCACTACCCTGCCACAGGAGTCGCAGGTGATGTGGTGATGGTGGGGTTTGAAAGGTTCCGCAAGTTCCGTGAGGGGCGTCCAGCCCCGGATGATGGTTTCGGTGATGCCGAGTTTTGAAAACAGTTCAAGAGTCCTATAGACGCTCGCGCGGTCGACGGACGGCGTTCGCTTGGCGATCTCGCCGTTCTTAAGAGGTGTATCGGCCTCATGGAGCGTCTGGAAGATGCACTTGCGAGCACTCGTCGCGCTGACGCCATTCGTTTTCAGGAGTTCGAGAAAGTGATCTGTCGTTTGTGTCATGTTGGTATACTATATAAATTGCAACAAATATGCAATTAGTACACAAGATGCGATAATGTCGCAAATATTAACACCGACCAGTGGTGATAACTACACACTTACAAGGAATGGCTCGTGTTCGTGTGATTGCCTTCAATGAAATCTATGATGATATCGCTAATCTTCGGAAAAATGTCCTTTTGGAGCGTCGCGGCTTCCTCGCTTGAGAATTTCGACAGTACAAAATCGAACTGACCTGCTTTGTCAGCGATGTCGTTCCATGTACCGACGCGAAGGCGGGCATACTGTTCGCCCAAATGGGCGTTGAGTGATTTGATACCGTTATTGCCTGCGTGACTGCCCTTCTCCCGTGTGCGGAGCGTGCCGAATGGCAGCGCCAGTTCGTCGTGGATGACAAGGATATCCGAAGTCTCTACTTTGTAGAAATCGGCGATTGTGCGCGCGGATTTGCCTGTCTCGTTATAGAAGGTCGTCGGTTTGACGAGCAGTACCTTTTCGCCGTTCATGTTTAGCTCGGCGATATCGGCGAAAAACTTCGGTTTCGCCTGGAATGAAGCGCCGTGGTCCTCGGCGAAACGATCAAGTGCAAGAAACCCGACGTTGTGGCGGGTATTTTCATATTCCTTGCCCGGGTTGCCCTGGCCGAAGATTATTTTCATATCATTAGTATACCGTATATAGCGTAGTGGAAAGCCTATGCTACTATAGACGCATAAAGCATTAGCGATATGGCCAAACGGAAGAAATCACTCAGACGCAAACAAAAAGCCAACGCGAAACTCGCCACTCTATTCAAAATGTCCCGCGAACGGTTGCAGCAACGTAAGATGACAGGAGGCGGTCCACACAGGACACGGAGGGATATGTCACGTGCGGAACGGGAGCGGCGCGCGGTTAACGATCAGACTGAGTAAGTTGATACTTTCAGCATAGTTCATATATGCAATCTGAAATATGGTGAAAGGACAAGCTAAGAGTTGTTGTGGTGCCGGAGGGGTGCGTGCAAACGCTCCCCTCCGGCACTCACGTTACTTACCCGCGGGTACCGGGAGTGAGACTCCCGAGCCGGTCGGCACCGGCAGAACCTGGATGTTGCCCTTCTCGACCGCCTGCTTGAGGAGGTCGATCTGGACTTCGGTCAGCTTGTTCTGGGTGTAGGCGATGTAGCCGTCCGGTCCCAGTACTGCCACGAGGGCCCTGATCGAGTCCAGCTCGGTGTTGACCGTCTCATTGCGCTTCGCCTGGGCGTTGTTCTGGTTGACAGCCTCCTCGAGCTGCTTCAGTGAGTCCTTGAGGGACTGATCGATGTCCGGCTTCTGCAGCTGGACATTGAAGCCCTTGAAGTACTCCTCGCCGGACAGGTTCTTGACCGCGCCTGGGAGGCGCGTTTGAATGTCCTTCTCGACAGCGGCGCGGTTGGTGCCGTTGTAGACGTCGAGGTAACCCGAGTCGGATTCCAAGATCGAGTCCGTGGCCGCTCGCTGGAGCGGTTGCCCGATGTAGGTATCGAGCATTGCGTTCCAGCCGTTGTAGTCCGCGTCTCCGTCACCTTCGCTGATCCAGGCGGCATGACCGCCCCAATCCTTGACGCCGATGTTGGAGTGGAAACTTTTGAACCGATCGCAGTCCGCCGTCTCGAGGTAGAACGTCACCGTACCGACCAAGGTCAGTTGGATATTGTTCTTCACCACCTTGATGGCGGGTGCGTCAGCGCCGAGGTTCTTGGCGTCCTCCTCATTGGCGCCGGCGAAGGTATACGTGCGCTGCCCCGAGGGGTAGTTGTACACGTCATCACCGAGGCCGGTGAACATGGACGAGGTTGATGGGTTGAAGCATTCCTCGACCGTCTTGGGCGCGTTGAGCATGATAGAGCCGTTCTGGTGAATGGCCGCCTGATCGGGCGCGGTCTCGTAAGCACCACAAGCAGTCAGACTGACCGCCAGTCCGGCGCCGAGAATGGACAGGACACGGTTGCGACGGGTGTTCTTCACTTGGAGATTTCCTTCCGTTGGGTTGCCGTGACTCGGTCGAGCCAGCGGTGAAGTGATGCATGATGCTCGCCGAACTCGAATGCTTTCGGCATTGCGAGCAGTTGTGCGCCGAGAACCATGCCGTCGTGCAGGATCTCGTCCTGGAGTTCAATGGTCCGTCGCCTTTCGACGAGCAGCTTGGCGATCTTGGGATCGATTCGCTTGCTGTCGAGTTGCTCCGGATCATGTTCCGCCAGGTAGCGATCCAGGCTGCGTTTACGCCATGTGCGCATGCCGTAAATCAATACGGCCGCAATGATGGCGAGCACAACCAAGATGGCCACAAGTCTTACCATGTCGGTGTCTCCGTTGTCGTAGGGAGTGGGGATGATTTCCAGCCACTTGCTATCCACGGTCAGGATGAACAATAAGTGACTGGAAATTACTCTTAGCTTGTCAATGTGCTTTAAGCATGAGAGCTTATTGCAATTAATTATTATAACAAATAATTACAAAAAAAGCAATAGTGTTTTATAATTTCTTTTCAGCCTCTTTGGCTTGCTTGTATTTCTTCGTCACGGGCGCTTTGCCCTGGGCGATACGTTCTTTGTTGGATTTGATTTGTTTCTCATCGCGGAAGCTGAATTTGATCGGCGTACCGGCATAGTTGTAGGTTTCGCGCAGAGCGCGCTCAAGATAACGTTTGTATGACCAGTGGATGAATTTCAGGTTGCTGCCGTGGATGACGAACCATGGTGGTGATGTGTCCGTCTGGACCATATAGCGTAATTTCGGGTGCGTGTTCTTGAGGCCGGCCGGCGGGTGTTTTGCGACGGCTTGCTGCAAAAGATCGTTCAGTACGCGCGTTTTGGTCGTTTGTTTGCGACGTGCGTCGATATCGAGTGCGAGGTCGAACAGTTTCGTGACGTTCTGGCCTGTGACGGAAGACGTGAAAATCAGTGGTGCCCACGGCGTGAATTTGAAATGATTGGCAATTTGCGGTGCGAGCGCATCACGCGTATAGGCATCTTTGCCCTCGACGCTGTCCCATTTACTGACGACGATCGCCATGCCCTTACCTGCCTCGTCGATGATACCGGCAAGTCGCTGATCGAGCTGGGTGTTGAGTTCGTTGACATCCATGAGCAAGAAGCAGATATCCGCCTGCTCGATCGCTTGGAGTGTCCGTAGGACGCTGAACTTCTCGATGCCGACTTCTTGCTTGCCCGGTTTGCGCATGCCGGCGGTGTCGAGCAGTTCGATTTCGCGGCCACCATAGCGAAGTGGTACGCGGTTGACATCGCGGGTGGTGCCAGCAATATTGGCGACGATCGCTTGTTGCTTGCCGGCCAGGGTGTTGAAGAGGTAGGATTT
>CAZGAP010000022.1:8290-13642 GCA_964523935.1 uncultured Candidatus Saccharibacteria bacterium
ATGAGCGCGACACGGAGGACTTCGTCGGGCTGCTCCTCGCTTTTGGCGGGGATATGCTCGATGATCTGATCCATGACGTCGGTGATGCCACTGTTGTGCTCGGCTGAGGTGCGGATGATCGTCTTGATGCCGAGTCGTTTGAACTCGTCGTCTTTCAGACTGTCTTTGAGATCGGCTTTGTTGGTAACGAGGATGACAGGTTTCTTGCTTTTCAGGGCCTTTTTGGCGACGAATCGGTCCTGGTCGCTAGCGTACTGTGTGCGCCGTATCGGCTGCTTCGGTGATCTGCTCCTGGATCGTCGCTTCGAATTCGTCGGCGGCATCCTTGAGTCCGGCGGTGTCGACCAGCCAGAACTGATGATACTTGTAGTCTACCCTGCCGAGTACGTTATCGCGGGTGGTGCCAGCTTCGCGGGCCACGATCGCTTGCTGCGAACGGACCATACGGTTAAAAAGCGAACTCTTGCCGACGTTCGCCTGTCCGATGATCGCAACGGTAGGAAGTTTGCTTGCCATAAACTTTACTATTTTAACAGATACAAGTGGTATTGACAATCATTATAATTTTTATTGTAGCTACAAAAAAGAGAAGCTCCAACGGATGAGACATGACACCTCATCCGTTGGAGCTTGCGGACATTAGAGCGTACCGGTGTAAAACGACACATCGTAGCGCTTATGCGGCTGATAGGTCGAGACCATCAGGACAAGCGAGTTCCGTGTCGAATACGGATGGATAAATCCGCCATATAACTGAGGCAGCTCTTTCCAGGTGATCTGAACCTTCGGTTCGCTCCAGGGTCCCTGGGGAGAATCCGCGGTCCGGGTAACGATGATAGGCCGGTCTGGATAGTCTACATCCAGGTAGCTCATCGCCCAGGTGCCGTCTCGCAGGAGCCTTAGCGACGGTTCGCCAAAACTGCCTTCGATGATCGGCTTGCATGAGTCACCCCAACTGCCTTCGCCGCCCCAGCATTGGTACTGGGTCGCATCGAGCATCTTGTCCCAGTGTACCCGCTGCAAGAGCATCGGGCCGCTGCCTCCCGGCCGACGCCCAGCTTGCACCGAGATGACATAGACGAACTCGCCGTCACGCTGCATGCTCCAGGTCTGGAACGGACTGTCACTGGCCGGAGTTTCAGGCCAGATGGGGCCGATACGCTGGAAATGATTGCCGTCTGGCGACCAAGCAAGTCCGGCATGGTTGGTTTTCCAGGCAGGGTCTCCGCCTGGTTCCGTCCATTCGCGCACCGACATGTACGAGACGATCATCTCCCCTGTTTCAGGAAAGCTGATGCCATCGGTTGGTATGACCGTGAACTCACCGTTCGACCGGTGGCCGTTCGGCATGATTTCCGGTGCGATACCCTCGCCGTTCAGGCCGGCGGCACTGTCGAAACGGATCGGCTTGCCGGGGATCGGTTTTTGGTTCGATCTGAGCAGGACTGGCGAGCGCCAGCCTTTGCCGCCGTGAATGCCGTTTGAATTGGCGTCCTCGAAGGTGTCGCCAAAGATATACGCGACATGGCCATTGCCGAGATCAACGGGTATACCCAGATCGGTGCCATGGACGCCGAACCGTGTCGTTTCCGGCATGTCTGCGCCTGAAACCCTGGTGAGTTTCGGGGCTGGCATAGCCAGAACGGGATGATCGTAAGGGATCGTGACTGCGGGTGCGCGTGCCTCCATGCACGCGGACACAAACAGTGTCATGAGCACGACCAGTACGGTCATGCATCGTGCGTGCAAGCGGTACATACTCTACCTTTCAGGTGCGACTACGCTGTAGTATGCCACCATTATACTCGAATAATGCAATAATATGAAATAAAACCTGAAAAATGCAATACGTACGGATGAAGACCGGTCCGATAGCCGGACGGTTGTTACAAGGCCTGCGTTTCGATGTACTCGCCCGGCGCAAGCTGAGAGAGTGCGTAGTTTCCGAAGTTTGTCCGATGCAGTGTGGCTACTTCGTAGCCAAGCGCGCCGAAGGTGCGGCGGATTTGCCGGTTGCGACCTTCGCGCATGATGACGATCCACTTTTTGCGGCTTTCGTCCATGCGCTCAAGGGTCAGTTGGCTCTTGCCATCTTCTAGTTCGACTCCGAAATCAGCGATCATCTGCTGGTGGAGCGGCTCGAGCTGCTTGTCGAGCTCGACCTCGTAGCGCTTTACTTTCGCGAATCGCGGGTGCGTCATGCGTAGTGCGAAATCGCCATCGTTCGTTAGGAGGATTATGCCGCTGCTATCGCGGTCCAGTCTGCCGACGGTCTTCAGGGTACGGAACTGGACGGGCAAAAGATCATAAATCGTCGGGCTATCACCCTGCTGCTTGCGGGAGCAGACATATCCGACCGGTTTATGAAATGCCAAGTACGTTAAGTCGGTGGAAGAATCGACGCGTTTGCCGCTGACGTCTACCTCATCCCCATCCACCACGCGGGCGCCAATGACAGCAAGGTGACCATTGATGGTCACCTTGCCCTTTTCGATCAAATCATCGGCTTGGCGGCGGGATATGCCGCGATGGAGCGCGAGATATTTGTTCAGACGGGTTGTGTCGGTAGGCTCACTCATCTGAGCAATGATAGCATACTAAAACTTGCTAACGGATGGTGATGTCGGGGTATCCGCAGGATCAGCAGGAGGCTGTACGGGATCGGTTGGAGCCGATGGCTCGTCCGATGGTGACGGAGTAGCGTTTGCTGCGTCCAAGTCGACCGCAGGGGCTGGCGGAAGGTCGTTGGCGGGCGTAGAAGTATCGCTGACGTCGTCATCGCTGATCGCTTCGTCGACCTGGTTGTTCGTGGTCGGTTCTGCGGTAGCTTGCAGTTCCTGAGCGATCGTCTCAGCTGAAAAGACCGGTTCTGCAGGAGTTTCAAGCGGTTGGATGACACGTTCGCCAAGATTGGCTGGTCGTGGTGACGAAAACGGTGCCGTCGGCTGAGGAAGCGGGCTTTCGGATGGCTGCGGAGGTAGCGGACCGGCATCTTCGTTGCCAGGGGCGGAAGCGTTTGACGAATCATCACTAGCTGGTGCTGGGCTGGCCGCAGGAGCTGCAGGGGCCGCCGCATCGGCTGCGGGTGCGCTTGCAGAATCGCCGAGCACTTCATGGACGGTACGAACGACGTCTTCGATACCGACCTGGGATTTGACAAGGTAGCGATCGGCGCCGAGCTGTTCGCCGCGCGTGCGCTGGTCATCGCTGGAGAGAGCGGTCATCATGATCACTTTGATATCGCGCGTTTCGGTCGTGCTGCGAAGGATGTCGAGCATGTCGAAGCCGCTGATTTTTGGCATCATCACATCACTGATGATGAGCGTTGGTTTTTCTTTGATGGCCATAGCGAGCGCTTCTTCGCCATCACCAGCCGAGACGATGTCGTAACCTTCGGCCAGCAAACGGACGCCATAAATTTCACGTAGGCTCTTGTCGTCTTCTACTAATAATATTTTTGTCATAATACCCCTATTCTACTAAAGCGTTTTCAAAAATACTATACTTCTCATGCTTTTTGTGATCTCTCTGGCACGGTAAGCGTCGGCTGGGTTTGCCCCCGCTGAGTGCCAGCTGGGTCTACGACTGGCTGTGGTCGCGTCGCCTGCTGTACGTTCACCTGGACATTCTGCAGATTCGGCGGGAGAACCATGTTGTTATGATGCATGACCGGGCTCGGGTCCGCCATGGCGGCAGGAGTGCCGACGAGAGGGTCGATTGTCTGCTCGTTCGTGGCCGCCGGCGCTTGTGGTGCGGACATAGGCGCTGAATGAGACAAGATGATCGGAGTCGCCAATACGGGTGCATGGTGAACCGCGCTACCCCCTTGGCTTTCGTTCAGGGAATTGGCATGGATCTTATCTTGTGACGATTGGTGCGGCTGGGACACGGACGCCTCGATCAGGCGGTTCGCTTCCTCATGTGATATGCGTGGAAGTTCGACGAAGAACGTCGATCCTTTTTTGTGCTCGCTTTCGACCCAGATACGGCCACCCATGGTTTCGATCAGGCGACGGCATAGGTAGAGCCCCAGGCCGGTGCCTCCGATTTCGCGCGTGTCGGAGTTATCGACGCGGTAGAATTTCTGGAACAAGTGAGGGATGTCTTCGACGGGAATGCCGATGCCGCTGTCGGCGATGCTGACGACGACATGCGAGTCATCACCTTGGACATCGACGACGACCTCGCCTTCCAGTGTGTATTTGATGGCGTTTTCGACGAGGTTCGAGAGCACTTCCCTGAGGTGGTCGGCATCGAGGTCAACGTAAAACACCGGTGAAAGGTTGCGAGGTGCCCCGCTGGTATCGGTGTCACCAGATGCAAGTGCCTTGAAGAATATGCGCAGGTTTTTGGCGTCGGCTTTTGGCTTCAGGCCTTCAACGATTGACGAGGTGAATTCGACGACGTTGACAACTTTCGGATTATTGGACAAACGACCGTCATCGGCCTTCGTGACATCGAGGAGATCTTGGAACAGGCGTCCGAGGTGCTCGGCTGATTCGTGCGCTTTGGTAATGTACTCGCGGGCTTTGTCGTCGATGGCGGCAGTCGCCGGGTTAAGCGCCAGGCCCAAATAGCCTTCGATTGAGGCGACGGGGGTTCGCATTTCGTGGCTGGCCGTACTGATGAACTCGGCCTGGACGCGCTCTTCCTCCTGCTCTTTCGTGACGTCCCTGAAAACCAAAATAGCGCCGGACCCAAGTCGGCCTATCGGCGACACGACGATCTCGATGTTAATCTTTTTGCCTGAATTCGTCTGCAGCTGGATGTCAGATCTACGCACTGGTTGGTTCGTGGTCAGAACGTCAAAGACCGGGTCGCTCTTTTTGTCGAGCTCGTGGCCGTCTTTGCCGAGTAGCTGCAAAACCGATTTGTAATCAAGACCCAGTGCATCCTGGTGCCCCCACCCGACGATCCGCTGCGCCGCGGGGTTGATGAGTTCGATGAGACCTTCGTTGTTGATCGCGACGACACCGTCACTGATAGCCCCGATCACGACGTCGGATTTGTTTGATACTTGGTTAAGCTCGTTTGCCAGGTCGACGTACGCCCTGTCTTTGCTCTTTTGTGTCTTTGAGTTCCCGTGCCACAAGATATAGCTGATGATGAGTGGCAGCTCGCTCGCCAGGATGACCGTCAGGATCGCTTCTTGTGGGTGCCGGCCGTTCGCGATGCTGACGATGTTGTATGAGGTCACGATCAGGAACAGGATGCCAAGTGCTACATTACCGAAAGCGCCGACGAATATGGCAGCGATCAGCCATAGTCCCAGGAACGGCGAACTGACGCCATCGGTCTGCCCTACCAGAACCGATAGCGAGACGAGAAGCAAGCAGTACGCCGCTACGGCGG
>CAZGAP010000022.1:13652-14502 GCA_964523935.1 uncultured Candidatus Saccharibacteria bacterium
TGTTCACATACGAAACGGTAGCGATGACGATGCTGCTGATGCCGAGCCCGAATGCTAGTGGTGAGACGTAATACTCGGACGGCGAATTAATGCCGCTGAGGGTCGCCCACACGAAAAGCACGGCGACGATTCCGCCCATCAAAACGATCGCCTCGCATATGCGGCGATGCCAAAACG
Organism: uncultured Candidatus Saccharibacteria bacterium; assembly: GCA_964523935.1. Taxonomy (GTDB): domain Bacteria; phylum Patescibacteriota; class Saccharimonadia; order Saccharimonadales; family Saccharimonadaceae; genus UBA2112. The sequence goes on from CAZGAP010000022.1 coordinate 13,830, forward strand.
TTGTGAGCGCGAATGACTTTATGGGGTCCCTCCCTTTTAGTGATGTCAGACTTAAGCGTTATTATGGCTCAAAACCCTTTGAGACACAAGGATAATTTACTACCTTTGCCTACTGATTACGGCCGCAAATAAATGTGGCCTCCGGGAGAATTCTCCCGGAGGCCACACCACCTGTGATGGCTACTGCCCGAACCGCTGATCGCAGACGCCGCCCTGCACGCTGCCGGCGTCGAAGCCGACCTTGTAGGCGTTCACCATGGCGTCGTTGTCCGACTCGGTAGCGAAGATCTTGAGGTTGTCCTCGATCTGCGCGGCATCGGTGTCGGCCTGGGCCAGGCCCGTCTGCTCCATGAAGTACGCGACGACCGCGCCGCCGTAGCAGGCGGACTGGAGCATGGTCCAGAGCTCACCGTTCAGCGCGCCGAGCATGTACTCGGTCTCCTTGGGTGGCGTGCTGGACATGACATCGCGGGTCTCCACGTAGGTGCGCGTCAGCATGCCGACCACCAGCGCGGGCAGCGCGAACGACTGGTCACGGTAGAACTCCAGCTCAGAGAGGATGACGTAGGCGGACGCGGGTTCGATCTTGGTCGGATCGCTTGCCAGCTTGTCGAACTCGGCCATGTCCTTCGTGTACATCCAGTTGAGCGGCTCGATGCCAGCCTCGCGGAGC
>CAZGAP010000023.1:0-14174 GCA_964523935.1 uncultured Candidatus Saccharibacteria bacterium
CCGCTTCGGTTACGACATTGCCCGAGCTACTTGGGAATGTCATGGTCGTGCCGTCGGTGCCGGCGAGGGTCAAGGTGTTTGAGACAGAAAGCTTTTTGGCGTCGGCAATAGCTGAGCCCCAATATTGCCCATCCCAGTGGGTATTCGCGGTTGGGGTCGCTTGGAGGGACATGAAAAGCCCGCTCGTGTTGGCAGCAAGGACGATAATCGTGTTGCCCGCTGATGACTGAACCGTCACCGCGCCAGTACTGTTGTTGATGACACGGTATTGGCCGCCAGCAATCACACCGGTAGTAGGCAAGCGCACAGTCTGCGTGGAAGTACCAGTAAACACTTGGATTTGATCGCTCGCAATAGTGAGAGTGGTCGTACCGGCGGCAGTGGCCGTGGTCGTGAAACCGGGAAGCAGCGCGTTGGCGCTAAGATTACCATTTGCATCGCGGAGAGCGAGAGTATTGGCCGTGGTCGCAGTGGAAACAGCAGTACCACTCACGGTACCGTTGATGACAGGTGACGTGAGGGTTGTCGAGGTAAGCGTGCTTGACCATGCAGGGATGCCGCTCGCTACCGTGAGGACATTGTTGCTACCTCCGATCGGCAACCTGGTGAAATTACTGCTTGAGTCGCGGTAGTATATGTCACCTGTAGCCCCTGTGACATCATAGGTCGCGACCGTTTGACGAGTAGGTCCTGTGGTCTTGGTGAAGTAGAGCTTGTCGGCGTTAAATTCGATTGCACCGGCTTCAGGGGTAGTCAGGAGAGTACCTGAAGTGAACTTCAGGGGTGCCGTGCCAGCGGTAGCCGTGCCGGCGCGGATCGTTACTTTGTAGTGACCACCGTTGGCGGCATTGTTCGTGTCGTCATTGTAGTGTTCCTTCATCAAATACTGACGAATGATGTCTCCCCAGACACCGTCATCGCCATTTACTTGTGGTAACCTCTGTGGTGGCACTACTTACACCCCGAACTTTCGTGACCCAAACCCGCGGCTTGTCTTGCTGTTCGCACCGCTCGCCTGGCCTATCGTATTACGTTTTGAGTATTTATCGAGGTTAGTGATGAAATTATTGATTCCAAGAATGCTTATCAAAGCGACCGCAAACAATTTCAAAAATTCCTTGCGAGTCATCTGTTTGGAAAACAGCTCTTGAAAATCCCTCATTCACCCCTAACTTTCTTAGGGATAGTATACCTTAGTATAAGCGTGAGGACAATTAGGATTTGTCGGTTTTTTCGGTCTTCTTTTTGTCTCGTCGGACCAGTCGCCAAATCTTGCGTACGATAGTCCATAAACCGAACCCAAGTATGACGACAACCACGAGCGCGGCGAGGACGATTTTCCATGGGAATACCCAGAATGTCACCTCTCGCTCGATCGGTACGTCGCGCTGGCCATCGTTGTAGACGGCGATCAGTTTGGCAGTGTACAGCCCGATGCGGAAGTTCGACAGCTGAGACCAGTCCCATATCTCCGTCTTTTTCTCCGTGCCGTCCGCGTTTTTAGTTATCTTGTACGTAGGGAACCCGTTCGTCCAGTCGGTACTGAGCAGTCGCTCATTGTCTGGCAGGATGTACCCGCCCTTGTCGTTGACAGGCAAAGTCGCTATGGGCGTCTGGTCACCGGACCCTTGCTGGATGAACACATTGCCGTACGGCTGCACGATAGTATTGCCAACGTTTTGAAAATTGATGTCGACGGTTGCGGGTAAGTATTCGTAGACGCCAGCAGACATAGAGAGGTCCTCTACTTCCAGTTTGCGCACCGCGCCTGGCCTATCCACGTTTATCAGCGTAAACACTGCTAGAGAGCCTTTGATCAGCCTGGAGCCCTGCTCTGGGCTGGGGTTGTTCACGCGGCTTATGACAAGCGCCAGCGAGTAGCTGAATCCTGTGTCTTTAGGCAGCGCAATGGTCACCTTCTGCGTGAACCACTCGCCCGGTTTGATAGTGAACCTCGGTGCGCTATAGCTGATCCACGGTGCGATGTCTGGCGACTTGGTGTCATCCAGATTGACTTCGCCCGTCTGTTTGTCGACCGCAAAGGTACGCGGCTCGATCTTGAGGTTTTCGGTACCGGTGCCGGCGTTGCGTATCCTCATCTCGAGCGTCGTGGTGGTACCCGGTTTGAGCGTTGTTACGAGCGGAGACGGGGTGACTTGCAGCGAGAAATCACTCGGCGGCGTCTGTGCCCTGGCAAACTGCGCCGCCCCGACGACGGCGATCACAGCCGCGCATAGCAAGCCGACGGCTATCGTCCATTTCTTTGTGAAGTATTTACTGTTTATCATGGGTGACGCTTTGCTTCTTATCTCGCTCATCGAGCGCACGCTTGACGGCTTTTCGGGTCTTGCGCTGGATCTGTTTGTGCCTCAGGAATGCCAGTATGCCGATGACGACCAGCAGGGCCAGGATGGTCCGCCACGGGATAACCCAGAACGTTATTTCTTTTTGAATCGGCACATCGCGTTGGCCATCGTTATAGATCGCGACCAGTTTGGCCGTGTATGGACCGATACGGAAATCAGCGATCTTTGACCAGTCGATTTCAAGGTCTTGCTTGTCAGTGCCGTCCGCCGCCTTCACGGTTTTAAATACTGGGAAGCCTTTGTTCCACTCAACCGTGAGCGAACGTGGAGTGTCTGGCAGCAGGTAGCCACCCTTGTCGTTCACTGGCAATGTCGCTATAGGGTCGGTGTCATTACTCCCCCGCTGCACGAACACGTTGCCGTACGGCTGTACGATGGTGTTGCCGGTGTTTTGGAACGACACGTCGAACTGCGCCGGCAAGTACTCATAGACTGATTGGGTAGCGGCAAATTTGGTGACGTCGAGCTTGCGCGTCGCACCAGGGCGATCGACGTTCACCAGCGTGAATATCGCGACCGACCCCTTGATCAGCCTCCCAGCTTCTATAGGCTTTTGGTTGTTCGTACGGCTGATGACCAGTACGAACGAGTAGCTGAAGCCTGTTTCTTTCGGCAAACTCAGGCGGACGTTTTGCGTGGTCCACTCACCTGGCTTGACGCTGAATGTCGGCTGGCTGAAGCTCACCCATGGGGCGATTTCGGGCAGCACCGTGTCTTCGAAGGTTATACTGCCGTCGTTTTTGTTAACGGTGAATTTGCGCGGTTCGATCTTGAGGTTTTCGGTACCCGTACCGGCATTGCGTATTTTCAGTTCAAGATTGGTCGTCTGCCCTGGCTTGACAGTCGTTACGAGCGGCGACGGTGATACCTGTAGCGAGAAATCACTTGGTGGCGTTTGTGCCATAGTCGCAACAAACCCAGCGCCAACCAAACCGACAACGACAGCAAGCGCAGCGCTAAAGCGTACAAACAGTATCCGATATCCCCTTATTCCCATTAGCACGATTATACACTCGCAGCGCCCCTAAGGATAGCTCGTTACAATTTAATGAACCAGCTTACGATCAAACGGTAGAGAATGGTTATGTACTCTTGAATCGTTTTTACTATACTCGCGTTTGTATAAGTGAAATTAACGGATACTGGCGCGCTCCAATTGCCTGCTTTGTCTAAGGTACGCATATAGAGCTTGTGTTGTCCGCTACTTAGGCTACTCACTGTCATTGATGCGTTAATTTTTCCGCTCCCGTACGTCATCTTTGCCCCATTGCCAGCACCTGGATCATTATCGATATAGTACTCGCCACCGTCTATACCCGATAAGCTGTCGGTGACAGTTGAGCTAAGTATCGCTGTCGTGCCTTTTGCAATCACAGTCTTGCTCATCGAAGGGCGAGTCGCAACTGGTGCTGTTTTATCTATATCAATAAAGACGCTGGCGCTATTTCTATTGCCCGCATTGTCAGTCGCCGTTCCGTTTGCGGCTTGATGAGCGCCCTCAGCACTTATACTGACTGGTTCGCTGCATGTAGCTATACCTGACTGGCTGTCGCTGCAAGTAAAACTGACTGTCATATCACCGTTATGCCAACCATTTTCATTCGCAACCCTGGAAGTCGTATGAGTGATTTCAGGCAACGAGCGGTCAACGGTGACAGTAACACTCGCGCTTCTTGCACTTTCGCTTCCTTTTACCGTTGTAACTTCGAATACGTTCGAGCCCTCAAGGGCGCCTTCATCCGTGAAACTATTAGTCGACGCAGTGCCAATAAGTGTGCCGTTTCGGTATATATTATACGACTCAGCCCCGTCCACTGGACTCCAGTACAACACGGGCTCGATCGCCGGTGAATGAACAGCCAAGCCTGATGGCGCAAGTGGACGTGGCGAGAGTGTATAAACCGTGTCTTCGGTGATCGTTGTCGTCGAAGTATTACACATAACTGGACGAGGATAAGGGTTTACGCAAATCGTACCGGGTTCGTAGGTCGCGCCTTTGATGACATACCCCGATACCTCTCCGTTGATGTTGGTTGGTTTTGCATACAGGAATGTGCTACCTAGAAAAACGGAGCTACTGCCGCCAGCCACCAAAGCGGATTCATAAAGAGCAGCAGAATTGGTGTATGCGTAACGATTCACATATGGTTGACCCTCAGAATCCAAAGCCTTGATCGTAAGTTTTACTGTCGGGAGGGTAAAATCTTTTACGACATCAGATGAGGCAACTGACACTTCTTGATATAGCCGACTTTCACCAGAAATTAGTATACCGTCCGTAGGCGCCTTTGATTCCGGCGACGGGTTATATGCGTCTTCACAAGGATAATTTGCACCCTGAGTCGTCCCCTGGGGGTTAAGACGGTATACTCCGGGAGGAACCCGAAGTTCATAAAACCCACTATTGTCCGTGCATGTACTCACACCCGCATTCGCCCCACTTAAACCAATGCCCTGTGCGAACACTACAATGTTAGCAAGTGGAGTCCCTTCGCCTGCAGTGATAGTGCCTGACACAGTATAGAATTGAGCGTTTGCATGCGCTGGCAAGCCTAGGGAAGGAACTAATAATGAAATTGATAGCAAGACGAGAAATGCTCTAAGTATATTTTTATTCATAATTACCTTAATTTAAATGGTATATTGAATGAATTATAGTATAAGCGTAACCAATACAAAAGCTGACAATTATATTAATCGCCTCACATTGTAGATATGTTAGAAAAGTCCTGCGCCGATAACTGTGATCGTATCGGTATAATCAGCTGCCGCCGGCGTGACCGGGTCTATGGCAACGTTGTTCTTGAGTGTTACTACCGCCGTGTTAGCGGTACCGTTCGAAGATACTAGAGACTGCAATGTGGTCGCGCTAAGACCGCCACCCTGGCCAGCGCTTGCGCCTGAGAACTGGTACGAAGCAGTGTTAATCGTACCAGATCCACCTACCTGTGATGTCGTGACTCCTAGAGTATAGTCCTCTGTGCCAGCACTTAGTATCCTGTTACTGCCAGTCGCAGTCGTCGGTAGGTTGGTCGTCGGAGTGCCGGCTGTACACGTGTTAAGCGACGGCGAGCAAAGTCCTTGGTACGCACTCTTTGCCCATACCTGCCAGCCGTTCTTGGCATTGGTATTGATGGTTACCGTCCTCGGCGAAGCACTCGTTGTCACACTGGCAGTGCTGAGCGTACCCAGCGCGTCGGTGTTACCACTGAGGGCGAACGAGAATACTTGCGGAACGGTAGCGGTTACAACAATCTGATCGTCAGCAATTGTAGCGGTGGAGTATTGTCCTGTGTCAATGTCAGCAGGTGTAGATGAACGAGTTGTCACCGTACCCGGATTAGAGCTAGTAGCACCAGACTTGGTCGTCACTGCTGCGGCGTTAGTCCAGTTGAAGCAATAGAGCGTGCCCACAGTAAGTTCCCCGCTCGGGAATGTGACATTCTGACCGGTGACGTTTGACGCCGTGCCGATGCCCGGCCATGCCGTCGCGGTCGCTGGCCACGCGAGGTTGGTTGTGTTGACCGTGAACGTAGCGGCGAGACCGAGCGTGTAGCCAGTTGGAAACGCGACAATCACACCCGCTTCGGTAGCGGTGGTCGCTGGCTTCACGCACACAGTACCGGTCGTGCCGGTACTGATTTTCATACGGTCGAAGCGCACGAAGGTTTGTGTCATGGCCGCAGCGAAGGCATTGTGCGAGACGAGGGTCGAAACGAGCACACTGAACAGGAATCCAGCCGCAACAACTATGCGCACTACGGATACCCTATCCAAACTCCTCATTTATCCCTCACTTATTTATATTGTTTTACTAATGTTGTCTCGATTATAGCACTAGAACAATCCAGCGCCAATAACCGTAATCGTATCGGTGTAATCCGTCGCAGCTGGCGTAATCGCGCTGATCGCGACGTTGTTCTTTAGCGTGAGCACCGCCGTGTCTGCCGTACCGTTCGACGATGCCAATGACTGCAGTGTAGTCGCACTAAGGCCGCCGCCCCTGAAGGCAACCGTGCCATCGAATGCCGAGTTAACTGCGAGGGTGCCGTTACCGCCGGCTTGCGTACCCGTAACGCCTGTATTGTAGTCAGCCGTGCCTGCGACCAGTGTCCTGACGCTAGCCGTAGCAGTCGACGGGAGGTTTGTCGTCGGCGTACCTGGGGTACAGGTGTTCAATGATGGCGAACAGAGTCCCTGGTAAGCGTTCTTCGCCCACACTTGCCAACCGTTCTTGGCATTGGTATTGATGGTCACCGTACGAGGAGTTGGGCTGGTAGAAACAGCGCCGGTGCCGAGCGTACCAAGCGCATCGGTGTTGCCACTCAGTGCGAATGAGAATACCTGAGGGACGGTCGCGGTGACGACGATCTGATCGTCAGCGATAGTCGCAGTAGAGTACTGACCAACGTCTATGTCTGCAGGAGCGGAAGTACGAGTGGTTACCACACCAGCATTGGAGCTTGTCGCTGAGGCTTTAGTAGTGACAGCTGAAGTGCTTGTCCAGTTGAAGCAGTAGAGCGTGCCAACGACGAGGTCAGTGCTTGGGAAGGTGACGTCCTGTGAGGTCACGTTGGTCGCCGTGTTGATACCCAGCCATGCTGTCGCGCCAGATGGCCACGCAGTGTTAGTCGTATTAACCGTGAAGGTGCCTGCAGCTCCAAGGGTATACCCAGTTGGGAAACTGACCACTACGGTTGCTTCGGTACCTGCGGTTGCCGGTTTGGCGCATACCGTACCGGTCGTACCAGTGCTTATCTTCATACGGTCGAAACGCACGAAGGTTTGTGTCATGGCCGCAGCGAAAACGTTATTGGCGACGATCGGTGATACGACGACACTAAACACAAATGCTGCCATTAGAAGAATGTGCAGCTTTTTGACATTGTCAATCTGATTCCTTATTACTGTTGATTTCATTTTTTTATTCTTTCGTATTGGTGTAATTACGTAGGTTTTGCTAGCAGTATACCGTAAGCGTTACGATACCGCAAGCGTTTTGTTGTAGAATTATCGATGCCGTAAACGACCGACGTGTTTGCCAGCACGGACGATATGCCGACCATGTTCGAGATACCATAGAAACACGAGTGCTGAGAGTGAAAACACATAAATATGAACGATGTATTTCTGTATGAACGTCGCGAATGGCGATGACGACGTATCGGTACCATGAAGGGTACTGCCTAATCCGTTGTATTCATGCATAGAGAACGTCAATGCCAGGCCGTACACCGTCATCTTTTCACCAGTAGCATCGGTTACCTCGACGACAATCGTTGAGGTTTGCCTCTTCGTATAGTTATGAGCAAAGGTCTGTTCCTGCTCGTCGGTAATGGCATATACGTCTTCGATACCATCCCCCCAGTCAACGCGCACACTGTAGGGTTTTTGACCGTCAACGAACTTGCCCCGCCATACCGCGTTGCCGTCATGATGAATCGTGGTGAAGGGATCGGTCGGAACGATTCGGACCGGGGCGCCAAAACCGAGCGGCGCCGTGGTGATCTTGCCCTTCTCGGGGTCAATCAACATGTACGTGACAGAAACAGGCTGACTGCTCCGCCCTGTATCGCCCGTTATCGTGACGACCGTTGCGACCAGTGAATGCACGCCTAACGTCAACGATACCGGAACGGAAAACTTGCCGTCAGGGCTACACTTCGTCGATCCGACCAATGCGTCGTTGTCATAGATGGCAATGATGACCGAAGGCGTGATGATAGGGCAGGTACCGACGACCGTGATATCACTGGAATACACCGTAGTATCCGGAGCCGGCCTGGTGATCACGGGAGCTCCTGAAGGAATCGGAGCAGGCACGCTCGCGCCGACCATAAGCTCGCTCGCGCCTGCCATCTGGTCAATGAGTGCCATCAGACCGATAGGTAAAAGCATAAGTAAAAAAAGCATCCGGTAGGACGTATGTTTGTGTGCGAGTAGTTTACCTGTGTGTTTATGATGGTGCAGTTTGAGCACCTTATGAACGGACTTCACGCATGTAGTATACATGATTTGCTATAGTAGTTAGTAATGAAAGCGTTTAAGGTTGGTCGGCTACATCTGTCTCTTTTGACATTGATACTCGTGGCTTCGGTACTCATTGAGCTCCCCGCTTCGGCATCACCATTCGGGCAAGGGGTGTTCGGCGCGGACGTACCGTTCGGGTCAAATACCAGCCTCACGATATCGCTTGGCGGCAACGTATCACTGAGCCTGACCCTAGCGGCGGAAACTTTTCGGGCAATGGGGCGCACACGGTAACCGTCACTTCCAACGATGTCGTCGGATACCGCCTGTACGCATCTAGCCCCGACAGCACGTCTATGACCAACGGGACCGACACCATACCAGCGAGTGGCAACACGAGCGCTGGTCCGCTCGCTGTGAACAGTTGGGGCTACAACACCGACGGCTCTTCTAATTTCGTAGGCATATTGTCTACCCCGACACTCATAAAGGACGCAAACGGGCCATATAAAAACGGTGACGACACAACGATAACCTACGGCGCATTGACGAATATCACGAAAAGCTCAGGACAATACACCGTCGGCGTCGTCTACACGGCTGCCGCTAAAAACCTCTAGTTCTTTTTTGCTGCGCTTTTACTTTTAGGTTTATGCCGCTGCCACAGCCAATTACCGAAAATGGCGACAAAAACAAGAACCACGAATGACCACGGAGGCATATATAGTATGTAGGTCGTTTTGGAGGTGATGATGTCTGCGAAATCCACCTTGTATCCGTAAGTAAACTTATAAATTCCCGGCAAAAACGGCATGGGGACGCTCCCCTTTACCTCTCTTGGCACCTTCGGCATCAATAGGTGGCTTGTTCCCTGCTCGGACCGCATACCGAATAGTCCTTCGAGCTGGCCGTAGAAATAAGCGCTGAAGTGCACGTTCCCTGTGTTTTTAACTTGGAACTTATAATCCACTTGGTCGTCAATGACGAAAAATGGGGCCGAGTCATTTTGCAAGACGCTCGTCGTGAGCAGCCTTCCCTCGACCTTCGTATACAGTAACGATACAGCTTGGATCGTGCCCGACAACCCTCCTCCATCGATTTTTGTGCTGGCAAAAAGCGCGAAATAGTACCCACCAGGTGCCGCTCTTTCCGGGGTGACGATGTCATACCATATCTTTTCGCTTTTTCCCGGTTCGAGCCTGACGCTTTTTTGCTTCAGTTTGACCCAATCGTTACCCGGCGTACGGAACTTGTAATCATATATGAAATCCGTCACTGAAAATTCCCGTACCGAAAATTGCACTTCCATCGGTTTGGTCGTCAGATTCGCGACAGTGAAAAACGATGACGATTGCCTACCGGCTGTGACAGAGGACTCTTTTCTTAAGGGAGAGATGGACAAACCCTTATCTTGGGTGTCCGCGGCGGAAAGAGGAGCCGTACCAAACAGAAGCAATGAGATAAAACTGAGGACCACGACACCAATTCCGTTGCGTACAAAAATACCCCTCATGCTAGGGGTAAATTATACAGGATATGCCCACGTTTGGATATCGAAGCGAAATTAACGCTTAATGCCACCGTAGGCGGAGCCACCGTAGCTGGAATCGGCAGATGAGGGGCGTGATTGTTTTTGCTGGGGAGCGAGTAGTCTTAGCGCAGCCCCGACACCAGAAATCGCAACCATGCCTATGGCGACATGCTTGATGAAATTTTCGCGGTCCATTTTTTTGCTGAGGAGCGCGTCTACTTGTGTCTTGATTGCCATCCTGATTCCTTGCTGCTTATGCATTCATTAAACGATAGCTGGCGTATTACCGTCAAGCACGTTCTGTCGCGTTCGCGAGAAACCGTCTATGGATCGTACTGATTGCTGCCTGACGGCTGCTTGCAGTTGCTGCCGTTTCAGTAATTCATCCCGTTTGGTTTGCGCTACAAGTGGCTGCGCATAACTTGTCGATTTATTGAAACCATCAACGCTTCTTACTGGCTGCACGACGGCCGGGGCCGCTGCAGTTGGAGCGGCGTGCTTTTGATCCGCGATCGCTGCGTGCGCGATCTCTTCGATGGTTGCGGAAAGAGGAGTGGCCTGTACATTAGGTACGTAAACTTCCTTCTTATTCCGCGCTCGACGAACCCTGCTACGCGTAAAGACAGCCATGACTCCTACTTCGTAGATCGTAACGATCGGAACCGCCACGAGCGCCATATTGACCGCATCGGGCGTCGGAGTGATGACCGCGGCAACGACGGTGGCCCCGATGATAACGAAGCGCTGCGTCGCTATAAGCGTACCGGGAGGAAACGGCCTTATGTGATCCAGCAAAAAGAGTATGAGGGGAAGCTGGAACAGTAAAGCAAGCCCAAGGACGTACGAAACGACGAAATTGAGATACGATTCAGCCGTTAGGTTAGGTGTGACCGCATCGCCGGCAAACGTTGAAAGGAAATTCAACGCAGCGGGAATAGTGACAAAATAGCCAAACGCCGCACCCGCCATGGCGAGCAGGGTCGACATGATCATAAACGAAGCTAGAATACGTTTCGATGAACGCTTCAGGAGCGGTTGCAAGAAACGATACAAGTTATAAATAATAATAGGTATCGTAACAAGCAAGCCGAAGTAAATCGACAAAGTGAATATGAAGCTAAACCCACCGCCTGGAGTTAGGTATACGAGCTTCTCTCCGTGCAATGGCGCCATAACGGCACCAATTAACTGGTCTTTAAACTGGAATCCTGCCGCTGACGCGACAATAACGGATAATACCACCCAAAAAGCCCGAGTACGCACTTCGTACACATGCTCGAGAAACGTTAATTCGGTTGACGGCTGTTGGTTTTGCTTATTCGCTTTTGGCAGCTTCGGTTTTTGCGCTCTTGTTCGCATCACCGCTTACACCCTTGCGTAGTTCTTGCAATGAAACGCTAACGCTTTTTGCAAGTTCTGGCAGTTTCTTACCACCTACGAGCAATAGAACGACTAACAAAATAATAATTAGTTCTGGTGTACCTAGATTTGGCATTTTTTCCCCTCACTTATTTATCTTAACTATTTCATGGTATACCGTTTATGTTAGGATAGCAATAGGAGAATTTAGTAATTATGGCAACATACAACTGTGCCGAAAGTGCCAACAGTGCTTACGGAGCCGGGGATTTTGGGACGTGCGCCGACACGGTCCAATCTGTAGGAGCGCCAAACACCGGCACATTCCAGCAATTCATGAGCAGCGGCAGCTTCACGATAGTATTGCCACTTCTTGCCGCGATTACCATTGTCGTCATCGCAACGATCGTGACGAAAACACGTAAAAAACGATCCGCTAACTAGTCGTTTTGCGCTTGAAAAGCCATGCCGCGACTGGCATCGAAACGACAATGATACCGATTAGCCACAGGAGTGCGATCCACCAAGAATCATCAAGCGGCGTTCCGATAAGGAGTGATCGGTACGTATCGACGATATGGGTAATAGGCTGGTTTTCGGCGAACGGTCGCAGCCACGATGTCATCAGTTCAGGCTTGACGAACGCGCTGGACGCGAAAGTCAGTGGGAAAACGATGATGAATGAAAGCCATTGAACACCCTCTACACTCTTCGCGACCACGCCGAGTATCGCGGACAGCCATGAGAACGCAAGTGTCAAAAGTATGGTGAAGCCTGCGATCATCAGCCAGTCGACAGGAGACGCATCTGGTCTAAAGCCGATCACCAGACCCGCGACAATCAGCACCACGGTCGATATGACATTCCTGAACACGTCGGAGATGACATGTCCGGTCAATACGGCGAGATTACTCATCGGCAGACTGCGGAAACGGTCGATGATGCCTTTTTGGAGATCACTTGCCACAGCGAGCGCGGTCGTCGTCGATCCGAAAGCGAGCGTCTGGACGATCAGTCCGGCCATAAGGAAATTGGCATAGCTTTCACCGGTTCCGGTATTGATTGATCCACTATACACCGCCGTGAACAGCACAAGGAACATGATTGGCTGGAAAAACGTTCCGAGCAGTTGGTCGGTGTTGCGAATGATATGCGTGCTACTTCGTTTGATCATCGTCAATGAGTCGACGAATGACAGCCATAGCTTCGGTTTGTTCTCGAATTCCAGTTCAACAGCCATTACGCGTTCTCCTTATCGTTCTTTTTTTCTTTTCCGGTCAGCGACAAGAAGACGTCATCGAGCGTCGGCTTATGCACGGCCATGCTTTCGAATTTGAGCTTCGCTTTTTGCAAAGTATCAAGAACTTTTCGTACGTCCGCGTTCGTATCCTTCAGTACGATAGTAACCGATTTTTCATCATCGTTCTGCTCCTGGACCGAATTGCCTAGCTCAGCGAGCGCCGCCTTGTATGCTTTTGCCGTATCGAACACGAGCTCAAGTCGGTCATGACCCACCTTTGATTTCAGCTCCTTGGCCGTTCCTTCCGCGATAACCTTGCCGCCGTCGATCACGATAATCTTATCGGCCAACTGGTCTGCTTCTTCGAGGTACTGGGTTGTCAGCAGGATTGTCGCACCCTCTTGTTTGAGACGGTTGATAATTTCCCACATAGCGATTCTCGACCGTGGGTCGAGGCCCGTGGTCGGTTCGTCCAAGAAAATGACCGGCGGGGTCGCGATAAGGCTGACAGCTAAGTCCAACCGTCGTCGCATACCGCCAGAATACGTCTTCGCAGGTCGGTTAGCCGCGTCGACCAGGTCGAATTGCTCAAGCAGTTCCTCTGCCCGCGCTTTGGCGCTCTTAGTCGTCAAGTGGTACAGCCTGCCCATCATGATCAAGTTTTCGCGGCCAGTGAGCATTTCGTCAACCGCGGCTGACTGCCCGGTCAATCCGATGACACCCCTGACGTCGTCGGCCTGGTCTTTGACATCAAAGCCTTCGACAGTCACCGTGCCGCTATCGAACCCGAGCAACGTGCTCAGTATCCGAACCGTGGTCGTCTTGCCAGCACCGTTAGGCCCGAGCAATGCGAGCATTGTGCCACGCTCCACTTTCAAACTGATTCCCTTGAGGACATCATTCTTGCCGTATGATTTTCGTAGGTTCTTTGCTTCGATCACGTACTTGGATTGCGCCACGATGACTCCTTGTTTGATTAATACGGTGTTATTTACGCGTTACTTTGACCATGGCATGACGGATTGGTGCACCGTTATGAGTATAGCCGGCCTGCAATTCTTCAGCGATAACTTCTTGGTCGCCTTCCGCTTCTTCGTCGAACTGGATCGCTTCGTGCAGTTCCGGGTTGAAGGCTGCTCCTGGCGCAGCGTCGATGCGCTTGAGATTCAGTGCCTCAAGGGACTTTTCGAGGTTCTTGACCAGTCCCGTGACTCCCTGTACCCACTTGTTATCTTGGAGTTCTGGCGGCTGGTGCGCGATCGCCCGCTCGATGTTATCGATAACCGGCAAAAGTTTCAGTATCGCGCCGGCCTGGCCTGCACTTCGCGCGGACGCGATGTCTTGCTCGACACGTTTGCGGTAGTTCTCAAAATCCGCACGCGTTCGCTGCAAATCAGCCGTCAGTTCTGCGACTTGCTGTTCTGTTTCGTCTTGTTTTTTCGCTTTTGCCATAATTACTCCTTAGAACACATTTCCGATAGCATTGATGATACTGATGATGACATCACCGATCGCGTTGATGACGGATACGATCGCCGTGACAATCGCGTTGATGACGGTCGTAATGAAACTCGTGAATTGGTCGATGATATTCATTTATAGTACCTCCTCAAGCATAGCGCCCGCATGCCGTACTAGCCGCATGACTTTGCCGTAACTTTGCCGCGTCGGGCCAAGTACGCCGATATAACTTCTATCGCTGTAGGGC
>CAZGAP010000024.1:0-416 GCA_964523935.1 uncultured Candidatus Saccharibacteria bacterium
GGATGGCCCTGACCGCTTCGTGGTGGGCACGACCATCGCCGGGATCGCTGAGTGGCAGTCCGGCGGCGGTGAGCAGTTCCCCGCGGAAGCGCTCCGAGGTACGGAGAATTCCTTGGGCCTCCTCGAGCTGGACTGCCGTGTTGTTTGCCGGCTGCTTCGGTTCGGGCGACGGCTGGTTCGGCAACTCACCCTGGGGTGCGAAGCCACTGGCCTTGGCCTGATCGATCAACTGAGACAACGACTTGTCTTTCTCCAGGGCTGCCGCCACGTGTGCGGCATACCCCGGAGTGGGGAGGTCCAACACCAGGAGGGCGACCTTCTCAGCGGATTCGATGTAGATCACCGAGTCCCGGGTGTGGTGCTCCTCGGCGACGTCCATCATGCGGCCGACCACGATGCCGATGGCTTCGTTGATC
>CAZGAP010000024.1:502-3297 GCA_964523935.1 uncultured Candidatus Saccharibacteria bacterium
TATCGTGGGTTGGATGTCGGCACAACTCGAGTGTGGGCCGACGGGTTTTGTGGTACCTGGCGGCACACATGGCGTGTGTACTGATGGTACCTACCGTTCACTCTCTGAGTGGACACGGTAACAGATAGGGGAGCTGAATCTCCTCTGGCTGTTACCGTGCCTACTGCGGCGTGGCGGTAGGTCGTTTCAAGGTGCGATTATCCCAAATGATAATTATGCTTACATTCTATCATAAAAATGACAAAATGTCAATATACATATATAAAATACTTCCATTATGACTCAAGGGGCTGGCATGCTACAATCAGATAAAGCATCAATCATCAATAGGGGCAAATACAGATGTTTCAATTAGACGACAAATTTTTGGCAGATATCGGACTGAATACGCTGCCTGACGAGCAAAAACAAGCGTTTTTGCAGCATATCTATGAAGAGTTGGAGTTGCGTGTCGGCACCCGTCTATCCGACGGCCTCACCGACCAGCAGCTTGAAGAATTCGAAAAAATCATTGACCGCGACCAGGCGACGATTGACGGTTGGCTGGCATCGCATGTTCAAGACTATATGAACGACCAGATTTTTCAGCGTATGCAGCAAGCGCTGCAACTTGATCCAACTGATCCGGGCTTGAAAGCGGAATACGTCGCGACCAAATGGCTTGAAGTGAACCGGCCTGACTACAGGGACGTCGTTAAAGTAGTTCTCGAAGAGCTGAAGGGTGAAATCATCGCCAACCGAGATGCTATCCTCGGCAACGGGCAACAACCGCCAGCTCAGCAACCTCCTCAGGCACCTGCCGCTTAAAGACCGAGTTGGAAGCGGTACCCAGAGAGAAATGCCGATACGGGCATTTCTTTTTTGCCGAGCGGTTTGAGTGTCAGTATGCGTACGGAGCCTCGTCCGGCTTCGATGATAAGACTGTCGTTTTCCAAAGTGATATTTCCAGGGTCGGTATGACTACCGTACGGGAGAGCTTCCGCATTCGTGATAATAACTTCGACGTCACCTAGAGTGGTTCTGCTTTTTGGCCACTCCTGGTAGGCGCGTATCCTGGCTATGATTATTTCAGCCCGTTCGTTCCAGTCGATGACGCCATCGGATTTTTTGATAAGGTTGCAGTAGGTCGATTGGTCGTCGTCCTGTTCTTCGGGTATGATTGAGCCGTCCAGAATTGATGGCAGCGAGTCAACGAGCAGCTCTGAACCTTTGTCGCCAAGCGTTTGGTACAGTTCGGTCGCGGTTTCAGCACCGCTTAGGGGTAATTCGATTTGCTTGTAGACAGGACCCGCATCCATTTCCGAAATCAATTTCATGATACTGACGCCGGTCTTATGGTCGCCCATGATAATCGCGGTCTCGATAGGTGACGGGCCACGGTATTTTGGCAGAAGTGACGGATGCACGTTGATGATTCCCGGTGTAAACAGATCGAGTATCGATTGCGGGATGATTTTACCGTAACTGACCAGTACACCCGCAGGCGTATCGAGCTGGGAAATCTCGTCATTGATCTCACTGAGCTTTGACGGCTGCCAAACAGGTATACCGTGCTCTTCGGCGTAAACTTTGACCTTCGGGGGTGTTAGTCGGTGGCCTCTTCCTTGGGGCGAATCAGGTTTGGTGACGACGGCAGCGACGTTGAAGCCGCCCTCCACGAGAGCCTTAAGCGCGCCGAGACTGAAGTCCTCAGTCCCAAAGAATACTATTGGTTGCGATGTCATTTTCATAATCAAGCTGCTCCAGGTCACCTTTGGAATTGAGCCTGTAAAAGGCGTTGGGGTCATCTTTGATGTGGTCGACGAACACGATACCGTTCGTATGGTCGATCTCGTGCTGGATGACACGCGCCAGGAAGCCACTGGCCTTGAAGCGGATCGGGTTGCCGTCGGCGTCCATAGCTCTGACGCGGATTTTGGTATGACGGGGGACTTTGCCATAGGTTTCTTTCACGCTCAAACATCCCTCGTAGTCAGATTCGATTGAGCCCTCGTACTTTACGATTTCCGGATTGATGAGTACCGTGAAGTCGCGACTTTCTTTGTTCTCGAAGTCACTTCGGACGATAACCACCCGTTCCAGGCGATCGATCTGCACGGCGGCTAGCGCAGCGCTAATCTCATGCGGTCTGCTATCTTCCCAGTCGAGAGCGGCGGCTGTCATATCATTGATCAACTGGCTGACATTGCCGTTCGCAGGAACGACTTTTTGCGATTTTTGGCGCAGATGGGGGTTCGGGAGGGTGATGATATCTTCTTTTTTCATGGTGAGTACCACCAGTATAACAGAGAATGGCTAGAGCAGGCTGATAGGGTCGAGCTCATACTGCCAATGGGTCGGGGGTACATGCTGGAGTAAGGCTACCAAATCGGCACGCTTCGGTGATTTCAGGGTCAACTGCCATCTGTACGTATCGCGCTGGCGTTCATAAAACGCTCGGTCTTGTAGACACAGGTCAGCTTCAGTAGGTACACGAAGGGAGGGAAGCGCGCGCGTCGACGCTCCTCGAGCGTCAAATCGTAGAAATGCCGATAGTTCTGATGCAGGCCGTCGACAACGGCGAAATGAGTAGGCTGGTATGACTGCACGATGACTGACGTGGGGTGATGGGAGCGCCCGACACGCCCGACGACCTGGGCGAGCAGTTGGAAGGTGCGCTCGGCTGAGGCGTAATCGGGCAGCGACAATCCGGCGTCGGCTTGGATGACGCCAACGGCGCGAAGCTTCGGCAAATCAAGGCCTTTGGCGATAACCTGGGTGCCAACGATGATATCAATGTCGCCGCCGTAGAGTTC
>CAZGAP010000024.1:3323-3551 GCA_964523935.1 uncultured Candidatus Saccharibacteria bacterium
TTTATGAATGATCGACCCCGAACCGCAGACGGGGCAGCTCGTCGGTACCTTTTCGGTCAAGCCGCAGACATGGCATCTGAGCACATGTTGGTCCGAGTGGAGGGTGAGCGGCAAGAAGCACCGCGTACACGCAGCGGACCATCCGCACTGCTCGCAGAGCGTCGTGCTGGCACTACCACGGCGGTTATGGAACATCAGAACCTGGTTGCCGTTCGCGACCGTTTCTTC
>CAZGAP010000024.1:3563-6127 GCA_964523935.1 uncultured Candidatus Saccharibacteria bacterium
GAGCGTATCCGAGAGGAAGCGGTGTCGCTTGAAGTAAGTCCGCTTCGTCATATCGACAAGCTCGATTTCCGGTTTGACGGCGTCCGTCTGCGCCCGTTCTGGCAACGTGATGATAGGGTGGTTGGTCATAGACGCGACGTAATAATCGGCCACGAGGGGAGTCGCGCTACCCAGGACGAGTGGTGCCTGATGAAGGTCTGCCAATATGCTGCCGGCCCGAAGGGCTGAGTAGCGAGGCGCCTGTTCCTGCTTGAAGCTAGGTTCATGTGCCTCGTCAACGACGATGAGACCGATGTCGTGCAGCGGCATGAAGAGCGCGGAGCGGGGTCCGATAACGACGTGTGGTGTCGTTGCGGACAAGGCTTCCTTCCAGGCGGCGTGCCGCTCTGCTTCGGTCTGACGGGAATGGGTCAGAATGACGTTTTCGAAATGATGCGAAAACTCATCGACGAGCTGAGAAGTCAGGGCGATCTCGGGCACAAGAACGATCACGGATCTGCCCGTGGCAAGCATGTGCTTCGCGCTCTCAATATATATGGCCGTCTTGCCGGAACCGGTGACGCCATGGAGGAGTAGGGATCCTTTGGCCGTTTCCGTAATCGTACGCACGGCCTGGGCCTGATTTTCATTGAGTACAAAATTTGTTCGGATTCTGATGTTTTCAGAGGTGGATTTGGCTTTAAGTCGGCGATTTTTCTGGATGCCCGCAGGAAGGATGGTCTGCAGGACCTGGGCAAGGTGAGTGCCGTAATACCCAGACATCCATTCGGCGAGCCTCGCGAGCTGCTCAGGCAACGGACGACTTTCGATGACACTGGTGACAGGCTTTGTCTCGTAAGTAGGTTTGCTTACTTCGCGCATGACGATCCCCGGGTATTGTTTTTTGCCAATTTCCACCGATACGATGAGACCGGGTGCAAGGGGCTGCTCCGACGCATACGTAAAGACCGCGCTCGACGGCCGGATCAGTCTGTTAGGCGCTACCTCGTAATAGTGCATGCTATCGATTATACTTGGTCTATATGATGTATTTCCAAAGCCGGGCGAATGCGGGCGAACAATTGGCCGATTTGCTGTTCGATAAATACCGGTACGAGAACGTCGCGGTGGTCGCGCTCTCGGACGGAGGTGTCGCAGTGGCCGAGCCGATAGCGGAACGGTTGCACTGCATCATGACGATGCTTGTTTCGGAAAACGTCGAGGTGCCCGGAGAGAATCAGACGCTCGGCGCGGTGTCCCAGGAGGGCAGGTTTACATTCAACAGCGACCTGGCTGCGACAGAAATCAGTGAATACCAAACCGAAATGTACGGTTACTTCGAAGAGAAGAAGAGGGAAGCCTTTCATCGTATCAACCGGCTGATCGGCGACGGAGGAATTATCGATCACGACATGCTGCAGGACCATACGATCATCCTTGTGTCCGACGGCTTGCATGACATGACGGTTCTCGACGTGGCGCTGGATTTCATGAAGCCGGTACGCATCGAACGCCTTGTCATCGTCGCACCCGTCGCGAGCGTGGAAATGGTCGACAAGGTCCACATGGCAGCCGACGAGCTGCATATACTGGACGTCAAGCCGAATTACCTCGATACCGATCACTATTACGAGCAAAACGACCTGCCCTCACACGAGGAAACCATCGCAAAAATCAATCAGATAGTGCTTAAATGGCGCTGAGCAGCGAAAAAAACCACTTGTGTAGTGTTGTAAGAAAGTGTAAGATAGTGAGTAACGAAGGCGACACGAAGGTGCGATAAAGGGAGACTATGCTAGACGTTTTTATTACTTCACGGGTACGGCGCAAAATAGTTGTTGTCTATGCCAAATACCCGGATTTTCGCACTCATGTGCGCGGTCTGGCCAAGCTTATCAAGGAAGATCCCGGCAATATCCAGCGCGAACTGAAGCGTTTGGAAAAAGTAGGTTTTCTGTCGAGTGAGAAACAGGGTAACACGAAGATCTATTCGACGAACAAACAGTTTACGATCTTCAAGGAGCTGCAAAGCATCGTGATCAAATCCCAGCAGCAGTCCGCACGTCCGAAACGAACCAGCGCCGACATTTAACGGATGAACTTATTTGATGAGATTTTAAAAGCTCGCGGGCTAACGGGCAAAGCACGCGACGCTTTTTTGAATCCAAGTTATGACGCCAAGCATGATCCGTTCCTGCTTCCTGACATGGACCGGGCAGTCGAGCGGTTAGAGCAGGCGCTCGCGCGGCAAGACAAAATAACGATTTACGGCGATTATGACATCGACGGATTGACTGCGACAACAGTGCTGCTGGACGCACTGCGGAGTTTCGGTTTTTCGCATGTCGATGCGTTCATACCGAATCGCTTCGTCGAAGGCTATGGCATGACGGTCGACGCGGTCGAGCGGATCGCAAGTAGCGGTGCGCAACTGATCATCACTGTTGACTGTGGTAGCCTGAGCGAGAAGGAAATCATCCGCGCGGGCGAACTTGGCGTCGACGTCATCGTGACCGATCACCATAATGTTGCGCCTGAACAGCCACCAGCTGTCGCTGTCATCAACCCGAAGCGTTTACTTGCTG
>CAZGAP010000024.1:6181-13719 GCA_964523935.1 uncultured Candidatus Saccharibacteria bacterium
ATCCTGACCAATATGAAAATTTCTGCATCAAACCAGACGCAGAAATGGCGGGCAAAATCTATCCATTTCTTGACTTGCCTGGCGTGGGTGTTGCCTTTAAATTAGTCCAGGCTCTTCAAACAAAGCTGCAGGGGTTACCTGAGGGCCAAGAGAAGTGGCTCCTTGATTTGGTGGCGCTGGGGACTGTGTGCGATGTCGTGACATTGGTGGATGAAAATCGCGTCAATGTATTTTGGGGCCTCAAGGTATTGGCGCAAACTCGTCGGTCGGGCTTACGGGCGCTCATGGCGGTCGCGAAGGTGGAGTCAGGTAAGGTGAACGCAAGGAGTTTAGGTTTTGGTTTAGGGCCTCGGATGAATGCTGCTGGGCGGCTCGAGACCGCACAGATTGCGCTGGATATGTTGCGAGCAGCTGATGGAATGGACGCCCTAGAAAAAGCACAGCAGCTTGACGCGCTCAACGCTGCCAGACGGGCTGATCAGGACGTGATTTTGAAAGAAGCAATCAAACAAGCGGAAATATACAGCAATGATCCGGTGCTCGTGGTAAGTGGTGTAGGTTGGAATCACGGCATTGTCGGTATCGTTGCGGCGAAACTATTAGAAAAGTACGCCAAGCCCGCATTCGTGCTCGAAGAAATGGGCGGGGAAGCAAAGGGATCGGCGCGGAGTTACGGTGACTTTAGTGCTGCTGACGCTATACGGGCCAGTGATGACATTATTACAAAAGGCGGCGGACATAAATTGGCTGCAGGCGTGACATTACCAACGGCCAGCATCGCTGCATTTCGCCAAAGGGTCAATGATTTTTATAAAAAACAACAACTACATAACCAACAACTGTTACTGTTACCAAAAGCAGACATTTCGACAACACTTGAACATGTGTCAGAAGAACTTATAGAGCAAATCACAACACTTGAACCGTTTGGCAGTGGGAATCCGCAACCAATTATCAAGTCAGAACAGCTTATCGTTGTAAATGTAAAACGCATGGGAGCAGAGGGTCAACATGTGAAGTTACAGCTGCAAGATCAAGCAGGAAAGCGGCTGGATTTTCTGGCATTTAGTGCACCCGAGCATTTCTTTGCCGAGCCTGGCGAGACGGTGAGCGTTTGGTATCAGCCGGACATCAACGAATGGAATGGTAGGCGTTCGGTCGAGGGGCGTTTACTGCATCTGGAAATAGCTTAACCTTGCATGTATCGGACGAAACGTTACAATAATCACGCACCTGTACATCGTCGACACGAAGGAAATCATGGAACCCCAGGAATTGCACGGCGTCTTTGAAACCGTGCCTGCATTTTCGTACCGGACGTATATCCGTGACAAGTTAGTCAGAAGGGAGTATGCAGGGCATCGCAGACTCCTCGCGGCGTTTGCCTACAAGCCAGAGGCGGAAACCTATAAAAAAGATAAGGTCAACGCGGCGAACGCATCTCGCACAGGTGGTTATATGCAGATACATGAGTGTGCGTACCGACTTGCGACTGAGGCACTGTACGACATCCAGCCGGTCGATACCATGCCTGCAGTCGCACATTGCCCGTCCTGAAGTTGAGCCCGCGAGATTCGTCTCGGCGGAAGCGCTCCTTCGGGGCGGGCTCTTTTCATTATTAAAAAAATTAATCTCTGCACCCGTCATTCCAGACTTGATCTGGAATCCAGTTGTTAGTAAATCATTTTTTTGTTCTTGTGATTCCAAGAACCAAGAATCTTCTTTTTGTATCGACAAAAAGAATCAAAAAACTCGTGACTGCCTCGCCACGCCGCGTCCCGCTCCTCGCAAGAGCCGGTCACTCGAGAACGCAAGCGGTCGATTTTATTGATTTTAGTTATTTAAAATCGACTTTACTCTCGTGAATTACTCCGTCTTTTCCGACTCTCGGTACTCGGGTGGCTGCGGATGTCACAGAGTTGATTGATTGTTTTACGCAGTAGAACTGCGAATGTTTTTAAGATTAAGGCGCGTGGGCCAGTAGGGGTTGCAGATATCACTCATCCCTGTTACAATACAATTCATATGGTACAAGTTACACGTAAAGACGAGAAAGAAGCGAACGAGAACATCATTCGCCGCTTCAACCGCAAAGTTCTACAGAGCGGTGTCTTGGCTGAGGCAAAAGCATCTATGCGCTTCAACAAGGACATCAGTAAGACTGAGCGCCGCCAGAAGGCGATTATCCGTAAGGAACGAAAAGCTGAGAAGCTTGCTAAGGCACGATTGGGGCTCCGCTAACAGTGGCCCTGGCTCAGCGAATTCAAGATGATACGAAAGCCGCTCTATTGGGCGGCAATCGTTTTGTCGGCGATACGTTGCGCAATCTGAAGGCTGCGATTTTAAACGAAGAAGTAGCTCAGGGAAAACGCGAGACCGGACTGAGCGACGAGGAAATCGAAAAGATCGTTGCACGGGAAGTAAAGAAGCGCAACGAAAGTATCACCGTTTATGAACAGAACGGGCGTCCGGAGCTTGCGGAAACCGAGCGCAAGGAAGCGGAAGTGCTCGCGCACTATTTGCCGGAACAAATCAGTGAAGAAAAACTCCGTGAAATCATCACGGCGAAAATCGCCGAACTCGGCGTCACTGATAGCAAGGGTATGGGTCAAGTGATCGGTGCCGTGAAACAGCAGGTCGGTAACGGTGCTGACGGCGCGCTACTTGCCCGAATCGTTAAAGAATCATTGAATTAACCAAGGAGGTTGCATGATTGTATTTTTTGGTCCTGCCGGTGCTGGTAAGAGTGTCCAGGGGCAGATGCTCGCCGCTCGTAATGGCTGGCGATGGCTGAGTGCGGGGCAGCTGCTGCGTGATACGCACGACCTCGAGCTTATAAAGGAAATGCAGACCGGTAAGCTGGTCGACCCGCAAAAAGTGAATGAACTTATGAGCGATGCGATCAAGCGGTCGCATACTATCGATAACGTTATCCTTGACGGATATCCTCGCGAAATGAGCCAGGCTACATGGCTGGTGGAAAACCGTACCCACCATGGCCGCGATATCAAACTCGTGGTTGTCCTTGAAGTGCCGAAAAGCGAGCTCCTTAAACGTCTCGAAGTTCGAGGGCGCGCCGATGATACGCCCGAAGCGATCGACGAACGGTTGAAGATATATCGTACTGAAATGTATCCGATCCTTTCATATCTCACGGAACAGAACATCAATATCGTGCACATCGATGGCGTCGGTACCGTCGGACAGGTGCATGACCGAATCATGGAAGAGCTGGAAGCTCACGAACTTGCGAATGAGCCAGCCGCCTAAGACACCTGCACAAATCGACGCTATGCGAGATGGAGGAAAAATCCTCGCGACGGTTTTTGAGGGCCTGAAAAACCACGTTGCCGTCGGCATGACTGGCTGGCAGGTCAATGAATGGGTCGAAAAAGAAATTGCACGCCTTGGCGCTACGCCTACATACAAAGAGCCCGTCCCTGACTTTCCTGCGGTCATTTGCATCAGCGTGAATGATGCCGTTGTTCACGGCGTGCCAACTGACCATCCGTTCGAAAAGGGTGATGTCATCGGTTTCGATCTTGTCATTACGTACAAGGGTATGAAAACCGACAGTGCGTTCACGATGGTTATCGGAGAGCAGCCAAGTGGCGCGGTGAAGCATCTGTTGAATCTTACGGAGCGAAGCCTGTATGCCGGTATCGATGCCATCAAGGGCCGGGGGACGCATACTGGAGATATCGGTGCTGCCGTCGAAAAAGTATTGGCGACTGGCAAACTAGGGATTATCCGGGAACTGGTCGGACATGGTGTTGGACACGAGATGCACATGGGGCCTGATGTGCCGAATTACGGCAAAAAAGGCAGCGGCCCACTGCTTCAGCCAGGCGACACGGTTGCAATCGAGCCGATGGCGACATTGGGCGGAGAGCGCGTTTATACCGATCCTGATGACGAATGGACCATTTCGACGAAAGACGGTAGCTTGGCTGCGCACTTCGAACACACAGTTCTCATCACCGAAGACGGTGCCGAAATTCTAACCCAGCTTTAAAAGCTGTTTGACGCGGCGACCGATCGCCTCTGACGGCTCAATGACGACGGCACGTTCGGCGGCGGCTTCGGCGATGCTTTCTTTGATCCAATGATAGTGGGTGCAGCCAAGCACTATCACATCGGCGCCTTGGTCACATATGTCACGGATGATTGATTCGATATGGTCATGGTTCAGTTCGTTGTTCTCGATCAAATAGGCCCAATCACTGCAGTCGGGCTCGATAACGCTCAGCGCATCGGCGTATTCGTTCTTCAGACCCTGGTAGCGGTGGCTTGCTAGGGTAGCTGGGGTCGCGCAGACGGCGATAATATTCGATTTGGTAAGAGCGGCAGCTGCTTTGACCATTGGTTCTATGCCTATGAATTTTTGATCGGGATACGCCGCGCGGAGATGTTCGATTGCGAGGGCGGTCGCCGTATTACAAGCGATGACTATGACGTCGCACTGCGCATGGATGAGTGGCTGGATGGCTGCGGTCGTCAGCCGTTGTATCTCCTGTTCGGTTTTAGTGCCATAGGGAACGTTCTCCTTGTCGTTGACGACCAGGATTTCCGCGTCGGGGAATGTCTGCTGCAGGGCTGAGGCGACCGCTTCGCCGCCGATTCCGCTGTCGAATATACCAAGTTTCACCCTCATACTATAACAGCTATGGAATAAGGTATCCAAAGTACTTACGGCTGTTCAAAATGCCGGAGGATGAGTATAATACGAGACATGCAAGATAGCTCTCGATATGCCGTCGGTATTGATATCGGTACCACTACTGTCCGCTGCGTCGTCGGACATTTGGATGCGACGACCGGGGCGCCAACCATAGTTGGGGTCGGAGAGGTGCCGAACAACGGTATGCGCAAAGGTACGATAGTCCACTTAAATGGCCCCGCTCAAGCGATTGACGATGCGCTAGGTGAAGCGGAGCGTATGAGCGGGTACCAGGTTGACGCGGCGACGGTCAGTATCAATGGCGCCCATATACTCAGCACCACGACTGACGGTATGATCGCGGTCGGTGCTGCGGATCATTTGGTGGGAGATGAAGATATCGCTCGTCTGACGGAAGTAGCGACTGTCGGTAAAGTGCCCGCGAACCGTGAAATCTTGGATGTCGTGCCTCATAGCTACCGCTTGGACGGACAAGACAACATCAAGGATCCGGTAGGAATGACGGGGACGCGCCTGGAGATCAACGCGAATGTCATCTCGGCGCTCGGACCCAACGTGTCGGCCCTTCATAGCGCCCTTGAAATGGCCAAGGTGAGCCCTAATGTCGTGACCCCGAGTGTCGTGGCTGCCGCTCGCGCGGTTCTCAATGAGCAGCAGCTTGAAAATGGCGTTGCGGTCATCGATCTAGGTGGTGCAACGACGAGCATCGCGATTTTCGAAGAGGGTGATTTGCAGTATGCTGGTGTCATTCCGGTCGGCGGCAATAACATCACGAACGATCTCGCTATCGGTCTCAAGACCGATCCTGAAATCGCCGAAAAAGTGAAACTTGCCCATGGCTCCGCCGTTCCCCAGGAGGGAAGCGAAACGGTCAGCGTCAAAATCGACAAGGAGACGTTTGATTTCGCCAGGAGCGACGTAGATGAGATCATAGAAGCTCGCTTAGAGGAGTTATTCGAGGCGATCACGAAAGAACTGAAGAAAGCCGGTCGTCACGCCAAGCTCCCAAGCGGCGTCGTACTGGCAGGTGGCGGGGCGAAGCTCAAGGGCATCGTCGCATATACTAAAGAATCTCTCGGGTTGGCGGTCAAAATCGGCAGCGCGAAAGGTTATGGGGGTGTCGCGGAGCATCTCGACGAACCACAGTTCGCAGCCGCGGCAGGTCTCATGCTGATCGATGCCGAGGGCGGACACACGCACGGTAAGCCGATGACAGGTGGCCGAGCGAAAGCCGCAGCAGGCCAGGCAGGCGGAATATTAAAAAAGTTGTTCGGTCGACTGAAGGCATGATCGCACAAGGGTTGATTTGTGCATAACGATGATATACTAGATAGGAATAAGACGAGGGAGTAGCAATGCCGGAAGTAACACCAAGCGAGATACAGACATTTGCCAGCATAAAAGTCATTGGCGTCGGAGGTGCAGGTGGAAGTGCCATTAACCGCATGAAAGACGCGGGACTCAGTGGTGTGCAGTTCATAGCGATGAATACCGACGCGCAGGCGCTCCATAACAGCAGGGCTGACATCAAGCTTCATCTGGGTCATGCAACGACAGGCGGCTTGGGCGCCGGTGCTGATCCTTCGGTCGGAGAGGCCGCAGCTAACGAATCACGCGATGAGATCAAAGACGCTCTTGAAGGCGCGGATATGGTCTTTGTCACCATAGGCGCCGGCGGTGGTACGGGGAGCGGGGCGGGATATGTCGTCGCGGAAATCGCTCGTGAGCTTGGTATTCTTGTTGTCGGTGTCGCGACGAAGCCGTTCAGCTTCGAGGGCGAGAAGCGCCGCGTCAACGCGGAATGGGCGGTCAACCAGCTTGGACGCCAAGTCGACACGCTCATCACGATTCCTAACGACCGGTTGTTGCAGACGATTGACCGGCGGACACCACTTCTTGAGACGTTCAAGATCGCAGACGATGTCTTGCGACAAGGTGTTCAGGGTATTTCAGAACTCATCACCGAGCATGGTCTTATCAACCTCGACTTCGCCGATGTCAAAGCGATTATGAGTAATGCCGGCAGTGCTCTTATGGGTATTGGCCGGGCAAGTGGCGATGACCGCGCAGCGCAAGCAGCACAACAGGCCATCGAATCACCGCTCATCGAAGTATCGATTGACGGTGCCAAGGGAGTCCTGTTCAACGTAACGGGTGGCTACGACATGTCGATGTCCGAAATCCAAGAAGCGGCAGAAATCATTACCAGTGCTGTGTCTCCGGATGCGAACATCATCTTCGGTGCAACCCTCAAGCCAGACCTTGAAGACGAACTCATTATAACCGTCATCGCGACCGGATTTGATAGCGACTTCTTCCATCAGCAGGAAGTATCACTCGATGCAAAAGCGGATCACGTGCACGAAGTCGAAGCAAAGGGCGTCAGTGACGAAACAGTTGAAAGCGTCGATCTTGACCTCGACAAACATGATCCAGAGGCCAGTTTCGCCGAAGAGCCGACTCGCAATATATGGGATACGCCAACCGAAGAGGAAGATGAATCCGATACCCCGGCATTCCTTCGCCGCCGCAAGAAACGCAAAAACACAGACGAACAATAGGAGGGCAGTGTGAGCGCTCAGATAAACATTGGCGATAGTCGGGTAATCGAATCACGCGAGGTGGGAGATGGTGTCACGATACGCCGACGCCGCGAAACGCCCGATGGACGTCGGTTCACGACATACGAACGGATTGAAAAGCCGAATCTGGCAGTGACGAAAAAAGACGGTACACGGGAGCTTTTCGACCGCGAGAAACTTTCTACCGCCATCCGTCGGTCCGTTGGCAAGTTCTTCGCCAGCGAAATCGAAATCGAAGATATCGTCAACAAGGTGGAAGATAACCTGTATGCGAT
>CAZGAP010000025.1:0-6890 GCA_964523935.1 uncultured Candidatus Saccharibacteria bacterium
ACCCACGGCAGCGCCTCACGGTAGCCGTTGGGCTGAAGGCCGTAGGCGCAGTGACCAGCACCGGGAATCGTGTACTTCAGAGGAGAGAATCCGAGGAATCTCACCCAGCTGTCGTGCGCGCCCGGGACGACAATGTCATTGTCCTCCTCGGAGCGCACGTACACCACGTCGCCGTCCCGCCAGGGGTTGGGGTAGCTCGCCGCGATCTGCTTCATGATCATCGCGGCTTCACCACTCGCAAAGAACGGCTTGATTCTTGTCCTCCGCCGAGAGCCGGGCGACCAGCTTCTTGTTGGGAGGTGGGACCAGGAAGAACATCAGAATCCACCGCAGCCCCGGAACCGTCATCAACGTTCCGAGGAACGGGGTGTATGGCAACGAAGCCAGGAACGGGATGCTCACCTTCATGAAAGGCTGCAGGTCGTTCCTGCTGAGCGGCGCATCGATCAAGATGGCCTTGGATTCGATGCCATACTCATGGTGGAGTACCTGCGCGATCCGATGGGAGAGCTTGCCACCCATCGACGTGCCGACGAACACGAGGTCCGTGTAGCCGTGATCGTTCATCTCTTCTGCGACGAACGCGGCCGTCTTGCGCACTACGAGATCGGTGTCGAACTTGGAGGCCCGCTTGCCGAGCCTGCCGTCGTAGTGAACAGTGACCAGGTCTCCGCGCTCGAGAAACGTCGGGACGATGTTCTCGATCTGAGTGTACCCGTCGCCGATGAATCCGGCCAAGTGTACGAACAGAGTCGGCGTGTCCTCGCATCCGTCGTCGTAAACGTCACAGGTGACGCTCGTGGCGGCGAAAAAGCGGTGGTACACGGCCTGGATGATCCAAGCGAGCAAAAACCCGCTGATGATCATATTCGTGAGAGACAATCTCATCACCCTTTCAGGTAATAGTAGGGGGTATGTTTAGGTACAACTAAGCATGGTATATGCTTATGAGTATTATTTTATCATATTTTAAGCAAAATTACAATAGCTTGATCAGTTGTGAGCTATGGTCGTACCGACCGCTTCGCCGGCGATAGCACTGGCGATATTGCCTTCTTTGAGTAACTCGAACACCACGATTGACTGCTCGTGGTCGGCCGCAAGGGCGATCGCGGCTTTGTCCATCACCTTTATGTGAGGATTCTCGACGGCATGCTGCAAGGTGAGGCGATCATGCCTCGATGCGTCAGCGTTCGTCACCGGGTCACTGTCGTAGACACCGTCGACCTTCGTCGCTTTCAATATAACGTCGCAGTCAAGTTCGAGCGCTAGGCTGACAGCGGCGGTGTCGGTCGTAAGGTAGGGGCGTCCGATACCCCCCGCCACGATGACCACGCGGCCCTTTTCAAGATGCGAGAGGGCGCGGCGATGAGTGAACTGATCGGCGACTTGGTCGGTCTTGATGTTCGTCAGTATGCGGGCAGGCAAGCCAGCTGCGTTGAACACGTCTGTGAGCGCCAGACCGTTCATGATGGTCGCGAGCATGCCAATATTGTCGGCCGTCACGCGCTGCACGCCACCACCTGCGAGCTGCGCGCCGCGGGCATAATTGCCGCCGCCGATCATGATGACGACTTCAGCCCCTTTTATTTTCTTGATTTCATCGGCTATCCATGCCGCTCGTTCAGCGTCGAATCCACCGTCGAATTTGCCCTGCAACTGTTCCCCTGAAAGTTTGAGTAGTACCCGTTTATACATTGTGACTTAGTATAGCAAAGCCTGGCAAATGATAAAATGAACCAGTGAGCAACTATTTACTACATGCCCAAATATCAGGGCAAGGCGCTACGATTATCATGCTGCACGGCTACATGGCGTCTGGGCATTATTTCAAACATATCCGCGAAAAACTTGAAACGGATTACCGTGTCGTTACATTAGACCTGCTCGGATTTGGTCGCTCACCCAAACCGAAAATCAGCTACACATATGACGACCATCTCGCCGCCGTGCATCACACCATTGAAACGCTGAGTATCGAAAGACCATACACCCTGCTTGGCCATTCGATGGGAGCGCTGGTCGCGCTGCGCTACGCGGTACAGTACGGAGCCGAGCTTCACAAGCTACTGCTTTTCAATCCACCGCTCTTTACGGACACCTCACAGATGGTCACACATCACAAGGCGACGGGTCGGCGCTACCGTATCATGCTGTACTCCAAGAGTAGGCACGTTTACTGGATGACGCTTCGTCTGATGCCGCGCAGCAAATCACCCCGCAGACGGGCCATCAGCTTCAGTGACATCATCAGCATGTCTCCGGCGGCGCGAGAAGGTTCGTACCGCAACATCATCGGTGGCGCGACAGTGTTTCACGACCTTAGTGGCGTCAGCGTATCGACACTGCTTGTAAACGGAAGCTACGACAGGGCAGTGTACCTCGAAAACCTTGAAGGCAAAGAATTCCCGTCGAACGTAACGGTCAAGACCCTTGAAACGGGCCACCATCCACTCGTTCGTAACGTTGTGCTCAGCGAGCAGGCCATCAGGTCGTATCTGTTACAATAAGGTATCATGGCAAAGAAAAAGTCCGTCAAACAAGCACCGTCCGCTATCGTCAACCGCCGGGCGCGGTTTGATTATGAGCTTGGCGATGAATTGACGGTGGGCCTGAGCCTGACAGGGCCCGAAGTGCGCGCAGCTCGCGACGGCCATATACAACTCAAGGGCGCGTTCGTGACCGTCCGCAGCGATGAACTATGGCTTAACAACGCCAGTTTCAGTCTGAAACTCAATCAGAAAGGCCAGCCGGGTGCCAGGACCATCGACACCGAACCGCGCAAACTCCTCGCGCACCGTAAACAAATAGCCGAGCTATCTGCCCGCAAAAAAGAAGGCCTGACCATCGTACCGACACGCTTACTGACAAAAGGCCGCTTCATCAAACTCGTCATCGCGCTCGGCAAGGGCAAGAAGACGTACGACAAGCGCGAAACGATCAAACGCCGCGATCAAGACAAGGAAGCGAGACGCGCGATCAAGCAGGCGTGATAAAATAAAATCAATGAAACTCTACTCTTGGAACGTCAACGGTATCCGCGCGGTCATCAATAAAGGTGAGCTGCAAAAATTCATCGAAAACCATCAACCGGACATTCTATGCCTCCAAGAAACCAAGGCGAAGCAGGGACAGGCAGAAGTCGACCTTGCGGGATATGAAGAGTATTGGAACAGCGCCGAAAAAGCAGGCTATAGCGGCACGGCGATTTTCAGCAAGACCAAACCACTCAGTATCATCAACGGATTCGCCGACGAAATCGCCGAGAAGTACGGCCTGGCAGGCGACAGTTACGGCGATCCGAACAAGGAAGGCCGTATCATCAGTGCCGAATATGACGAATTCTGGGTGGTAACCGTCTACACACCAAACAGCAAAGGCGACTTGTCGCGGCTGAAACTCCGCCACGAGCAATGGGACCCGGCATTTCTGGAGCATGTCAAAGAACTGGAAAAGTCAAAACCGGTCGTATTCTGCGGTGACCTGAACGTCGCACATACCGAAGACGACCTGGCAAACCCAAAGCCCAACGTCGGCAAGCATGGTTTCACCAACGAAGAGCGCGAAGGCTTTCAGAAGTTCCTCGATGCCGGCTTCATCGATACCTTCCGCCTGTTTACCAAGGGCAACGGCCACTACAGCTGGTGGACGCATTGGGCAAACGCCCGCGCGAGAAACGTCGGGTGGCGCATTGATTATTGGCTCGCGAGCGAAAGTATAGCCCCACGCATCGCATCCGCTCAGATCCACTCCGACCAGATGGGCTCGGACCACTGTCCGGTCAGCATTGAACTGTCGTAACATCTGGTTTACACTAGCAGCAGCCATTGCCTTTCCTTAGGCAGGAGTCCTCAACAGAAGGAGTGTTATGAAAAATCACGCGGCATTGGATGAAATCCGTCACAGGATCTTCAAACCCGATCTCCGCACGGCGTTCAGCCGGCATATGTACGCGCTGTTCGCCCTCGGCATCTGCTGGGGCACCTGTCTGCTCGTCGGGCTCAAGCTCCAAACGAGCGGCCAGAGCCTGGGCGGAGTCAACTACCACGGCTTTTTCGCGATCAGCTGCCTGCTGTTCGTGATAATCCTGGGGCAAGTTCGCAACGCGTACCGGGCGTACCTCCGGATGCTCGACGGGCATGCGGAGCTCGATGATTCCGACACGATCTGTACCTACGACAGGTCCATATCCGCCTGACATGGCTTAGCCACCCGACCGAGTCGACGAAAACGCGCCCGGTGTACCGGGTGGCGTTTTCATTTGTGCTTTTCCCTTAAGTGATGTTATTGCTATACTATAGATAATGATTACAGAGGCGCAGAGAAAAAGGCTTGCGGAGTTGGAGCCGACATACAAATCACGGATCGACCTGAGTGACAGGTCGGCCACTTTGTTCACCGGCGCAACGCAGGTAGGCAAGTCAACGATGATCGGTGATGTCGTCACCATGGCGCACGCATCGGGCTATAACAGCCATGAAAATTCCATAGAAGAAGTCGACACCCGCGCCACACGAAAAGGCCGCGACAACGATCCGCCCGGATACCTTACCGCGAAACACGGTATCACACACGACTGGATGATGGACCGGATCGAACGCGGCGAGCTGGTGCAATGGGCGCTTTTCGAAACCGGCGACATTTACGCAACCGACGAAACCAGCTACAAAGGTAGGCATAACCTGCTACCGACGCAGGTCAAGGCCATCCCCATGCTCGCGCGGGCAAGCTTCAATAACATCAATATCATTTCGGTCGTCAGGCCGGCCGATGAGTGGCGAGCATGCTTTCCATCGACGATTACCGAACAGAACCACGTAGACAGACTCCACGAGGCCATGGATTCACTCGATTTCGGTATGTTCAACCTCATGCCGGGCATCATCCGTGTCGTCAATTATCCCGACGCGGAACGCCGCGCAAAAACAGCCGAGGCATTAGTGCGCATCGTGAGAAGCGACCAAGAGAACTACACATCGACGATGCTGCCTGATTATCACGAGAGGGACTACGAGCTACACAACCGCGCCATGTGGGAAGAAGCCGACCGCATGATCAAAGAAGCGAAAGTCGTCGCATAACTCCCATGCAGCAATTCCCATACTGGCAGCAGCAAGCCATCGGCAAGCCGTTATTTCCCGATATCGAATGGAACAAGCCGGAACAGCGTTCGCAAGCGGGGAAACTTGGCATCATCGGAGGCAACAAACTCGGATTCGTCGCCGTCGGTGACGCATACCGGATCGCGGCTGAATCCGGCGCTGGTACCCGACATTCTTAAGAAATCAGTACCTGCCGTTCTGACCGACGTCGCCTATGCGCCCAACAACCCATCGGGCGGCCTGTCAAAGGATGCCAAACCCGAAATGCACGCGCTCGGCAGCTGGGCGACCGCGATCCTCATGATCGGCGACGCCGGACGAAACAGTGAAACGGCGATTCTCTATGAGGACTTTTTGCGGGATTACCAGGGGCAATTGACCCTCACCAGAGATAGTGTCGACCTTCTTATGAACACACCAGAACTGGTAGTTGAGCGCGATCAGACGCTACTGGTGGTGTCGTTCGCTCAGCTACAAAAACTGTTCAGCCGAGTGTACTATCCGAAAATTCTGACCTTCAGCATGCAGTTGCAGCAGCTTGTCGAAACAATGCACAAATTCACGATCACATACCCCGTGACCATCATGACGTTCCATCAAAACCACATCATCATCTCTTCGGCAGGACAGGTGACGACGACACCATGGGATAACCCCATGAGCATATGGAGAGGTGGGGTAGCGACGCACGCGGCAACGTACTGGATGTGGACTCCCGCCAAACCGCTCGAAGCCGCGACGGCAAGTTTGGTCTCATAATGGAAAGGCCCGGTCATTGACCGGGCCTTCACACCGTACATCACCGATAAAGTGACGGAACTCCTTGGAATGGATCTATGTCGGTCGTGTTGACCTCGCGCCGCTTCAGGGCGCCGTGCGTCGGACACACATGCGCACCGTGCGACTCGGACCACTCGACATCTTTGCCGCAGAACTCACCTCGTTTGTCGCAGGTGAGCCGGGCGAATACTTCAGGGGCAAGGTCGATGTCGCGCATGCGGTCAACCGCGACCACGAGCTTCCTTTCGTATTGCGCCAGCTCGTCATCGTAGGCTCCAAGCTCATGAGAGAGCGTATGGTGCCAATGGTTGGGCTCGACGACCGTCAGGAATACTGTCTGGTAGGTGCCGAACGTGAATATGACACTTTCGTCGATATCTGACACCTGAATGGCATGGTCCGAAAAGTACTCGACCGTCCGGTAGCCATACTGCGTACTCACGCGGCCCTTGCCTCCTGTCATTGCCGCGTCGGCAGCCCTCAGGATGGTCCAGCCGAGCGTCGGTATGTCGAGAAACACGGTTGTCGTGTGCTTGTCGACACGATTTCTGCGCCGAAATAACATGATTCTCCTTGGTTCGGGTGCGACCACTCGAGGCTCACCTCGCGTAGATGATGGTTATTATAGTATCAAATTATGTTTTTATCAAATAAAAGACCCTCCGAGAAGGGTCTTTTCGTATCTGATTGGTACCGCGGGCCGGACTTGAACCGGCACGGACAAAAAAGTCCACAAGATTTTGAGTCTGGCGTGTCTACCAATTCCACCACCGCGGCTCGTACGTACTCTTCTAGAATCATATACGACGCTTAGCCGTACCGACACGCAGCGTGCCTACGAATGACTTGCGTTTCACGCAGCCACCGCTGCAGCTCGTACCGTTCTCTCTTTAAAGAGTTCGTAGAGTAGTATACAATATGTAGCATAAGGAAGCTAGCGTATGCCACCAAAAAACTCCGCATCGACCCCTGATAATTCTCAGCGTACCGCTGCGGCTGACCTCGTGC
>CAZGAP010000025.1:6900-12789 GCA_964523935.1 uncultured Candidatus Saccharibacteria bacterium
GATGCTCTTTACGGCGAAAAACATGCCTCTACCGCCCAGTCCCAGCAGTCCGGTTCAGCACAACAGGAACTGCCTACTCAGACGCAAGCAACCGCCCAAACTACGACGAATTGGCAGCAGTACCACACCGAATGGCAACAGTACTATCAGAAATACTATGAACAGTATTACGTCGGTCATCTCCAGCAGGTAATCAAGCAGCAGGAAAAAGCAGACCAAAGCCCCAAAGAAACGCGCGACGAGGAGCTATACGATCTCCGCCAGAAAATCGTCACCAAGGCCACGAGTACGGCCAAGAAGGCTCGGAAGAGCCGTCATTTCATCCCGATCGCCAGCGCGTTCGCCGTCGTGTCGGTCGTTGCGTTCCTGCAGTACAACGAGGTGCTGATGGCGAACGTCCAAGCCTATGTCAGCCCGGGTGCGATCGATCCACAGAACATAGTCGTCGACCCTACCGCAGACGTCAAAGTTGGTCCCGAACCAAAACTTATCATCCCTAAGATCAATGTCAATGTCCCTGTCGTGTACGACGTGGGGTACGATCATAACTCGCAAATGAAAGCGATGGAGAAGGGCGTAGCGCATTTTGCGATCCCCGGAGCCAACAGTGTGCCGGGCCAGGTAGGCAATACCGTCTTCTCGGGCCACTCCAGCAATGACCTTTTTGATCCGGGCGACTACAAGTTCATCTTCGCCCAGCTCGACAAACTGCAGACTGGCGACACGATTTACGTCAATTACAAATCCACGCGTTACACATATACGATCACCAAAAAGGAGGTCGTCAAACCAAACCAGGTCGATAAACTGACCTACGCGACCGACAAACCTGTCCTGACCCTCATCACCTGTACGCCGCTAGGAACCGCCGAGAAGCGCCTTCTCGTCACTGCCGAGCAAGTCGCTCCAGACCCTTCAAATGCCGCGTCTGCCCGTTCCCAGCAATCAACCGACAGCTCAAGCCCCGTCATGACAGGTAACGCTACGTCGGCCCTCGAACGTCTCTTCGGCGCCAGGTAGCCGTGAAGACGGTCGCCGCAGGGGAGTATATCGGCGAACATGCCCTCGGCTTTATGATCAATGCGGCAATCGACACTATTGCCGCACGACAAATTAGCGAACTTCAGGAGACGCTAAAATTAACATACGGCGATGCGCTGTGGCTGACACCCGCCAATGCGCTCCACATCACACTAGTCGATTGGCTGGCGCCATTAAGCGAATACCCCGATGACAAAGAGAAGTTGCTTGGGCGGATGCGAGGCGAATACGAACGTGCCCTGAGACTTGCGCTACAAGGTATTCCTATTCAGACGTTATCATTCGACAAGATACTCGTGAGTCCTTCGGCTATCGTGATTACTGCGGACGCATCGAGAGATTTGTTTAATTCCATTCGCGCAAAATTCCTCGACACAGTGACGCTACTTCCTGGCACAAAAACACCGCCAAATATCACGCATGCGACTATCGGGCGATTTGTACGTGAGATAGATATGAGCCCTATGCCAGTTGCGCTCGATGGGCCTATCGGCGTGACCATCGATGAGTTCAGACTCGTCAAGGAGACGAAGCTCCCCATGCTTGAGTACGAGGTCCTCAACCGGTACGCTCTTCGTGCGTGATTAGTCGGTCAACTGCGCTCGGCTCAGATCAAAGCCTTTGTCGCTTTTGGTGATCGTATAGATATACTTGCCGTTCGGGCTGATACTCGCCATATTGCCTTCGGCAACTTGCATGATGTTCTGCTGGTTGGCTCCATCGAAATCATAGATGCGCAGCTGCCCACCGTTGTCCGACCAGATAATATAGTCGTCGAGCCACATCAATGGACGTTGCACGGTGGTCGTCTGCGCCCAGGTCGTTTTGTCGTATTTCTTCAGTTCGAGATCGTAGGTGGCATAGCCATCAGGCACTTCAGCCACGACGAACCGACCGTTCGAACTGACCGACAGTTTCGTGAGGCCCACCGGTATGGTTGCCTGTGCATATACTTTCAGGTCGCCTTTGTTGTCTTTCGTAGGAAGCGTGCCGTTCTCTATGAGCAACGTTTGCCCATGCGCGACTGAAAGATATCGTTTGTTAAAGTACACCTTCAACTGCGCTTGTAGCGGCAATCCGTCCGCAGGGTAGGTGCGCAGCGCTACCGGCTGATCGATATCCGTTGCCGCATAGCCGACGGTACGTTTACCAGCCTCATCGGCCGTCGTGACGTATGTGATCGTCTTTTCGTCAAAAGGAGTAAAGCTTTCTACCTTGGACGCCAACGGCCGCGTCAAAGTAAGGTCATCCAGGTTGATTCGCCTGACGATGTCGTCGGTCTGCACGAACAGCAAACGACTGCCGCCACCGGCAAAAATCAGTTTGCTTGGTGCGATCCCGAGTGCCTCGCTGATGTTGACGGTTTTTTGTGGTTCGTTACGACTGACGAGCAGCCATTCGATCTTACCTTCGTCGTAGGTATGCTTTATGAGCACGGCTTCTTCGTTCATGCTCCAACTTTCCATAGAGAAAGTCTGAGGCAAGCCAGCGGTCGGCGCAGTGTACGCAGTCTCCGGGATGGTGATGGTCGTGTATTTCACTGAATCACCCTGTATATCCGCCAGCTCGAAAACCGGCTGGTCGGCAGCGGGGTGAATGAGTATCCACTTGTGCCCAGGTGACGCCAGACTGCCCGCAAGGTTGGTGAATGTCCGCTGGGACTCGGCGTTGACATCGGTAGGTATGAGCCTCGCGTAATTAAGCCAGCCGATCTGTCCCGGTTCGATGGAAATCGTCTTTTTCCATGGTCGGTAACCGGCCCTATCGTAACTGACGCTGTGGCTGCCACTGTCAACGGTCAGCTTTGTGTTCGTACGCTGCCCAACGGTCATTTCGTTCAAGGTCACGATGGCGCCCGTCGGGGTACTGGCGAACTGTAGTAGTCCGCCTTGCTCGAGACGACCGTCACGTTGGTTGAACGAATAGCCGAGTACTATCAGCATCAGAACCGCGACGAGTACGACGACAGAAAGAGTCATTACGGAATATACGACGGTTCGGGCGATTACTTGACGGCGCTTGGACGCGGATTTTTTCATATCCTCATTAGTATACCAAAGCAAACCTGAACTGATATGAGGATTTGATGGGTAGGTATTGCAAAAAACGCCCCTCATGCCTAAGATAATAAATAACAAATAGCCATAAAGGGGATGAGGAATGAACAAACAGAGTACAGTCACGGTTGGCGGCCAGCAGTATGATGCCGTCACGGGACTTCCCGTACAACGTACCCCCCAGGTCAAAACGTCAACACAGGTCCCGGCAGCGACTACGCTTCATCACGACATCAAAAAACCCCAAGCGAAGCATTTACACCAGACAACCCAGCGTTCAACGACCCTGAACCGCAAGTTCACCAAAAAACCTCAGCCAGCACGTACGGCCATCGTCACGCACCACAGCAAGCCAGCCGCCGCGCCTCAGGCAAGGGCCGTTCAGCATCACCAGGTACGAAAATTCGCACCGCACCCTGTCGGAGCCACCAAAGTCATGGACATCGGACCGACCGTACACCCGCATGTCGCCAAGGCTCACGCACTGTCAGCCGCAAAGGAAAAGCAGCGACAAGAGAATCTGACCAGACATATCCCAGCGGCAGAGATCAAGCAACACGCCGTCGCGAAGGCCGTCGCCGAGACGCACAAACCGACCAAGGAGCATACATCGAAGTTCTGGCAGCAACGGCAACGGGTCACCGGTATCGTCGCCGCCACGTTCGCGCTCGTTCTCCTAGGCGGTTATATCACGTATCTCAACATGCCAAGCCTCTCTGTTCGCGTCGCAGCCGCTCAAGCGGGCATTAACGCTTCGTACCCTAACTACCGCCCCGATGGCTACGCGCTTAACGGCCCGGTCACTTATGACGACGGCAGGGTCAGCATGAACTTCAAAGCGAACTCCAGCAGCGCGGGATTCACGGTCAGCCAAAGCAAAAGCGGCTGGGACTCTGACGCCGTCCTTGACAACTATGTCACCCCTCGCGCAGGCAGCAGCTACATGCCGTATACGGAACGCGGACTCAAAATCTACACGTACCAAAACAATGCAGCCTGGGTAAACGGCGGCATACTGTATACGATCGAAGGCGACGCACCGCTTTCAAGCGAACAGATCCGTCGCATCGCGACAAGCCTACTGTAATCTGTTATAATCATCTTTAATGAGTGACACTCCGCAACAGGTTCGAACGCGCTTCGCGCCGAGCCCCACAGGATTTATGCATGTCGGCAACCTGCGCACCGGCCTTTTCGCATGGCTGACGGCGCGCCATGCCGGGGGCCAGTTCGTCGTCCGTCTTGAAGATACAGACAAAAATAGGGAAGTCGAAGGCTCAGCCGAACACATCCTCAAATGCCTCGACATGCTTGGGCTTGACCGCGACGAGGGTGTTGACGTTGGTGGGCCGCACGCGCCGTACAAGCAGAGCGAACGCCTCGACATATACACAATCTGGGCGCAAAAGCTGATCGATGCGGGCAGGGCATATGCCGACCCCTATACCGCCGAAGAAGTCCAGAAATTCCGCGAGGAAGCGCAGGCAAGCAAGCGTCCGTTTCTTTACCGCAATCACCGACCAGAGAACCCACCCGTCTGGGATGGTAGCACGCCCCTCAGATTCAAGTCGGAGCCCCAGGATTACCAATGGCACGACGAAGTCATGGGCGACCTGCACGCCGGCCGTGAAGCGGTCGACGATTTTATCCTGATCAAATCAGACGGCTATCCTACTTATAACTTCGCGCACATCGTCGATGACGCCGAAATGAAAATAACGCATGTCATCAGGGGCCAGGAATTCATTTCAAGCACGCCCAACTATCTCAATCTTTATGATGCGCTTGGCTTGGAGCGACCCGTTTTTGCCACCATGCCGCACATCCTGAACGAGCAGGGCAACAAAAAGCTTGGTAAGCGCGACGGCGCCAAGGATGTACTTGAGTACATCAATGAGGGCTATCTGCCAGAAACGATGCTTGGTTTTATCGCCACGCTGGGCTGGAACGACGGCACCGAACAAGAAGTGTTCACCCGCGATGAGCTGATCGAAAAATTCAGCCTCGACCGTGTACAGAAAAGCGGTGCCCGATTCGACGAGAAGCGACTCATTTGGATGAACGGGCAGTTCATCCGCGAACTGGCGATTGATGACTTGTGGAGCAGAGTGCGTGACTTTTGGCCGGCGGAAGCCAATGAAGCAGATGAAGATTACAAGCACCAGGTGCTCGCACTTGCGCAGGACCGGCTGAAAACGCTTGCCGATCTCCCCCTCTTAACGTCGTTTTTCTTTGCCGAACCAGCACCGGACTGGACGATGATCGACGCCAATAAGCAGTTGTCAAAACTCGGCCGCGACCGACAAATGGAACTCCTCCTAGCGGCCAAAATGGCCCTAGAATCATCCACGTTTGACGCGGAATCACTCCAGGAAACACTGAACCAGCTGCTCGAAACGACAGGCGAAAAACCCGGTACGCTCTTCAGCCTCATCCGCTTCACGCTCACCTGGGCGCCGTTCAGTCCGGGGCTACCTGAAACCATGGCCATACTCGGTAAAGATACCGTTCAAAGGCGCATCCAAGCAAGCCTCGCCGCGGCGTAATATTCGTCGGGAGCACAGCGCGTCGAGATGAGCGCATAATCTGTTACAATAGTGCTTAAGCTATGCGCGCACTACATAAAAATGTCATCCAACGGCTTAGGGACTGGGTCCATCTACACCACGTGGCGACCTTCATGCTTGCCGCTCTCGGTGTCGTGCTCGCGACAGGCATCGTCGTCGCGGCATTCGCGTTCCAGCGACCCCAGCCCGACAAGTCTCCTTCGGCCGCCGCACCTCCTACCAAG
>CAZGAP010000026.1:0-3762 GCA_964523935.1 uncultured Candidatus Saccharibacteria bacterium
GTTAGTAACTCTATAGGTAGTACTCGCGAGAGTGCGGCGCTTTCATTATTGCTCCCAACTGAATTCCGGGTGACCGAAATGCCCATAGCGGGCGGTTTGTTCGTAGACTGGGCGTTTGAGGTCGAGCAGTTCGATAATACCGTTCGGCGATAGATCATAGCCCTCTACCCTTTTCTCTACCCCATCCACGACCGCAGTCGCTTCGAGCGGCTGGTCGTGGCCGATGGCGTATGCCAAGTACACGTAGACTTCTTTTGCCTGGAATCGCTTCAGGTAGTCCCTGGCGATTTTGCGTGCGGCGTAGGCTGCCGATCGGTCGACCTTGCTGGGGTCTTTGCCGCTGAATGCGCCGCCGCCGATCGGGCCGTAATTGTCGACGACCAATTTGCGTCCGGTCAGACCGGCGTCCGCATCAAATCCGCCCTGCTGCCAGTCGCCGGCGGGGTTAATGTGAAGCTCGACTTTCGGCTCCGGTTTGTGACCGGCGATGCCACTACCGCTCTTGTAGGGTGCAAGCTTCTGGGTTTTGATCCAGTCTGTGACTGCTTCTTTCAGCTCTTTTCTCTTCGCGTTCTGGAAACTCGCCACGACCGAGACGACCACGCCGTCTTGCAACGTCACTTGTGTCTTGCCGTCGTATGGCCATTTCTCATACAGCGCTTGGTTGAGGTGTCGGGATAGCACGACTTCGAGTGGTAGCAGCTCGTCTGTCTCGCTGGTAGCGTAGCCGACCATGATGCCTTGGTCGCCTGCTCCGCCCGTATCGACACCCTGTGCGATTTCAGTGCTCTGCGCGAATATATGCTCGATGACTTCCACGTCCCCCGCGATGCGCCGGACGATTTCGGCGACGTTGATGCCACTTGCTTGCGACGTCACCTCGCCCGTTACGAAAACTGTTCCGTGCCCGCCGGCGACATCAATTGCCACGCGCGCGTGCGGATCTTGTGCCAAGTGTGCGTCGAGTAACGCGTCGGATACCTGGTCGCAGATCTTGTCCGGGTGCTTCGGGCTGACGCTCTCGGCGGTTCGATAATTTGGCATAAAAATAACTCCTTTCACATATCTTTCCGCCCACGCGGCCAGACAAAGGAGTCGAGGGTTATCTGTCCGCTAGGGCTAGAAGGGGCACCTTGCGATTACGCTGGTTGCCGGCAGGTCGTTGAGCTAGTTCTCTCGCTGCACTCTGGATACGTTTGATTAATAATGTACATGCTTAATATAGCACGCAGCACTACGATAATAAAAATACCTGTACTCTTTCTAAGGTTACGAATCTCGTTCTTTTTCTCATAACATCGCTTTCCCATATCCTTAGGACTTGCCATCCGTTTTCTAGCAGAATCGTTTCCTGCTCCTTATCCCGCTCCATATTGCGAAGTATTTTTTTCGTCCAAAAATCATCGAATCCACGTTTTATCACCTGATTTATTGTATTGCCATGCCAGAAGTCGCCGTCGATGAAAACAGCTTTTTTCTTGCGAGGTAATGCGATATCCGGACTGCCAGGAGCTCGCTTGTAATGTTTCTGAAAATAAATTCCTGCTTTTCGAAGATATCTAAATGTAATAAGTTCGGCCTTGGTATTTTTGCCGCGAATTTTACTCATCTGGACACTTCGCTGCTCCGGAGTCAGGAAGTCGGCCATGATTACATTTTCTTGGCGAGAGCCTCGCCCACTTTCGTGATAGCTCCAACGACCAAGGCATTTCCACATATGAAAGCTCGACGCATATCCGATACGCCATCGAGCTGAGTATGGTTGTCGGGGAACATATCAAGCCTCTCCAGCTCTATCGGTGTCAGCCTTCGGTAGCGTCCAGTCCTCGTTTTGATAACATGCTTAAATCGTGATGCGCCACCACCACCTTCACCCGTGATGATGGTTCTCGAAGGCTTTGTGGGGTCATCAGGAAAGGTCATGGGGCCTTCGCTGTAATAGTAAACATGGCCCGTCGAAGTTTTTCGCTCCTCTTTTTTCGCGCCTTTAAGGTATGTCCATTTACTCAAATCTTCTTCGGATATGAAAAACTCCTCAGGTACTTCATTGTCTTTTTGGAGTATGTCTCCAAGGACGACCCGGGGCCCTTCATATTTAGGCTCAAGCCGACTCGTGTAAACTTTACGGTCAATCATGACGCCGCTATTTTCGAAAGGGCTGATTTTCGGTCCATGGTCCGAAAATTCCTCGGTAATCATTTCAAGTGGACCTTCAAGGTGTAGCTCGTTCACGGGTGGCTTACCTTCGGTTACTGGAAAAGCATCTGCAAGAGTGCCGTCAGTCATTAGCCACTCTCTGTGGTCATTTAGTTTTTTGATTGACTCATAAGCTTTAGTGCCTTTTTTGTATCCGACAATAAAGATGCGGCGTCGGCGTTGCGGGAACCCATAATCAGCTGCATTTATCACTCTCCATTCTATCGCGTACCCTAGGTCGGATAGCGACGCCAACATAACGGCAAAATCTCTTCCTCGCTGTTTCGCTGGAGATTTCAGCAACCGGTCAACGTTCTCTAGAAAAAGATAATTAGGAGCATCCTTGCCCTTATTTCTCAATATTGAATATATGGACCAGAATAATACGCCTTTCTTGCCCATGAGCCCTTTCGAGCGCTTGAGTGTACTTGCGACGGAGTAATCCTGGCAAGGGAACCCTCCAACGAGCAAATCGTGGTTGGGCACACTTTCGAAACTGTTCTCGATGACTGTTTCAATGTTTTCGGAACTAAGGCCATTTGACCCAAACCTAGCGGCATAGACCTCGGCGGCATGCTGTTTTTTCGTCGAGGGCTCCCACTGGCTAGCCCAGATTGTATTGAAGCTTGTATTTTCGTCGCTTGCAGCATCCAGGCCAAGACGAAATCCTCCGACGCCAGCAAATAGCTCCAGTACCCTCACTTTTTTCATACTTCCTTAATTGTAGCAGGTGTTGGCTGCTTGATCAAGTACGGATCATATCTGTTAGAATGGTTTTATGAACAACAGCTATGACTATGACATCACTTCAGCGGTCTCAATTGC
This sequence comes from uncultured Candidatus Saccharibacteria bacterium, assembly GCA_964523935.1. Lineage (GTDB taxonomy): Bacteria > Patescibacteriota > Saccharimonadia > Saccharimonadales > Saccharimonadaceae > UBA2112. Next base: position 3,022 of record CAZGAP010000026.1, read on the forward strand.
TGAGTATGCCAAGTCCCTTGAGGGGAAAACGCTCGGTGAGGTTCGTTACCTACCTCCAGATGCGCAAAATCTAAGAAACAAAGGGATGCTTGGCGGTATGGTGGAAGAGTATTATTTCAAGTATATCCCGGGCGCGAATCGTGACCACGAGCCTGATTTCGCTGAGGCGGGAGTTGAGCTGAAGGTTACTGGCGTCATTCCTAATCACAAGCTAAACGAAGCACCGTATAAGGCCAAAGAACGCTTAGTGCTCACGATGATTAGCTATGTTGGTCTGGTCGAAGAAGAATGGACAACAAGTACTTTGCTTAAGAAGTGTAAGCTTATGCTTCTATTATTTTATCTATACCAAAAAGAGCTTAAGCCAGCAGAGCAGATTTTCGTTATGTCGCCCCTGCTCTGGCGTTTTCCTAAAACCGATTTAGAGATTATAGAGCAGGACTGGAAAATCATACAACGCAAAGTCCTTGACGGGCGAGCTCATGAATTATCGGAGGGCGATACTTTTTATCTTGCGGCTTCCAGGAAAGGTTCTGGTGGAGCAGGCGAAAGACTTCGTGAACAGCCATTTTCTGAGATACGTGCAAAATCTCGTGCATTTTCACTAAAACAAAGTTACGTAAATTCTATGGTCAATAGTCACTGGCGAGCGGGGCATGACCAGGAGCTCATTCACAGCGAACTGGAAGCTGAGCTCGGCATCGAATCGATAGCCCTCGGTAAATTTAAAGGACTTGAGGG
>CAZGAP010000026.1:3772-12458 GCA_964523935.1 uncultured Candidatus Saccharibacteria bacterium
GTTTTGGCCTTGGCGAGAATGAGCGCAAATCGAAAAGTTATTTCTCAAGCTTGGCAATGCGCATTCTGGGGTCCAAAAAGAAACACTTGCCAGAATTCGACAAAGCAGGAATTGTCATGAAGACCATTCGTCTAAAAAACAATGGCACACCAAAGGAGGCGATGTCCTTTCCAGCCTTTAACTTCTTGGACTTGATTGAGCAAAGCTGGGAAACGTCTGCGCTGAATGCAACGCTTGAGCAAAAGTTTTTCTTCGTCGTGTATCAGTTTGACAACGATGATACCCTAAGGTTCAGAAAAGCGATGTTCTGGAATATGCCTTATGCGGACCGCATCGTGGCACAAGAGGCGTGGGTCAAGACCCAAAATGCCATACGAAAGTCCATGCCGGAATATTTTCCGCGCATTGCAGACAGACAAGTGGTTCACGTCCGCCCACATGGCCGTGATGCACAAGACACAAATCTGCCGGATGGCAGAATGTATCCAAGACAAGGCTTTTGGTTAAACCAAGATTATATTAAAGACCAAATTACGGATTAACTAACGATTGACCTAAATCTATTTCCGCCCACTATGAAGTGGTCTACCATACGAATTCCAATCAACTCACCAGCTTCAAGCAAGCGGTCAGTGACTTCAATATCAGCTGTGGATGGAAGAACGGAGGAACTAGGGTGATTATGCGCAACAATGATTGATGCTGCGCGGTCTGTGATGGCATCGGCGAAGACTTCGCGTGGATGTACGAGTGAAGATGTGAGCGTGCCGATGGTAATGACGCGTTTTGCGATGAGACGGTTCGCTCCGTCGAGAGATAAGCACACGAAGTGTTCCTGCTTCTTGTCGCGTATGTCTGACAGTTGCTCGACTGCTTTTTCGGGTGAATCAATAATTGGGCGCTCAGATACTTCAAATTGCCTGCGCCAAAGTTCAAGCCCGGCCATGATTTGTGTCGCCTTGGCAGGCCCAAGGCTTTTGATGGCTAGGAGATCGTCATACGTCAGCTCGCTCCCCTTTTCTTTGAGTAATCTCTGTACATCACGCGCGATCTTCGTAACGTCTGCCTGCGCGTTGCCACTACCTATGATCGCCATCAATAATTCATAGTCCGAAAGTGCAACCGCGCCTTTTGCTTGAAGCTTCTCGCGAGGACGTTCATCTTTTCGTCGATCTGTTATTTTGGGCATAGCTGAATTATAACTGTAACGTTTATGTTTACCAACACATAAGAAGTGAGTTGAGAATATATTAAAAATATGTAATAATATACCTACCGTCAAAATAGAAATGGAGGTGGCGGAATGCCACGCGTAACGGTTGGTAACGAGGATCATCTGAAGACGCTGTCGGCAGATGATCTGAAGCTGCTGTCGCAAACGGTGCGGATGGAGATAATCCGTCGTCGGGTGCAAGCAGACCCGAACGTCCAGGCGCAAAGCGCCAAGATCGACGGGCGCGTGAAGTATGTGTCGCGGGAGGACGCAGAGAAAGTTCTGCGACCCTTCAATGAACGCGAGCGCCTGGCGGCGTCGCACGCGAGCCGTCTGTGGGGCGAGTTGTACAGTGAAACGTGCTACGGGCTGATCGATATGGAGGGCTACTGCACCTTCTGCAAGGTCGCGGTACGCAAGCGGCAGTCGCATGAGCCGTGGGTGACCCACCAGATTGGCTGCCCTTCACGTGCCGACAACAGCGCGAAGACCTTCGTGTTCACGCGGCGGTCGTTGCTCTCGAACTACGACGCGATCATGGCGCTGAGTAGCGCCATGATGCCGGAATGGGTCAAGGACGACTACCAGCGGGTGGTCGACGCGCTGCGTGCAAGACAGATATAAGGAGGTATAAGGAAACCGGGAATCGTGCCGTGTGCGCGACCCCGGTTTTTTTAATTGCGAATAGGACTACTCTACTCTTCGTCGCGCGGGTCGAGGATGTCGATGGCACGCTTGTAGTATGCTACCGTTTCGGGACTGCGCGTTACTGTGTGGCCGGACACGCCGTAGCCGTTCTTCCTCAAGATCTTTCGCATGTGCTCGCTGTGCTTGCTACTGAAATTATACGAATATTCAAGCACGTCGCTAAGCAGCGGATCGGTGCTCTTGAGGGCAAATTTCGTCGAGAAGTATCTGTAGAAACTGTAATAATCTAGCGAGTTAGCGATGCCGAGCGCAACGCGCCGTGACTCGTACCGGAAGCTTGGTGCGAGATCGCCGCTAAATATGGCTAGTTGTCGCAGTGACTTCATGCACTGCCTGTCGATGGCCGACAGACTAATGGCATGATCGTGCATATCGTGCGCGTAGTACCCTGCGCTGGCGCCGACTGGCAACTTCTTCTCGATGAGTGAATCCATGATGGACTGCAGGCTGAACTCGCCGTCCCTACCGTCCCCGTCACGTACCTCCAGTGGGAATGAGTGCGCGCCAAGTGGCGTTAGGCGGCGCTGTCTGAAATCATTAATCGTACTTGGGTGCGGTGCGCCGACGCTATCCCAGGTCCAGGTGCTTTCGCCTTCATAGAGGATCGCTCCTATGTACGCGACGTCGCCTAGCTGGCGGTAAAACTCATACTCGGACACTTCATCGACAGGCCGAATCTCTGCAAGATCACGCCCATCATCGTCCATATGTCGGAATTCGATATGGTCCTCGTGCACGTGAACCTTCGAAAACGCCTCGACGCCGTTCGTCCATAGTCGCCTACCCGAATCGAGATGCGTCAGCAGTACGTCATCGCCGTCTTGGAACCTCAGTCCTGATGGTGCCGCTTCTTTGCTCATACGGACGAAAATATAACAATCAACCGCGCCGCGCAAGCGTAAGTGGTGTCACGCGGTTTATATGCAAAATTAACAAAATATAGTATAGTATTGCCATCTCGGCAACCAGCCGGGCGTTCATAGGAGGAATCGTGGGTAAAGCCGAGGACTTTTTTGCTGCTCGCAATCTGCCGAAACAGCAAGATGCCCAGAAGGAGTTCGAAACAAAGCGCGCCAACCTGTTCGCGCGGATCGAGCGCGAACTGTTCGGGTTCGTCGATCAGGCGGAGCGTGCTCAGTACAAGGGTGCGATCGTCGTCAGCAGCACCGGGCCGAGCCCTCTCTTTACACGGAGCAGGGCCGCACAGGTCGAACGTACAGTGACGTACGGGTGGCGGTTGACGGAGTACGACCCCGATACGGCACGCGGTGCGGAGTCGTACATCACCGCATCTACCGGGGATCTGTTCATCAACAACTTCTTGTTCAACGATCCGACGAAGCGCAACATGTGCGCGCAGCGACCGGAGAGTCTGTATGACCTGGATGACGTACTGCTCGCCCTTCAAAGGCTTCGTAGGACGCTTTCGTAGGAAAGTGCGTGAACCATAAGCCATGTCGCATCACGCGGCATGGCTTTTTCATATGCATCGGAAATAAAAGATGCCGTACCGCTGCCAGAAAGATGGCAGCGGTACGGCACGAACGGCGCATCGCCGTTAGTCGTACGTGAGGACTTCTCCGTTGTACCTGGACATCACGATCACCGATGTCTCAGTGGACGGAACGATATCGCCGCAGACTTTCGCGGTGATATCGAAATCGCTCGCGTGCGTCAGGAACAGTTCAACCTCATCCGGTGGGACGACGACGAGCATGCCCTGTCCACCGTTCCAGGTGTTGTACACCTCCTGGTCGGTCATGCTGCGCCAGGTGGCGCACTTCTCCATGATCGGTGGAAGGTCGAACAGGTCGAACAGTACCGCCGACAGCCCGGTCGGTCGCAGAAGCTCGGTGAACTTCTTGAAACCGCCGCCGGTGATATGCGCAATGAGACGCCCGTCGATGAGCTGATGCAGATCGAGCTGGTACCAGCCGTTTGCCGACGCGAGCATCGCGTCATACAAGACGGACGGCGTCGCTGCCGCGGCCAGATCATCCTCGGCGTTCCTGTTCGTGTAGAACGTTTCGCCGTAGCGACGCACGAACGCCTTGCGGACCGAACTGATGCCGTTGCTACGGAAGCCGTTTTCCTTCAGCGCGATGACGAAGTCGCCGGCCTGCACGCGGTCACCGTAGATCATCTTGTCTTGATGAAACACGCCGATCGCAGTGCCTCCCCAATCGAACGGCGCATACGCATCAGGATTGTCGGTACCAATGCAGACGCCCTCCTCAGCTGTTTCCCCCTTGTGAACAACAATGCCGAGTGAGTTACTCATGGTGATGAGCTCTCTGATGGCGCCGGCAAATAGATTGAAGCGGTCGGAGCCGGGCTCCCCCAGTTCCTTCACCTTCAAGATGTTCGTAAGAAGCGCTGGTAGACCGCCGAAACGCGTGATGTCGCCGACGGTCATGGCGAGCAGGTCATGCGCTGCCAAGCGCTGCGTACGAAGTGCATCGTGCAGTAGCACCTTGGTGCCGACGCCGTCGGGCGCCGTGTCGAGCATGAGCCCGAGCCCCTCGGTGACGCTGAACGGACGCGGTCCGCGAAAGTTGCCCCTGGACAGGTCGTGGACCTGTATGAAGCGGCAGTTGTCGTAGGTCGATCTGCAGAGCTGGCCAGCGATAGACGAAAAGTCATCGCCGGCTTCAACGTTGACGCCATCCTCGGCGTACTTGTCGGACAATTGTCTCTCCTATTCCTCGTGTGGTGTAAAGAAGCTACCCTCGGGGATAATTATGACATATCGAAACACTTTAGTATAATGGTCATAGATATTTAACGGAGACCTTACAGTCATCATGAAAAGCTAGCATTCACCGAACAAGGAACGATTAACCTTAGTTGGAGGATGCTGCGTATGGCAAAAGGTCAAAGCAAACCGCGCCGAAACGTCAAGAAACCGAAAAAGAGCGTGTAGCACATGAGCGGGGCTGTCTGCCCCGCTCTTTATATTGCTTTTCAGTAGTAATATCGTATAATTTACTCAACCAACGCCGTTGGAGTACATGCAGATATTGGCAAGGAGCAGACATGGGTATCGAACTGCGGCATGAAGTGCTGATGGGACACATCGAATTTGAGTTCCAGAGGTTCAACGACCTATCGAAGAAGGCTCGCAAAGCAAGGGCGGATCACAGCCTGGAACTCTCGAACGCTCGGTATTTCGAATACTGCGCGTCGCATAAGTCACTGGAGTTCGACATGGGCGCCTTGATGATCCGCGAAAGTAACTACTACCTGGCAGAAGGCACATTCGATCTTTCCTATGAGCTCATACATTCCGACAGGTTGTCCGCGGTACGACAGAGGATCGACGAGCAGCTCATTGAGTTGCTGCGCTCCGTCGGCTGGAGTGACGAACGGTTGGAGGAGCTGAGAGGAGTACTGGGGGACAGGGCGCAAATGGAGGCTGGGCGCCGCGAGCACATGCTTGAGCACCTGGAGTATCTCCGTTGCCGTAATCATATGGCTTTCGGGCATATGCGAAACGGTCGGTTCGCGGACGCGTGTCTCGTGCTATCGGACACGCTGAAAGAACTGCGAGAAGTCTGCAAGGAGCTCGAAGCCAAAATCAATGAACCCGCTACCGGAACCTAAACGAAAGGCCCCGGCAGCGGGGTTTTTCGTTACCGATGGCAATGCTACTCCGTCATCGCTATACTAATCCCATGAGTTTTTTGACGCAAAAGATCTATGATGCCCGGAATCTGTTGGATGTATATCTGGGGAGCGCGCTGATCGCCGTCGTCGTGACGCGGCTGTTTCTGATGCTTACTGATTACCCGCAGCTCGGCGGCGAAGGTTTTCATATCGCACACGTACTATGGGGCGGACTATTGATGGCAATTGGTACTTTGCTGTTGCTACTGATTCGCAACCCGAACAGGCGCCTTGCGGCGATGGTGAGCGGAGCGGGGTTCGGGCTGTTTATCGACGAGGTCGGCAAATTCGTGACGAGCGACGTTGATTACTTCTATAAACCCGCCGCGCTGATCATCTACCTGACTTTTCTCATCATATGGGTGGTCAGCAGGTGGATCATCACGAAGGCAAATGGCCACCCGTTCGTCGAGGATGTTGCCTGGCCGAGGCACAAATGGATGCGACGAGCGATGTATGTCTTTTTGCCGCTGCTCGCCGTTGATGCACTGATCGATATCGCTCAGTTAGGCATCAGTGCGACCACTTCCCCTTCATTCGCGCTATACGGAGCGAACCTTCTGGGCTATGTACTGTACTGGGTGAATGCCGCCTATGCCCTGATGATCTTGTGGGCGTTCGTATGGCTGTTGCGGCGCAAGCTGAAACGGGCGCTTGCTATCATACGTGCGGCATTGGTGTTCGGTTTGGTGACGCTACTCCCCGCCGTTTTCTACATCGACCAATTCGAAGCCTTCTCGCTACTCATCCTTAACCTCACGTTTCTTGCGATCATCACCGAGAATGATTCGTTGGAAGCGAAACGGAAAAAGCGCGCCACTTAGTAAGCTGATGGACGCCAATCGTGTTTAGGTGCGGTACTTATACCTGCATGCCAAGCTGGCGACGAAAGGCTTTTTTCATGCTCGTTAATACGTTGTATGCTGCAATGATTTCCCTGAGTTCCGGGTCGTAGTCATCTATGAATGACTCTAAGTCTTCTAGGGTCGGGGCGCCTTCATGCCGATCGACGAGGAGGACAGCGTCATTCCTGAATCGATGCGGGACATTGTGAGCAACATGTGGTGTACCGTCTCTCATCTCACCAGCCTCATCCTCCTCGTCTTCATCTTCGCTATCGGTGTCGTCTTTTGGTATCATCGGGAAAACGGTTTGACCACTTGCCTCCTGTGGATACGAGTCGCTATCTACATCGACGACCACGTCGCCATCGTTGTCAAAGTATTTCACGGCGTCAAGAACATTGAGCTCAAAGGTGTTGCTGTTAATCTCGGCGTGGAAGCTGCGTACCATTCGAGTCGGCCCAGCGGCAGTAACTGGATCGACCTCCCCTCCGAAGGCATAAGCGGCGATAGCATGTGGCAAGCGCATATTTTGGTAGATTGAAGAATACCCATACGTGAACCAGAACTCCGTCGAGCCGTTGCTCATTTCGAGCCGTTTCGCATCGAATTCGAATTGTTCCGATATCAGCGGATCTGGCCAATTACTGTCGGGGCCTGCTGATTCGCGCAATAGGAGAGGCTCGCTTTGCTCGACTGACAAACTGAAGGTGCCGGACAAGCCACTGCGGAAGTCGCTATTGATCATTGCTATGCGGTGCAGCTGAGAGTATATGTCTGCGGGTGTGGCGGCTTCGGGGTTGATTGCCGCTCGTGATTCAAAATTACCTCTTGTCATGTTTAGATGGTACTACGGTCAAAGGCAACATAAAAGCACAATTGTTGTCATGTAGAATGAAACAAACCCAGCATGCGCTGGGTTTTATATGGCAAGCAGGCGGGACGGCGAGCGCCAGTCCCGGCTGCTTGCCGCTGCCCTTTACTGGGCGTTACTGCCTTTCCACTCGCGGATAACTTCCGCGAGCATGTCGTCGTACATCTCGTCGTCGTCGGGAAAGATTTGTTCGAATTCCCGCACGGGTGCTTCGGGCTGATGCCCGTCGGCCTCCCTCCCGACGATCTTCACCTTGCGGTGCTCCCAGTCGAGATGAAGGATGATGTTCCCGAGAATCCTGTCTTCGAGGTACTCCCAGTTGAACGCGACTGCCTTGTTGACGGTGACGCGGTACTTGTCGACGATGACGCTCTCGATGCCCATGATGTTTTCGAGGGCAATCTTGAGCGACTTGTGCCATGCCTCGTTCCCCGGCATCGTGAGGTAGAAATTCACGTTGTACTGACGCTGCCAGCTGCTTGCGTGCTTGACGTAGATCATCGGTTCCGGATCGTCCGTGCCGAGAGGTTCCATCATACTCCCCTGTCTGCTTGTCAGATTCCTCCGCCGCTGGTGCTGCGGAATGGGACCATTGTTTGACATGGCGACGGAATAGTCAAGCATGAGTATGTCGGCTATGAGGATATTGTTTATAGACGACAAATATTGTATAATATGCGACGGTCTGTTCTTTGAGAGAAAGTGAGCGCATATATGACCAGCGCACAACCGTTAACCATCCCCGGTCTTGCCGAGGTGACCATCGATACCGTCGATCCGGAAACCCCGGTCGTCGAGATTCGACTGTTGCCTGAGTACCGCGGTGACCTGAACGACATCGCGGCGGAAACGCCCGGTCCTGACGACGTCTACCTGCGGTGCAACGACACGAGCGCACTCAACAACCCCGCTCTCGCCAAGTTCATGGAAGTCCTGCACCACTGGGACACCAATGGCGACGGCGAGGCGGATTTCGATCACGTGAAGAACGCGATCGATGTGGCGCTGTGGCGGAGTGACGATGAGCCGAACGTGTTCCATCGTCCGCAGAGCGGTTACTACACCAGGCTCGTCATGAGCATGGTGCCGAAGGCGCCGAAACGGCACACGGTGTTCAGTTTCGGCGAACTGCGTCCGCGCTTCCGCTGGTATCACCACGTGGCGGCACTGCCAATGCTCGCGTTCTTCATCGCCGCGGTGCTGCTCCAGAACGAGCACCTCCCGTTCATGAAGTACTCGGTCGTCGGCGGCCTGCAGGAAATCTACACCCGTTTGGGTGTGGTCTCCTGGTTGGTCTTGCCCTTGATGATCGTGACGATCATCCTCGGCATGAAGCTGATGGCGATCGGCGCGAAGGAATCGCCGTCGCCGCTGTCGAGGCAC
>CAZGAP010000027.1:0-9510 GCA_964523935.1 uncultured Candidatus Saccharibacteria bacterium
GTCCCACGGTGGCAAGCACTGTGGCGATTGCCAGGGTGATGATGCGGTACATTCGGTTCCTTACGGTTGGACGGATATGTGGTGGTGCGAGTCCCTTGCATGGGCCATGCAATAAACTGGTATATATTGAATAATATTTATTACAAAAAGTCAATGATGTTCGAAGGAAAAGCGTCGCGATTCATTGACAGTGAGCTTTTCACGCGTTATCATTTAACTATATGGTTGAACGAATTATCGAATTGGACTCCATCTTCTCTTCCCTCGCCGATCCGACGCGCCGCGACATACTGGCCAGGGTCGCGCGCGGCGAATTGTCGGTGGGAGACATCGCCGAGCAATACGATATGAGTTTCGCCGCCATATCCAAGCATCTGAATGTCATGGAAAGAGCAAGGTTGGTCATCAAACGGAGGGAGGGTAAAAAGCAAATGGTATCACTCGCACCCGACGCGCTGAGAAGCGCCGATGAGTATCTTGAGCAGTACAGGCAGATGTGGGAGCAGAAGTTCAGTAAGTTAGACGAACTATTAAAGGAGGACATACGATGAGCAACGACGTAACGATGACTAAGGACCTGGAGAACAAGCGACTGATTATAGAACGTGAGTTCGATGGTCCACGTGACAAAGTATGGAAAGCCTACACCGACAAGGAGACGTTTGAGAAATGGTGGGGGCCGGAAGGCTGGGAAACGACGACGAAGGAATTCAACTTCACGTCCGGCGGCCGCGTTCACTACGGCATGAAGTGCGTCGATGAGAACCAGGGCGACTGGTTCGGGCAGAGTTCATGGGGCGTGATGATCATCGACGATGTCGACGCACCGAATAAGTTCGTGTACAAAGACTACTTCTCTGATGAGAACGGCACGCTCAACCAAGATATGCCGGTACTGAGCATCACCAACGAGTTCGTCGAGCTCGACGGCGGCCGGTCGAAACTTGTCAGTACCAGCCAGGCCGACAGTGCCGAGCAAATCGAAGAACTGATAAAGATGGGCATGCTCGAAGGCTTCACGAGCCAGCTGACGAAACTTGATGCCATGTTGGCCGAATAGCCGCGGCGCAGGCAGATTCGTCGTTATAGACATAAACATACCCGTGGTTGCACGGGTATGTTTCGTTATCGCGACAAAGGCAGTGCCAGCGACCCGAGCGTACGGTTGTATAGTTCGGTTCCGACCTTGTGCCTAAGGGCGTGAGGATTGTCGTGTTCGACGAAAACCACTCCTTCGTCATGAGGGATCATGCTGTGGGTATCCAGGCTCCAGTTCGGTCCGTAGAACCGAGGCGCACTTCCGGCGGACAGCCTATGCGCTTCCGCGTCGGGACCATGGAGCGACAAAAAGGCGGCCTGCTCATCATCCCAGACGCACATGGAGAGGTTCACTTCTCCCTCGCCTTTATGTTTCCATTCGCCGTGCTCGTCCCGCTCTCCCCTGTAATATGCGTAGAGGTGCTCGTTGAGCGGTGAATGCAAAATGGCATCGTACGACCTGTCGTCACTCCTGCCGACTTCCCCGGGATCGATACCAGGCTGCAATATCGATCGGAAGCTGTATATCTTCAGGACCGTACTACCTGTCCTCAGATTGACTCCGCGGTTACGCTCGAAGTCACGGACGATCAATGGCCAGTCAAACCCATGCTCGACCGGTAGGATCGCATGGTCCGTGTGTAATGGGCGTATGTCTGTTTGCAACGCTTCTTGCAGGGGCATAAATAAAACTCCTATCGTATCTTTCCGCCCGGCGGCAAGACAAAGGAGTTGAGATTCTTATCTTCCCGCATGGGCTAGAAGGGACACCGAATCGAATCGGTTGTCGGCAGGTCGTCGAGCTAGTTCTCTCGCTGCACTCTGGATACGCGATTAATTAATGTACTCACCCACTATAGCATGGCGCGAGGTCAGCGCGTTTCTTTGACGAGGCCGCGGCTGAGTTTGTCTTGCTTGTGAGCCGCGAAATGCGATGCGATAGTGATGAATCCCATGACGGAGACACGGTTATTGATATGTGATGGGTCAAGATTGGCAACCCACATCTTCCCTTCTTTGATCATATCGAGGCGGTGGATCGGCTCAGTAAATGCCATGCGGGCATGCGCCGAGACCGATGGGTCGAAGTCCTGGACCTGGAGTGGCATTTCGTCCTGTCGATAGAACGATATCGCGCCGTCATGCTTGACGACGTCAGCGATCAAAGTCGTAGTGCCGTCATTGTCCTCATAGCTGTTGATGAGAAGCGTCTCATCAAGCGTAGGGACGGTCATTGTGAGGTTGTGATCTGTTAACCTGTCGAGATCTCTGTTAAAAACGGCGACGTCAAGGTTATCGTGGTGGTTCATACTTATATTATATCACTTATGCTAAAAATAGTCAATACGTTGTTCACGGTATACTAAGTATATGACAAACGACCCCGTCCAGTCACTCGCCATTCACAAGCGGTATCACGGCATCACCGACAAAAACCGCCTCTACTGGTGTCATGGTACCGAAGGCCTCGAGCACCGCAAAGTCCGTAAATTCCGCTACCCGTTATGGAAGTACGCTCGCGTGAGCCATCAGGTCGTCAGCTGTGTCTGCCTGGACTGCAATATGGAGTTTTACGGCGATCTGGCCGCGGGCGTGCCTCTCCATATCACCGTCATCCGGCACGACAGTTACTTCGGTACCGAAATCCCCGTGACCGTGAACGGTAAGCGCAAGGGGCTAAGCGGCGAGATATACCGCCCATTCCGCCACGTGACGCAGGAAATGCTAAACGACCACACTCGCCTCTTCATCGAACTCGTCCAGTAATTGTATTCACTTAACAAATATGTTTTAATATAGGTATTGTCGTACGTTTACAGAAGGGGTGACAATGACCAGGACCAGGACAAGGTTTGCCATCGACGGCAAAGAACTGGAAGCGCCGACCGAGAAGGTGCTGGATATTTCGAAGCGGCTGTTTGATATAGCCGCCATCGAGGACCGTCGGGACCGCATGGTCCAAAGACAGCGGGTCAAAGTGAAGGTCAAGCTCATGGACCGTGTGTACCACATGACAACGAATGAGCTTCGCGCCACGGCCACGAGCATGAACAAGGCCGCAAAGAACGTCCAGAAGATGGCGAGGCAGCAGCCTGCGTCAGACGCCCGTTCGCTGTTCGAAGGTGGCTGGATCACCAAGCTGGACGTCGAGACCGTGATCCGCAACAGCCGGCCGTATGCCCGCAGTATCCCGACTCAGACCCAGGCGAACCGTCAGAACGCGACGCGTCTTTGGAACTGGCTACGCCGTTTCCTCGTCGCGAAGCAGCTGGTGCGTGAATACTGCACGGTGTGCTCCGAGCAGCTCGACAGGGCGCTGGCGTGCCGGTGCGGGCCTCATGAGGCGAAGGGATGGTCCGGCACCGAAGGCGTCCGTATCGACGATTTCCGTGCCATGATGGACGACAAGTCGTTCGTGTGGCCGTACCGGCCCGGCAACATCAAGGACAACCTTGACGAGCTGGTCGATGCAGTGCGGCAGTACGTGCCTGCTTCGTAACGGTCGTATCGCCCACTTCACGACGACAAGCGCCCGCGCCGGTATACCCGGCCGGGCGTTTTCCCTTATAATGGACCTATGGATAATTCTCAAAAACTCGAAGGTACGAAATTAGCAAACTTTACACCGCAGGAAAGCGTGGCCGAACTGCAAGTCACCGATATCAGCGAAGGAAGCGGCGATGTCGTCCCGGAAGGCGCGACGATCACGGCTCATTACACCGGCGCGCTTGTCGGCGACGGCACGATTTTCCAGAGTAGCCATGACTTCGGCAACGCGGTCACCTTTCCGCTGAGCGGCGTGATTGCCGGGTGGACCCAAGGCGTGCCTGGTATGAAAGTCGGCGGTGTCCGTCGGTTGGTCATACCCGCTCACATGGCCTACGGCTCATCGAGCCCATCTCCGAATATCCCGCCAAACAGCGACCTGGTGTTCGACATCGAACTCGTCGCTATCGAATCATGATTCAGATACTCCTCCATTCCTCCAAGACCATGCGCATTCCGGCCGACGTCAGTCGGCCGCTCGCTACGCCGCAGCTGATCGAGCATGCCAAGGAACTGGCGGCTACGTACGGGCCGCTGAGCTCCGGTGCGATCAGCAAAATCATGGCGGTCTCACCTAAAAAGGCCGACGAGGTCCTCGGCATGTATGCTCAGTGGACCGCGGAGCCAAAGCGGCAGATACCGGCGATCGACGCATTCATCGGCGACATTTACAGCGGCCTGCAAGTGCAGTCATGGTCCGACGACGACCGTGAGTATGCTCACCGGCACCTGCTTATCCTGTCGGGCCTTTATGGTGGCGTACGCGCCTGTGACGGGATCATGCCCTACCGTTTGGAAATGGCGTACAAACTTCCTGGTGGCGGTTCGCTGTATGACTACTGGGGTTCGAAAATCGCCGACCTCATACCTGAGCAGACGAGCCACATCCTCAATCTCTCCGCGGTCGAATACACCAAAGCCGTTCTTCCCTATGTGGGCATGCCGGTTGTCACCCCGAAATTCCTGACGGTCAGCCCCAAGACGAATGAGCCCGTGTTCGTGACGGTCCATGCCAAAATCGCCCGCGGTGCCTTCGCCGGCTGGATGGTTAAAAACCGCATAGACGACATCGCTGAACTAAAAAGTTTCTCACTACTTAATTATTCATACGACCGATCGCTCAGCACGCCGGAACAGCCAGTGTTCGTTTGCAAAGAATTTGGTGGACTAGGCCTTAGCGTCCGTCTGACGAAATGATCAGTACTGTTTCGTAAAGGTCTCGCCGCCAGGTACGGCGCAGCGTTCCGGGTACGATTCCATGATTGGGTGTCCGGCTGCGGCGCAGTCTTCGAAGCTGTCGATCGCTGCCGTTTCCTCTTGCCTGTCGAGTGTCGTCAGTACGACGACGATGGCAATGATGGCCGCGAGAACCGCCAACAGGACGGTGATCCTTTTGGCAGCGCTTGGTATGGTCGCCATGGTGCTAGTTTTTATCCACCACTTCGCCGTCTATCGTTTCGCCGCGTGCCGGTTTGTACGGGACGACGATCCATAGGACGATATACGGCAGAAGTCCTGGCAAACCGCCAGGGAGCAATAAAAGGATTGCGATCACCCGGATGACCGTCGGGTCGATATTGAAATATTCCGCGATACCGCCGCAGACACCTGCGATTTTGCGGTCGGTTCGTGATCGGTAGAGTCGTTTAGCCATAGTTAGATTATACCAATCACAGGCGAAATCACCCACATGTGCTAATTGCCGAGGTTCGTAAAGACGCCGACCGCAAGTTCTGCCCAGACATACATGAATGCCGCCAGAAACAACAGGCCGACAAGCATTCGCCGCCGCTCGCTTACCTTTCGCGCGACGAGCACGAAAGCACTACTGAACCCGAAAATGAGAATGCCCATGAGAATGAAATCCAGGGGTGACCAATTAACCTCTGTCGTAAACGACATTGCGATGAGCGGTATCAGAAGGAGGGCGATCGTCGCTACTGCGATCCATTCGAATATTTGTTTTTTCATGATGATGGAATTGTCACGCTTTTTCACAGTCTTATCTCCTTTGTCATTATCGAAATGTTCATTTATGGCGGTCTTGCCCGTGTCGGCGATTGTCCGTGCCCATACGCTTAGGATTCCTCTGTTACCGTAATCACGCCGTGCATCCTTTAGCGACTGGACGAATACGAACCGCATCTCGTCGCCGAATTCTCGTCGATATTCTTCGGGATACAACTCTAGTAGCAAACAGTATATCTGTTCTGACTTGCGAAACGATCTGCTGCTCATATGCCATATGCCGACCATTTCGTTCCGAGATTGCCGAACAAGTTTTTGCTTTTTGCGAGCTGTACCGTGTCGTTATATCGGTCTAGTTCAGACGATAGAAGTCGTTTGCCCTCAGCGGTGAGCGTATAGTATTTGCGTCGCGGATTATCACCGTCGACCTCTTCGATGACGCGCGACTTAAGCATGCGCTTGATCGAGCCGTACAACGTGCCCGGCCCCATTAGGACCTTGCCGTTCGAGTCCTGTTCGACTTGTTTCATGATTTCATACCCATGTCTGCTCTTAATGGCAAGTGACAGTAATATGTAGAATTCTGATTGCGAAATTGATTCGTTCATACGACCATTATATATCGACATATGATATATTGTCAATCGATATAGTAATTGCGTATGGAATTTCACAGTATGCTTTCTGGTAAGGTGGTATTTTGGTCACATGGAAAGTCACCTCACCAAAAGAAAAGCATGGTTGTTTATCGCGGCTGCACTCATATTACTCGTACTTTTTGTCATTAACGGCACCTTGCTGATCGATCAAAGCGGCACGAAAAGCGTAGCGAGTGCGCCGCCAAATACCCCCGTGTCGTTCCTGCTCGCCTGCGCAGCGCTACTCGCGGCCATCGCGGCCAACGCCTCTTCATACCTCAACCCAGCGTCAACTTTACCTATGAAGGTTGCCAGTCCGATCACCATGCTGCTCGTCGCGGCGTTCGTCATCCCCTTCTTCATCGCGCTCGGCGTGACCATGGTCAGTTGACTCTCTAATTATTGATTAATAAGCCAAAATATGATACAATATTTATAATCGACTCCGTCGACCATTGCATCCGCAAGTTCATCACAGAAAGAAGCGCACATGCTGGAAGTATTTCTCCTGCTGTTCGGAGCCGGATCGGGATCGGTTATCACGGCTATCGCCATCCGTGCTCGTCACGGTGCTCGCATGAAAGCGGACGCGTCCAAGTACGAGTCGCTTTGGAGCGAAGCGGTCAGTCTGCTGCACGTCAACGGCCAGATCAGCGATGAGCAACTGAAGGCTCTGATGCCTCCGGAGGCAAAAGATCCGTACGCCCACCTCCCCGAGGGAGAGGGATTCAGTTCTGACCGACGCAAGATCGAGGTGGCCAGGGCCGAAGCCGGTCTTCCGCCGGCCGATAACCTGCGAGGGATGTTCAGTGATGACGTCCGGAAAGTCCAGGTTGCGCAGATCAAGCATGGCACCATGCCTGCAATCGAATGACCTCGCGGTCGCCCCGAACTCAGCTTCAAGGGAAGCCCTTCGGGGCTTTTCTTTTGCGTAGCAGTTGTAATTTAATTCATACTACCTATTTAAGAAGTAGTGTATTGTTCTGAAAGCCAATGAAAAAGAATAGTCTAAAGCCGCTCGTTGCCCGTCCGAAGCACCAAGGTCGTGAAATACGCGCGGCGTTCGCCAAAGAACGCATCTATGGTAGCGTCACCATCTTAGCGGTGAATTTCAGCATGCTGTTTAAAAGCGGCCTGACCGTCGCCGACGCATACATCACGGTCATCGCGACGATCACTGGACTGTGGCTGGCGAGTTTGTTCGCGTCGGTTCTCAGCCACCGGATCGTTCACGACAAAAACATGCCGCGGGCCGATTTCATCCACGAACTCGCCATTCACCGCGGCATGTTGCTTGCGGCCGTGCCGTCACTCATCATGTTCAGTCTCGCGGCGTTCGACCTCATCGCCATCCGGACAGCACTCATAGCGGACATTGCGCTGGCACTGATCGCGCTCACGGTGACGATTTTCCGCTCGGGCAAAACCCGTTCGAACTCGTTTACGACCGCGCTTGTGTCTGTGGCCATCCAGGCGGCGGTCGCAGGTGTCATCGTGCTGGTCAAGCTGGGTGCCGAATAGCGCGCGGTACGTCTAAGAATTCAGTTCGTCGAACTTCGCCTTCATTGTCGGGTTGCCCCGCGTGAGCTTCTTGATGGTGAGGTCCTGTGCCTTGTCGTTCGCGAGACGCAAGTTGTTTTCGGACGACAGTAGCGCCTGCTTGGTTTTCTCGAGCTGCTTGATGGTCTTGTCGATACCATCGATCGCCTCGCTGAACTTACGGCTGGCCAGATCGTAATTGCGCGAGAAACCTTCCTTGAACTTCTCCATGCTGTCTTCGAAGTTCGTGATGTCGATGTTCTGGGTCCGCATCATTGCCAGCTCTGACTTGTATTTCATACTGTTCATGGCGGCGTTTCGTAGCAGTGTGATCATCGGTATGAAAAACTGCGGCCGGATGACATACATTTTGTCGTAGCGGTGCGACATGTCGACGATGCCACTGTTGTATAACTCGCTTTCCGATTCGAGCAGTGTCACGAGCACGGCGTATTCGCAGTTTTTCTCGCGCCTGTCCTTGTCGAGTTCTTTTAGGAAATCCTCGTTCTTGTGCTTGGTCGCGGTTTCATCACCCTCGTTTTTCATTTCAAACATGATACTGATGATTTCGGTACCGTTCTCGTCCATCTCACGGTAGATGTAGTCGCCCTTGCTGCCCGACGATGCGTCATTGTCTTTCTCGAAGTACGCGTTCGGAAACGCCGTCGCACGTAGTTTGTTGAACTCTATCTCGCAGTGCTGCTCCAGCGTCTCGCCTACCATCTTAGTGCTAAGTCTCGCCTTCATGTCTTTGTAGTACGAAATCATCTCGTCTTTCGATCGCAGCTCGATGGTGAACTGCTCTTTGAGTGACGTTTCGAGGAGCAGTTTCTCCGTGTGCTTGTTTTTCAGCTCGTTCGCCAGTTCGTCCCGCTCGCGCTCAAGTTTGTTGACCGCTTCGGTCAGGGCCAGCTTTTTCTCGGTCTCAGCCGATTCGATTTTCGCTTCGAGTTTGGTGATTTCCGCGCTCTTCTCTGCATGGATCCTGATTAGCTCGTTTTCTTTCTCGGCCTTTATCTCCGCCAGCCGCGCATCGCGTTCGGCTTTGAGCTCCGCGATTTCGGCGTCCCGTGTGGCACGCAGACGTTCGCCTGCAACTCATTCTTAGTCCTCTCCTCCGCCAGTTTGACGGCGCTTTCCTTGTCGCGCTCCAGTATCTGTATGCGTTCATGCAGTTCTTGGTCGAACTCGCTGTCGCGCACTTGTTTCAGTATGTCCGCAAATCCGGCTTCGTCGATCTTGAAGGCCTTTTTGCAGTGCGGGCAGATGATTTCGTTCATTATTCTATTGTACATGTTCATTCATGGATATTTGAGGCATAGGGGTACTCTTGATATGTACAATTATCATAAATATGTAATAATAATACAATCAATTTATTGACGTTCCTTCCAGTACTTAAGGAGAAGTATGCGCTTTGAAGAGCGGGCCGAGCGAAAGGCAGAGCTCCAGCTACAAGTAATGGCCTTTGTTGAAAAATATGGAAGGTTGCCCGACCGACGAAACCTAGCGCCAAATAATACCGAAGGCTTTTCTTCCATCGAAACCTATGTTGCGGTTACGAGGACGAATCGTTTTCCAACCATGATGAGGCGTCTTGGGTTCGATGGACTTGAATGCGTATCTATCGAAATGGCAAGGGCAGAAATTGACGCATTCATCGACGCTAAGGGCTACCCGCCACAAGCAGTTGACTTCACTTACAGTAATGGCCTGCGTCAGTTAAGTTTTTACTGTTGCATGCTTGATACGCCCAACAGTGGCAATCTGTCATGGGTGT
>CAZGAP010000027.1:9559-11849 GCA_964523935.1 uncultured Candidatus Saccharibacteria bacterium
CCGCCGAAGCAGCGGGCGGAGCAAGCTCCGGCAGCTTTTTCGACGGCGGTGGTTATCGCCTATTCCTTGCCCCGGAGTGCCTGCTTGACGGTCGTGTTGACCATGGTGACAGTGCCTCTGAGGAGTGGTTTCTTGAGTTTGAGCCGGATGATGTTCACCCGCTCGCCCTCGACCGTGTCCTTGATGACCTCGAGCGGTTCCGCGATGCCTGACTTGGCATGTTCGCTCAGTTTGATGCGCAGTCTGGTGAACGCGCCCATGGTGACGTCGGGCAGTTCCCACTCGTAGCTGACCCACTTGCGGCATCTCGTGCCCATGCGGCTCACTGATTCGTGAGACCCTTCCAGGTAGACGTATGCTCTCACGATGCTCCTTAATGATCGTACCGGTACTCATGATTCCCGGTTGTGTATGGTATCGAAGGTTCAGCGATATCACCTTATTATAACATATTTTAATGCTAATTACTATGTCATACAGCCTCTTTGGTCTCAGGGGTGAAAGTACGCCACGGCACGCATCGTGATAAACTGAGGAGAATGAACAAGTTCACCGGCCTTATCTTCATCGTCCTGGTAGCCGTTGCCGCGGTGACGATATATAACTCCATCCAGCCAAACCACTGGCGCGCATTTTACCAAGAAGCCACAGTGATGGGGCCTATTGCCGGACGAGAATTCACGGACAGGAACGCATGCGTCAGGTGGATAAACGAGGAGCGCATAAAGGAAACCGGCAAGACGGATTACGAATGCGGCCGTGACTGCACGCCTCCGGCATCCAAATACAGCGCGTGGAAATGCGCGGAAACCGTCAATTAACCAACCGATAGCAATGCTTCGAGGAAGCACGAAATAACACTATGGCCGAACGATACGCTTTATACGAAATAGAAAAACTCCGCGACCGGTTTACTCTACCAAATGGAGTCCCTGCTGGCGTGAAACGCAGCTACAACATCAGCCCGACGCAGCTCGGAGCGGTGATCGTGAGCCGCAACGGCGTCGCTACGCTGGAGCGCATGAAATGGGGCTTCGTACCGGCCACTGCGAAAGACGGCAACTCCGTGTTTCGTTACAAAACGTACCTTGCCAAATCCGAAGGCATTTTTAGTAAGCCTACGTGGCAGGAATCAATCCGCCACAGCCGCTGCCTTGTGCCTGCGAATGGGTTCTACGAATGGCAGCAGACGACGGATGGCAAACTGCCCTACTACGTTCGCCCGACCGACCAAGATCTCTTCGCGTTTGCTGGCATTTATTCATCATGGACGGATCCGCAGGGTGAAACGTGGGGAACGTATGCGATTATCACGACTCTTTACGACCGCGGCCCGAAAAAGCCGCTCCAGCGCGCGGTTATACTGAGGCCAGGAGACGAAGCCGAATGGCTGAACCCGGCTATAGACGACATGAACACGCTGTATGGCCTGATGCGCCCGACACCCGATGACGTGCTGCGGGTGCACAGGGTATCGCCCGATGTGAAAAACACGAAGCTCAACGACGAACGACTGATTCAACCGGCTAATTAATTACCTGTGACGGAACTCGGCCACGATCGACTGCCCCACTTGCAGCGACACCATGGTCTGCGCGGTATAGAGCATCACGCCGCGGTGGGTGCGAGCTCGGAATCGTTTGGTGAAATACAGGTCGCGGTCAGACTTCACCGTTTCGCGTGCGATATCCTCGACGTCCTTATAGGTTGGATCAGCAAACACGTACTTGCGGCGGATGATCGCGATAAGTTCGTTAATGCTCACATATGACAGGTCGCCGACCCTCAGCCCCTGGCCGGTGTGGACGGCGTTTGGTAGTTTCGACAAGCACGCCTGCACCTGGTCTTCGTCGTAGGCTTCGATAGCCTCTTGGTAGCGGCGCACCATACGCGTTTCTATGTCGTAGTGTTTCTTGATGTAGTCCAGCGCGAACCCATCGACCATCAGTCGGTTGAACAGCCTGCCGGGTGATGCGAAGGTGCGGACTTTGCCGTCCTGTTTGATCGATGCCTGGCCGCGCGTCATGCTCGGCAACGTTTCGAGCATCTCGGCATATTTCGTGTAGTTGTTGGCGATCGTTTTGACCGAACCGTACGCGTCAAAGATAGCGTCGATCGATTCGCGCATCACTGCCATGTGGCCTGGTTCGATATCGCCGACCGGCAATCCGTTTGCGACCGTGTCTACCGCGAATATGTCTGCCATCGATACCTGCGGTGCCGTGTTAGAAGCAAGCATATCGACGATATCGATTGCCATCGCCGGACGGCCATCGGGTTTGTTGCGAAG
>CAZGAP010000028.1:0-11816 GCA_964523935.1 uncultured Candidatus Saccharibacteria bacterium
ACCTGGTGCCGTCCGGTCGGTGGCCCTTGACGAGCCGGAGCCGATGACGGTCCTTGTACTCAGGCATGACCCTGTCGATCTGGTCACCGAAGGGTTCGCCCGCGTCCGGTATGTCCGCGAAGAGGTCGAACCCCCAGTTGAGATCCTTGAGGATCACCCTGAACTCCTCACCGATCATGTCCAGAGCCTTGTCGTCCAGTGGCCCCCGTTTTTCCGGAACGGGGTGCTTGTCGGTGCGAAGGTTCATGTAGATGGGCGAGTAGGGGCGCTCAGGATGCGTTTCGTGCATCTTGAGCCGGAACCCCTTCTCGAAGTCGAACTTGACCGCGCCGATGTCGAACAGATAGTCGGCCAGCTCCTTTTGCGATTGGGTGCGCACGTCCTCTCCTTTATACGAGTACCGGTTGAATTTCGGACGCGATCGCATCGACCGCGGCACTTGCTTGATCGGCATTGCAGATCTTCCCTTCGACGATACTGACGATATTGGTGATCGGTCCGCCGATGACGAGGTAGTCCGACCCGTTGCTGATTGCTTCGGCAGGCGTCGTGAAACGGGCCTGGCTTCCTCGGTCGGAACCGGCTGGCCTGACACCGGGAGTGAACAGCTGGATGCCATCGAACTCCCTCATCTTGCGGATGGCCTGCGCCTCTTTGGGGGAGC
This sequence comes from uncultured Candidatus Saccharibacteria bacterium, assembly GCA_964523935.1. Taxonomy (GTDB): domain Bacteria; phylum Patescibacteriota; class Saccharimonadia; order Saccharimonadales; family Saccharimonadaceae; genus UBA2112. Next base: position 665 of record CAZGAP010000028.1, read on the forward strand.
AGACCATGGCACCGAACCCAGCCTTGAGCAGTTGCTCGGCATACCAGAGGACCTGGTCCCGAGGGAACCGCTGGTTGAACTCGTCGTAGACGACTTCTTCGGTCTTGCTGGTGAGGACCGTGACCGCGCAGGGAATGACGTCATGCCGATGACAGACGTCGCTGAACCGCTTCAGTCCGTCGAGCTCGCCTTTGTACGTCGTAATTGCCGTTACTGATGGCGTGCGCCATGCAGTTGAGCATCGCGGGCCGGGCCTGCTTACAACGGTTCTCCGCCAGTTCTTCCAGCTTGTGCGGCACCTCGATGAGCTTGGCGTCGTCGAAGACTTTCTTGCCAAGAGCGTACAGTGCCAGGTAGGCGCTCCAGCCATTGCGTTCGAAAAACAGGCGGTCAAGTTTCACCCATGTCAGCTGTGGCATCTCCTCCAGCAGAACGAGAAGCGTGAGCATGTTGGGGACGTCGGCGCTCCAGACGATACGTTCGTAGGGGTCGATCGGATTGTCCACGGAATCTCCATTTCGTGATGGGTTGTAAAGGGTCGAGGTTGACGACCTTAACTGTTTATTTTACGACACGATGCGTAAGAGTGAAAACTTAAGTAGATTCAGGCGTCGTATACTGAGACCTTGCACGTCGCAAAGCGGCCACGATGTCTTCTATGTCGTAATACGTTACGGCGTCTTGACCGCGCTCGGTCAGTCCGAACTCGGTTTCTGCCTCACGTTTGAGATTGGCCTGGTGCTGTTTTTCGGAAGGACTCAAGGGTGTGGGCTTTGATGGCTGCTCGGGTGACGTCATGATACCGAAAGTATAGGTAGCTGCTCGCATAACTGCAAGTGCCACGGAGGTATGTGATGAACCTGAAAATTCAAATACGTTTGAATGCTCAGGTTCGTTGCCGAGCCGGCCCTTGTGAGGACGGCTCGGCGGAACTGACAGCGGTGTTATGGCTGCCAGTTGAACCGATCATGGAGGTAGACGAACGCGCGGCCGATCATGTCGTCCGCCGATTGGATGTTTTCCTTGGTCGCGGGATCGCTACCAACGATGGTGCCTTGCATCCAGACGACGTAGGGCGCCCCTTCCGCGAGCGGCCGCTCCTGGGGTGGCGTCGGGATGCTGGAGCCGGTGTTTCCGTTTCCGGTCAGGAACATCTTGATCTGTTGGGTGGCGTTCTCTCCGAGCTCACCGACGCTCCAGTCGTAGGACAGCGGGCCGTCCTTGACGGCAACGACCTTGCGGTCCATGCCACTCGTCAGCGAGTGCTCACCCCACGCGGTGTAGAACCAGCCGCGATAGGCGATCTGAAAGCCGACCGGTCCCATCTGCTCGTCGACCTTGCCATCCGTGAAACGGACGAACAGGGTGATTTGCTTGGCGTCAGGATCGATGATCTCGGCGCCGGTGCGGTTCGCGACCAGCCGGCCGTAACCGTTGACCGGTGCGGGGCTGGCATCGAAGTAGCTCAAGGCCCTGTACTCGATCTCGTCACGCGCCAACAGGTCCTTGCCGATGGCTTGCACCGTGTCGTTGATGCGCTGACGCCGTTCGTCGGAGATAGGCCTCCCGCTGCGCTTCGGCTGAAAGCTGGGTGATGGGCAAATTGTCCATCACGACCGGCTCCGGCATCGGCGGCTCCGACTGATCGGTGGGCTGCGGACTGCCGCACCCACCCAATAGAACTGCCAGGGTGGCCAGCGAAGCGATCATGCTAGCGGTGAATCGGGTGATGCGCATACGCATCCTTCCTCTCGATGTGTCGGTTCATGAGACTCCCAAATAGAGAATCACTATTACTATTGTATCATAAATTACTATAAAAATCAATAGTTACCCCTGTTGAGCAATGGATGTATAATAGGAGCATATCCCCGCGACACACACTGCTTCATACGTAAGCGTCCCTCCGGTGGAATCATCATTCAATCGTCTTCGGCTATCGGTTAGAAACGGATCGATCAGACGGGCGAACAATTCATGAATCGTTTCTCAAACTAACTTTTGAGGATATTTGATATGAATGATGAACTCTTTTTGAACGAACGTATAGATGTGATCGCGACTTTCGGGACGGGACTGAACCCGTGCAACCCTGTGAAATTCCGTCGCAAGAACGGACGGGAAATAGCGATCAAGGAAATCGGTCTCCGCCACCCGACCACCCAGGGCAGGCGGACGGTGCATGTGTTTGATGTGACCGATTTCGAGGCGGATTACCGCATAGAGCTGGATAGTGAACAGCTGACATGGCGACTGACGCGGGAAGGCGACCGGACATGACTGATGCTTACAACGCCGCAACACCACTTATCATGCACATCGACCTCAACAGTTGTTTCGCGACGGTCGAGCAGCAGGCGCGGGTACGGCTGCGGGGTCGGCCAGTCGCGGTCGTCAACCGGCGGACCGACCAGACGATGATCGTGACGTGCAGTTACGAAGCAAAGGCGGCGGGCGTGACACTGGGCATGAAACTGCGCGACGCGAAAAAACTGTGTCCGGACCTCGTTGGCGTCGAAAGCGATCCGGCCAAATACCGCTATGTGTACCACAAGCTGCTCGACATCATGAACGATTACTCGGCTCACGTGACGATGAAAAGCATCGACGAGGGCGTGATCGATTTCAGCCAAGCGCCACGTGCGGTCGTCGAACGGGGTCTGGAGAGCATAGGGCATGAAATCAAGCAGCGGCTGCGCGAGGAAATCGGCTGCGCCATGCGCTGCAACGTCGGAATCTCGACGAACCGTTTCCTGGCGAAGATGGCCGCAAGCCTGCATAAGCCGGATGGTATGGACGTGATCACGGCGGACAATCTACGTGAGGTGTTCGCGACGCTTAAGCTGACCGATCTGACAGGTATCGCTGAGCGCAATGAACACCGACTGAACAGCGTCGGTATCATGACGCCGCTGCAGTTCCTGGACGCGAGCCCCAAGCAGCTCCACGACATGGTGTTCCGTAGCATTAACGGTGAGCAGTGGCACCAGCGGCTGCGTGGCTGGGAGGTCGACGACGTCGAAACGGAAACCAAGCGCGTCGGCCGTCAGTACGTGCTCGACAGCTTCAATCTGACGTTCGATGAGATCTTGCAGCGTCTGCATCACCTCTGTGAATCGGTCGGCTGGCGCATGCGCAAACAGGGACTGAGCGCCCGTGGCGTATACGTATCGGTGCATACGTTCGGTCCGGGTGGTCCGTGGCGCAAGCATTCGTCGTGGCATGCCAGCAAAGTGACACAGATGCCGTTTTTCAGCGATACGACGATCTACCACCTGGCGCGGTCGTTGTTCGTGAACGCTCCGCCGAATATCCGTGACATCACTGTACACTGCTATTTGCTCGAAAAGGGTGAGCGGAGTCAAATGAGCATATTTGCAGACCAGTTCGCACGGGAGCGATCGGTGGTGGATGCGATCGATGACATAAACAACCGGTACGGCGAACATACCATCCATGCGGCCAATACGGTCGCGACCAGCCCATTCGTCAAAACGAAAATACCGTTCGGTAGTACGCGGTACCTATAGGACCCCGCCGCACGCCAGCATCGCTACATGCGGACTACTGCGTTCGCAGTGCATGGCATAGAGCGTCGCGGGCCGACAAACGATTTGACAGTTGTATACTAATAGAATGAACAAAAAAATCATATCCATAATGGCGGTTCTCGGTGGTATGGCTGGCAGTTATGTACCGGTTTTGTTCGGTGACAACGAACTGCTTGATGGTTGGAGTATTCTCGGTGGTGTTATTGGCGGTTTCCTAGGGATATGGCTGGGGGTAGTGCTGAGCAAAAGGTACGGATGATGCGGTATGTAGTAGCTGTGAGTGGCGGTGTCGACTCGGTCGCTCTGCTACATGTTGCCGCGGAAAAGTACGATCATGATCGGCTGGTCGTCGCTCATTTTGATCATGGTATCAGGGAAGATTCGGCGCGTGACGCTCTCTTCGTGAGGACACTTGCGAAAAAGTATGGCCTCCATTTCGAAACGCGACGCGAAGAGCTCGGCACGGATGCGAGCGAAGAATTGGCCCGCGAACGACGGTATGCCTTTTTAAGGGCGATCGCCAAAAAGCACGATGCGAAAATAATGACCGCCCATCACGGTGACGACACGGTCGAAACGATTGCCATCAATCTGAAGCGTGGAACGGGCTGGCGTGGGTTGGCGGTTCTCGACAGTCCAGACATCAAGCGGCCTTTGCTGGGGCGCACGAAGAACGAACTGGTCGATTACGCGAAGAAACACCGTCTGATATGGCGTGAAGACAGCACGAACAAAGACACGAAATACCTCAGAAACGCATTACGGCAAAAACTCAGTTCGCTCGATCATAATGACATGATACCCCTGAGAAGATACCGGGACAGGCAGGTGGTGTTGAAAAAAGAAATCGACCAGGAAACTGCACGGTTAATCGGTGAGAGTCCGTACCTGCGTCATATGTATATTGCGGTTTCGCAGGCAGCCGCGATCGAATTACTCCGCGCAGTTTTCATGAAAGAGGCCGGTTTCGCGCCGACCATACCTCAGAGAGAGCGGGCACTCCATGCGATCAAGACCATGACCCCAGGAAAGCGGTTCGAAGTGACGAAAGGTCTGAAACTATACTTTTCAAAGACGACATTTGTTGTCGAGGTAACCACCGGGGTGCTATCATAATAGGAGTGGGAAAACAGACTGCACAGTGATTGAAAGGAATCGATACTGATATTATGGCGACAAAAAGTAAACCTCCGAAAAACAAATTCTCCAACTGGGCGCGGCTCGGTCTTTTCTGGGCGATCATCATCATGGCGGGGCTGACGCTCTTCGCCGTCCTTTCACCCCAGGAGCAATTGAAAGAAGTTCCTATCTCACAGGTTATCGAGCGAGCCAACAAGGGTGAGGTCGCGAAGATCGAAATCCAGGGCAATGACGTCAAGGTGACGCCGAAAGGCCAAGATAAGGCGACCGAACGTTCAATGAAAGAGGGCGGAAGCAGCTTGTATGAACAAGGTCTGAAGCAGTCGAGCGGCACCGAAGTGGCTGTTACTCCCCCATCTCAGACGGGTGAGACGCTCTGGAACTTGGCGATCATCATTATTCCGGTCGTACTGATCGCGGCGTTCTTCATGTTCATGATGCGACAAGCGCAGGGCCAGAACAATCAAGCACTCGGCTTTGGCAAGTCAAAGGCGAAGCTCTATGGTCTCGACAAAGAAAAAGTCGTTTTCGACGATATCGCGGGCAATGACAGCGCTAAGCAGGACCTCGAGGAAGTCGTTGACTTCCTGAAGCATCCGAAAAAATACCAAGAAGTCGGAGCGAAGATCCCTAAGGGCGTGCTGCTTGTCGGTAGCCCTGGTACGGGTAAGACGATGCTCGCCCGCGCGGTGGCAGGCGAGGCGAACGTACCGTTCTTCTCGATTTCCGGTTCTGAGTTCGTTGAAATGTTCGTCGGCGTTGGTGCCAGCCGTGTACGCGATCTATTCGCTAAAGCGAAAAAGAACGCGCCTGCGATTATCTTCATCGACGAGATCGATGCCGTCGGCCGCAAGCGAGGCAGTGGTATGGGCGGCGGTCATGATGAACGTGAGCAGACGCTGAACCAGATTCTCGTCGAAATGGACGGTTTCGAAACCGGAACGAACGTTATCGTTCTCGCGGCAACAAACCGTGCTGACGTGCTTGACCCGGCATTGCTTCGCCCAGGCCGCTTCGACCGACGCACGAACATCTTGCTGCCTGAACGAAAAGACCGCGAAGCGATCCTCAAAGTCCACTTTAAGAACAAACCGACCGATACTAGTGTCGACCTGGACAAGCTCGCTGCAAAAACAGCTGGCTCTTCGGGTGCCGATCTGGCCAATATCGCCAATGAATCAGCAATCATTGCCGCACGTGACAACCGCAAGAAAATCACTAATGCGGATATCACTGAAGCCTTCGAGAAAGTGGCCATCGGTCCTGAGCGTAAAGCGAAGGTCATGAGCGAAAAGGAAAAAGAGCTGACAGCGTACCACGAAGCCGGCCACGCGATCGTCGGACATGTGCTACCTGACAGTGACCCGGTTCACAAGGTTACGATCATTCCACGTGGTGGAACGGGTGGCGTGACATGGTTCCTGCCTCCGGAAGATAAAAGCTACACGAATGTCTACGAGTTCAAAGATATTCTTGCCCGAGCGATGGGAGGCCGTATCGCTGAGAAGATCATTTACGGTGCGGATGGTATCACGACCGGTGCCGGCAGCGACCTGCGCAAGGCGACAGAAATCGCCCGTGACATGATCATCGAGCAGGGAATGGGAAATAAACTCCGCGACCAGGTATTCCATGAGGATAACGGTGGTATGGTCTTCGACAAGATCACTCACGACCGCCCTTATAGCGATGACACCGCCAAGGAAATCGACAAGGAAGTCGAATCTCTCATAAAAGAAGCGGCGCGACGAGCGGAAATCGTCATCACTCAGAACCGCAAGAGCCTCGAAGTACTGGCAAAGGCGCTTCTCGAAAAAGAAACCATCGATGAGTCGACCGTCGTGAAGCTACTGAAGGACACGAAACTTCCAAAGGAAGCAAAACTATACGCCTAGCGCGTGAGTTGATACAAGGGCATGGGACGAGTCAGGAGCGTCGTAGTACGGGCCAATAAAAGAATATCCATTCAATTGGCCGCATCGTTACTTGCAGGAGCGTCGTTATTGTCGCTCCTGCTTGGTTTTTTCAGGGACCGTCTGCTCAACAGTGCGTATCTGCCCAACGAAGCTGCGGGAACGCCCGGTTACGAGGCGGGAATCGACGCTTACACGGCCGCCTTCACGGTGCCTGATTTTATGTTTTTCATTCTGGTTTCAGGAGCACTCAGCGTTACGTTCATACCGGTATTTAACCAACGGCTTGCAAGCGGCAACAAAGAGTCGGCATGGAGGCTATCTACTAGCCTGCTGAATTTCATGGCGATTATCACCCTTATTACAAGTGTGCTGATCATCATATTCGCGGAACCGTTGATACGCTATCTCATCGCTCCTGGATTCAACGAAGCGACCACGGCGCTGGCGGTCAGTATGACGCGAGTCATTGCCGTGAATCCGTTCCTATTCGCGATCGCGACGGTCATTGCCAGTATCCAGCAGGCCGTTGGCAGGTTTACCTTTTTCGCCTTGGCGCCGGTGCTGTATAACATCGGCATTATCATCGGCCTTACTTTCTTCACTGGCGGCATCAACCTGTTCGGTGTCCAAGTGTTCGAGGGTGGAGTGATGGGCGTCGCTTTGGGCGTCGTGCTCGGTTCAGTACTGCAACTTATCGTCAGTACGGTCGGTTTGATCGGCCTGGGATTCGACTACAGATTTAAAATCTTTTGGAAAAACAAAGGGTTTCGCAAAGTTCTCAGCCTCTTGCCGCCGCGCTCTATCGACCAAGGCATGGATTATCTCGTGGGTATCGTCGAGATCAATCTTGCGTCACGTATGGCAGAAGGAACGGTCCGTATATACAATCAGGCGGTGACGCTTCACATGGCTCCGATCAACCTGATTGGAGTCGCTATCAGTACGGCGGCATTCCCGAAGATGACGGAACGAATCGGCCAAGGGCGTTCGGACCTTTTCAAAAGTGAGCTTCAAACGGTCGTGCGTGTCATCATCTGGTTGGCGATGCCGGTAGCTGCTATCACGTTCTTTACCCGAGGATATCTGGTGAACTTCATTAAGAATGGTGGTGATGCACTCATGGCGGGTCTACTGGGTACACTCGTGGTCGCGATCTTGTTTCGATCGGTCTACTTTATCTGCGCACGAAGTTTCTATGCGCAGCAAGACACGAAGACGCCGCTGTATATCTCGCTGTTCGCGATCGCGCTCAATATCTTTCTGGCCGTCTGGTTCACGATGGGTCTGCAAATGGGGGCATACGGACTAGGGTATGCCCAGTCGATCGTCGCGGTCGTCGAAGTGGGAATCCTGTTTACCGTCATGAACCGGCGTATTCCAGGTTTGATCGATTCCGATTTGATCCGCGCGGTCGGACGCATGATTGTCGCGACGACGATGACATCGGTCATATGTTACATCATGGTGCAGTTATTTCAACTGCAAAACGAGGATGCGAGCTTCCTGGCGACTTTCCCTAAGTTCGTACTGATAGCCACGACCAGTGTCGCCGTCTACCTGGCGGCAAGCCGGTTGCTGCGATTAAAGGAAGCCGACCCAATTCTCCACCGCCTCGACAAGCTTCTTTTCTCAAGGGCTCGCTAACTGCGCATTTTTCTGGCATAATAGACCGAAGTACATGCATCAATCTCAAATTAGAAATTTCTGTATCATAGCCCATATCGATCATGGTAAATCGACGCTCGCCGACCGTCTGATGGAGCTGACGGGCACCGTATCGAAGCGCGATATGAAATCGCAGCTTCTTGATAGTATGGACCTGGAGCGCGAAAAAGGTATAACGATCAAGTTGGCACCTGTCAGAATGTCGTATAAGGACCGCGAGCTCAATCTGATCGATACACCGGGCCACGTCGACTTCAGCTATGAGGTCAGCCGAAGCCTTGCGGCATGTGAAGGCGCGATCCTTGTCGTTGACGCAAGTCAGGGTATCCAGGCTCAGACGCTTGCCAACGTCTACCTGGCACTTGGCGCTGATCTTACGATCATACCCGTGCTTAACAAAATCGACCTGCCTGCCGCGGATGTTCCACGGGTCAGTGCGGAGCTGATGAACCTGCTTGGGTGCGATGAATCAGACATCTTGAAAATCAGTGCGAAAACAGGCGAGGGTGTCGGCGAGGTGCTTGATGCGGTCGTCGAGCGTATCTCACCGCCCAAAGGCGACGAAGCGGCAGCGACGCGAGCGTTGATATTCGACAGTTATTATGATGATTACCGAGGCGTGATCCTGTATACAAGGACCGTCGACGGATCGATCAAAAAGGGCGATACAATCGACATGCTTGCTACGGGCGCGAGTGGTATCGCGCTTGAAGTCGGTGCCCTTAACCCGACAATGAACCCTGGCCAAAGTCTTGAGGCGGGCGAGATCGGCTATATCGTGACCAACCTCAAAACGACTCGCGATGCCAGGGTGGGCGACACGGTGACAGTGCGTCGCAGCAAAGCCACCAGCCCACTACCGGGCTATAAGCACGTTCAGCCGTTCGTGTATGCCGGATTCTTCCCGACGAGCAACGATGACTACAAGGAATTGAAAGAAGCGGTTGAGAAACTTGCTCTTAGCGACAGCGCGCTGCAGTTCGAACCCGAAAACTCACCCGTGCTTGGCTACGGTATGCGTATCGGCTTCCTTGGGCTACTGCATATGGATATCATCCGCGAGCGCTTGGAGCGGGAATACAACCTTGACCTGGTGATCACGAACCCAAGTACTGACTACCAAGTAACGCTAGCCGATGGGACGGACATCGATATCAAATCGGCGAGTGAGCTGCCGGACATGAGCAAAGTCGCCGAAATCCGTGAACCATGGATCAAAGGTGAAATCGTGGTGCCGTCCGACTATATCGGCGCGGTCATTCAGCTCATCAGTGGTCGCCGCGGCCTCCAGACGAACCTGAGTTACATCGATGAGCGAGCACTCATCAGTTTCGAAGCTCCGCTTGCGAATCTTTTGACTGATTTCTACGATCAGCTTAAATCGCAGACGAGCGGGTACGGCAGTTTCAACTACGAGCTGGACGATTACCGGACGGAAGACTTAGTTCGCATCGATTTCTATGTAGCAGGCGAAATCGTGGACGCATTATCCGTAATGGCACACCGCTCCGAATCGCAAAGCCTTGGTCGTGAAATTACGGCAAAACTGAAAGACGTCATTCCGCGTCAAAACTTCCAAGTCGCTTTGCAAGCGGCAATCGGCGGACGGTTTATCGCCCGTGAAGACCTCAGTGCGTACCGCAAAGACGTGACGACAGGCCTGTACGGTGGCGATGTCAGTCGTAAAAAGAAAGTCCTCGCAAAGCAAGCTAAAGGCAAGAAACGCATGAAGCGGTTCGGCAAGGTTGATATACCTGCGGAGGCCTTTACTGTGCTTCTGAAGCGCGACTAACGAGCGCGTCGAGAATATCTCGGGTCACCGATATGACATGCTGATTCGCATCAACTTCTATCAGTAATCCCTTGGCGCGGTAGTAATCAATGACGGGGAGTGTTTTCTCTTTGAATTCAGCCAACCTGACGGCGAGTTTTTCCCTGTCGTCATCGAGGCGCTCATCGCGACCACCGACTGATTGTGCTATCTCCCAGCGTTCATAAAGGGTCGGTTCGCTCATATTGAGGTAAACGACTGCTTTGATGGGGTGGCCGCTTTGCTCGGCCGCCTGTATAACGCCGTCTTCTTCACCGTGCCAACGACCCACGCTACTGAGGATGAGGGGCTTTCCGGCAAATTCTTGCTTTGAAAGATAGGGAAGTACGGTATTGATGTATTCTTGTGTCGGAAATAGTTCCCCGGCGACCATAGCCGCTTTGCCAGCGGGTGTGATAACGCTATTGCGGAGGATTTCGCCGCCACCGAGCAGTTGACCCTCGAATTCCTCGGCAAGAAGGTGGCCTTGGGTATCTTTGCCCGCGTAAGGTAGGCCGAACAGATTGATACTTCCGCTTCCTAGCCAGGTCTTTAGTTCTGGGTTCATTGCGATATTGTACCAAGTCTCAGTACCCCATAGCAAATGCATGGTATATATGTACTAGCACTCAAATTGCATGAGTGCCAAAAACAAAGTATACTGTGAATATGACAGAGCGTCAGATGCAGATACTTGCAGCCATCATCGAACAGTATGCCGAAGTAGCTTCTCCGGTAGGGAGCGTGACGCTCGCAAAACTTTTTAGCGTATCGAGCGCGACGATCCGCAGCGAGATGGCAAGGCTCGAAGAAATGGGCTTCATTATGCAGCCCCATACGAGCGCCGGGCGCATCCCGACAGACCAAGGATACCGGTTCTATGTCAACACGATCAACGAAGCGCAATCTGACCAGCCATTACTGCTTGACCGCGGTACGAAAGCGATCGAAGCGAGAGTGAATACGCACGGTGACAGGGCAGACAGGGCGATCCGCAGTGCAGTCGACAGTTTGGTGGAGCTGACTCATAACCTAGGTCTCGCGACGATCGGCGATGAGCTGTATATGAA
>CAZGAP010000029.1:0-8686 GCA_964523935.1 uncultured Candidatus Saccharibacteria bacterium
CCCGGAACGTAGATGACCATCCAGGTCACTGCGTTCCGGCGGGAACATCACCCCGACAAGGGGCCTTTTTAATGCCAAACAAAACATCCCTCCTTCCCGTCACTCCGTGAGGTCCATGGAGTAATAGTACGTTGGGATGTTTTGCGTCTACAGGGTTCGTGTCACGAGTTCGCGGGTGAAGAATTCGAGCTTATCACCTTCTTCGATGAGTAGTTTCTTGTCGGTCTTGAGACTAAGGCCGCACATCTCACCCTCAAAAACTTCCTTCGCCTCTTGCTGTTGGCGTTGGACGTTCGTGACTTCGACTTCGGCCAGCTGCTCGTCACCGCGCTTCACGCGTACCAAGACATTCGGTACGACCTTGCCGCTGGTCACCTCACCGCCTGCGATGACGGTATCTTTCAACGTACGGAACACGCCCTTTATCGTCAGTGAACCGATTTCAGTTTCGACGACTTCCGGTGCGAGTAACCGTTCCATGGACTGCCGTGCGTCATCGAGCAGTTCGTAAATGACCTTGTAAAGTCGTACCTGTACTTTGTCGCGCATCGCAAGACGTTTGACCGCCGGAGGCAGTTCGACGTTGAATCCGTAGATGACCGTATTGCCATCAGATGCGAGGCGTATGTCGTTTTCGGAGATCGCACCCACGCCAGTACCGACGATACGGAGCGTGATTTCCCCGCCAGTATCAACGAGGCGGAGGCTATCGATAACGGATGTCAGGGAACCCTGGACATCGGCCTTCACGACGACATTGAAATCTTGTGATTCGTGCTTCTGGCTCATCATTTTCAGCAGATCCGCACCGGTCACGTTCGTGCTCGCGGCCGCGCGTTCACGCTCTATACGCGCCTTCTCGGTCAGTTGGCGGGCCTCTTTTTCACTCTTTACGATTTTGAATTCATCACCGAATTGCGGCAGCTCCTTGAATCCCGTCACGACGACTGGCGTCGATGGTCCGGCCTTCTTGATCGGGCTGCTCTTGAAATCGAGGAGTGTTCTTACTTTGCCGTAGGCAGTCCCTGCGACGAGGAAGTGGCCAGGCTTGAGTTCTCCTTGTTCGACGAGGAGCCCGACGACGGATCCGCGGCCCTGCTCCATGTGGGCTTCGATCACAAGCCCTTCAGCAGGAACGTCAATGTCCGCCTTGAGCTCTTCGATGTCGGCGACGAGGAGCACCATGTCGAGAAGTTTCTCGAGGTTCTGTCCGGTCTTAGCACTGACCTCAACCATGACGACGTCACCGCCCCATTCTTCGGGGTTCAGATCATATTCGGTCGCGAGTTGCGTCCTCACGAGTTGAGGGTTCGCCGCTTCTTTGTCGATCTTGTTAATCGCGACGACGATCTTGGCATTCGCGCTTCGGGCGAAGCGGATCGCTTCGACGGTTTGCGGCTTCACGCCGTCGTCTGCGGCAACGACGATCACGACTACGTCAGTAAGCGCTGCGCCGTGCTGGCGAAGAGCTGCGAACGCCTCGTGTCCCGGCGTATCCAAAAGCGTAATCGTGCGGTCTTTACGGACCGTCTGGTAGGCGCTGATATGCTGTGTGATTCCACCCGCTTCGCCTTCGACGGTTTTCGTGTCTAGAATCGCGTCGAGCAAGCTCGTCTTTCCGTGGTCCACATGCCCCATCACCGCGACGATGGGCGGACGTGAAACGGCGTTCTCTGTCAGTTGGTGCACCGCACGCACAGTCGCTTCGGCTTCCCTTTTCTGGATCTCAACGTCAAGCCCTAGCTCGTCGATGATAATCTGCGCCGTTTCAAAATCAATCCGCTGGTTGATCGTCGCGACGATGCCGTTGCGGAACAATTCGCCGATAAGGGTTGTAACTGGAAGGTTGAGTGTCTCGGCAAGCTCGCCCACGGTAATCGAATCGGCGATTACAATTACTTTCTCTGCCATAATAAACGCTCCTTTCCATATCTGTTAATCGTTGTTACATAAACATCAATTGTTGTTAACGTAACATCGGTTTGTTGTAACTATTTTTTGCTCAGGCTAAGCGAAATTTTGCGGCTTTCCTTTTCGATATCAAGGATGACGAAGTTCTTGCGCTCGTTCAGCATGAATACCTTTTCAGGGTCGGCGTTGTCGCCTTCACCAAGTTCGCTGACATGGACAAGCGCTTCGACCGCAGGGCTGATCTGGACGAATGCGCCGAATGGCGTGATACGCGTTACCGTACCTTCGACCGTTTCACCGGGTTTGAATTTCGCTACTTCATCAAGCCATGGATCCTGAGTGAGCTGCTTGATAGAGAGGCTCAAGCGGTCCTTGTCGATAGAAATGATTTTCGCTTCGATCGTCTCGCCGACTTTGACATAGTCCGCAGGATTACTGACACGCTCCCAGCTGATCTCACTGATGTGAATCAAGCCTTCGATGCCATCGACGTTAACGAATGCGCCGTAATCAACCACGCCCGTGACGACACCCTTGACGGTATCACCGATCTTAAGACTCTGGAATCGTGCGGCAAGGCCGTCCTTGACTGCTTCCTTTTCACTGAAAATCAGTTTGTTGGCCTTGCGGTCGCTATCGAGAATACGCACCTTGAGGCTTTGGCCGATAAGGGCGTTCAGGCGCTGCAGGATCTCGTCCTTGTCGCTTGAGCCGACACGAGGATAGTGCTCGGCTGATAGCTGTGACACAGGTAGGAAACCGCGAACACCTTCGTATTCGACAAGCATGCCGCCGCGGTTCGCATCGTACGGAGTTACCTCGATGATCTCACCGCTCTCTTGCTTCACTGCGACTTCTTCCCAACCGCGGTCCTTCGCAGCCTTGCGAAGTGACAGTAGGGAGTAACCGTTATCCAGTTCCGTATCGACGATACTCGCCGTTACTTCGTCGCCTTCTTTCAAAGTGCGTGAGAACCCGACTTCACGGCGTGGAACGAACCCGACGCCCTGGGCACCGAGATCGATCAGTACTTCATGTTTGCGCATCGACAGGACCGTTCCGGTCACCATGTCTCCGGCGATTAGTTGTTTCGTACTTGCATCCGCCTGCGCGAGCAAGTCATCCATTGTTATTGTGGCAGTAGCCATAGTTATTTCTACGAGTAGAGAGACTCGTAAGCTCCTTCCTTAAATATATTTCTGAGGACACTCTAAGAGCACCCGAGATTACCTCTATTGTAACACTAGTCGCTTAAAACGTCTACCTGTAGAACGAACCGCGGCGGAGCTTGTGGGAGCGGAAATAACCGATAATCGCGGCAGTGAGCAGTCCTGCAGGAATCGCGGCGAGCAGAGCATCGTCAGTGGGACCCGTTGACGGTAGGCTGCTTGACGGCGCCGTACCCGTGTCTGGTTGCGATGATGGCGACGGGGCGATCGTTGGCGCCGGAGAGGCCGAAGGACTCGCGGAAGGTGACTTGGACGGATTTGCTGCCTGGCTGGATGCCGGCGGAGCGCTCGGAGCCGGTGCGTTACCGCTTCCCTCGCGGTTTTGAACGAGATAGATACCGCCCAGTGTCAGTGCTACGAGAACAGCCCCGACAATAAGAAAGCCTGCCACCGACCCACCCTGATTTGTCCGTGTCTGATTGTTCATAAACTTTCCTTAACCTCTGCTGATTTCTTATACTATACCTATTTTTCGCTCCAAAGACAAGACTTCTCGGGAACAACCGGCGTGCTACACTAGACACTATGATAGTAGCGGTGGACACCGGGGGTACGAAGACGCTGATCACGGCCTTCTCCCGCGACGGTATTGCAGGGAAAATGACAAAGTTTCAGACACCTCCGAAAGAAGAGGATTATCTGAGAACGCTGAATGAGACACTGAAAGCGAACTACGGGGGGCAGCGCGTGGAAGCGATTGTCATAGGCATGCCTGCCATCGTCAAGGACGGGATCGCGGTGTGGTGCAATAATCTGCAATGGAAGGATTTCGATGTCGCCTCAGGACTTAAAGGCGCGCTCGGAAACGCTCCGATATTCGTCGAGAATGATGCCAATCTGGCAGGGCTCGCCGAAACCCGCTCCCGCGAACCGATGCCACTCTCGTCGCTGTATGTCACCGTGAGCACGGGTATCGGCACGGGAATTACGACGAACGGTGTCATCGATCCGGGACTTCGGCTCAGCGAAGGCGGCCGCATGTTGGTCGAATATGGTGGCCGCGTGCGGGAATGGGAATCATTTGCCAGCGGAAAGGCCATCTACAAGACCTACGATCAGTACGCGCGCGACATCACTAGCAAGAAGACATGGAACGAGATTGCCGACCGCATCAGCAGGGGTTTCCTGGCTGCCATCCCTCTGCTCCAGCCCGATCTCATTGTCATCGGTGGCAGTATCGGCACGTATTTCGACCGGTACGCCCCTCAGCTCGAAACGATCCTCCGGACACACTTACCGCCTCATATTCCTTGCCCCGTCATCGAACCCGCCAAACACCCGGAAGAAGCTGTTATTTATGGATGCTACTACTATGCCGTCGATGCGCTCGCTGGTTAAGCAACTAAAAGCCGACTACCCTGAGTTCGATTTCGCCATGGCAACGGGCTTTTGGTGGTCAGCCAGCGACAACACCATACACCTGGACCCGGCAGCCATGAACAGTGCCGTCTTCAGCCTGCATGAGCTCTCCCACGCCATCCTCGGACATAGCGGGTACGAATCGGATATCGATCTCGTAAAGCTCGAACGAGACGCGTGGGATTATGCTCGGCAGACGCTTGGCCCGAGATACGACATTGCTATCGATAACGATCTGGCCGAAGGAAACCTCGACACCTACCGCGATTGGCTCCATAGCCGCAGTACGTGCCCCGACTGCGAAGCAACGGGCCTTCAGACACTGCAGCGATCGTATCGTTGCCTCGCCTGCGGCCATCAGTGGCGGGTGAACGAAGCACGGATCTGCGCCCTTAGGCGCTACTCCATCCAAACAAAATAACGCCCTGAGGGCGTTATTTTGCGAACTAAACGATATTATTTGTTATCGCTAGCGACTTTTTTAGTACGGCGGCTGATTCGGCCACCCTTTGCACCGGCGATGCGGGCAAGTTCAGGGTTAGCGGCGAAACCACCAGTAGTACCCTTCTGGCCACCTTTACGACCGATTTTCGCGTAAAAATCGCTACCGTGCTTTGCTTTGTTCGTTGCAGCAGCTTTCATGCCACCAGCTTTAGTTCCTGCCATAAGGCCTCCTCTAAATTAAAAAGGCTCGTCCACTAACAGTGGTCGGGCCCTCTCTTTTACCTCACATAACTCATATATGCTATGTGTATAATTACATTTTAGCATAGCATAGCCTTTTTGTCAATATTTACAATGAGCATTTTGATTATAATGCTAGTGTTGCGTATATCCACGTGGTGCTATATTATAGATATAGTTCGTTTGTCCGAACGAACGCCGAATCTATTGCGAGATTCGTAAAGGCACCTGTTTGGACTTATCAAAAACAAATAAGTCCACGGATCATCAATCAAAACGACCGTCTCTGCGAGAGCGGTCGTTTTGATTATTGATATAATGAGCCCGATGGACCCACTTCAACTTCTTGGCTTACTATCAATCGCCCTTCTTTGGCTCGGCCTGCTGCTCGTGCCTTTCATATGGCCAATGGGCAGGCACTACACCTTTTCACAGCACGTTGCGACGAGCCGGGCGGGAATCGTATACTACGTTGTATTATTTGGAGTCACCCTGCCACCGCTCTACATCTTCTTCACCCTCTGGTTCCAGCCGACATTGCAGCTACCGGTAGCATTTTCGGTCATTATCACCATATCTTTAGCGACACAGCTGCTCTGTACGCTCGTACCGGAGCTGCCCGGTCCAAGAACCACCATTCATCGGCTACTGGCGGCAATCTCTGCTCTTTGTCTCATCCCTGCCTCTTGGCTCCTCATCACGACCAACAGACTGATGCCAATGGCTATCGGTACGCTCATCGTACTCATATTAATAAGCCTGCTTACCTTGACCAAATATGGCCGTAGTTTCGCGCTCTACCTTCAAATTATCTATTATGCGAGCTTTTTCTTACTCATTACGGCATACACGTTGTCCGGGTAAGGTACCCTACGCGCGTAACTGCTATCTCAGCATCGACCACATGGCTTCACGGTTCAATTCGAACTGATGGTACGTATGACTCCCTAACTCTACCAGGACGCTAGGGATGCCTAACTTTTCAGCGTAGTAATCGTCCGCCGTACCACTGATACCGTACTCGAAGGCGTCAGAAGAACCGGTCGTATTCCTGTAGCCGCTCGCTTTCGCGTACGCTGACGCCCGCGACGACGAATCACCGGACTGGTTTGCCGCGACGAGCCCACCGATACTATGATACGAAAGCACCAAGCGCGGCCTCTGCTGCACCACAAAGCCCGCAAGAGCTTTGGTCTCCGGCTCTGACATCGCGGTCGCCCCTCCACCCCCAGGGAATGGCGCGTTGGATGTAGTCGTGATATCACTTTTCCAATCAGATGTCGCGAAATTACGGTTCAGATCGACATTATTCGCATTGGTTCTACTGCCAGCGGCGGCACCATCGGGATTAATGACAGGAATGACAACGACACGCTTGTCGGATGGAATAGATCCGGGCTTTGACTCCAGCTCGTCGATCCATCTCATCATGAGACTTCTGGTACTTGTCTCGTTACCATGAATCATCCCGGTATAGAGGACGGTGTTTTGACCGCTGCCAAAGTAATAGGCGCTGATCGCCCGGCCCTTTACGGATGCGCCGATACTGCCTACCGTCTGACAAATCGTCCGAGTATCGAACTTCCAGGCCGAGCCGCCGGATATATCATAATTACTCTTTAACTGATCGGATACGGAAATCCTGACGCCACCACACCTTGGAACCCCGCCAAATCCGACGGTGACCTGGGCGTCCTTTTTACCTACGACGCGCGCGCCTCCGGTGACGGCGACAACAGAGGCTGGGTCCTGCGATTCAAGGATAGGCTGATCGAATGTCAATGTCGCAGTCGCACCTACGGGCACTTTATACGATCCGATATTGATACTCTTCACCTTCGGCCCACCGGAAGTGGTAAATTGAAGCTTGTATGCACTCTCAAGACCGCTTCCGTCAGCGGCAACCACCTTTTCAGTAACTAGCTCATACGTCTTCTGCCTTTCCAGGTCGTCGCTCCAAGAAACGGTCAGCTTGTTGCCTGCCCGGTTCATACTTACCGGCACTTCCTGCTTGGCACCCCCTTCGGTCTTCGCGAGGCGCACGAGCGCGGAAACGATTTCTTTGTCCATCGTTATCTCAAGACTTTTCGGTTTTGCATACACCGTTTCGTTCGGCTTGATGGAAGTTGCCGTCACGGAAGTCGCCGTCAGCGTCACTATATCCTTGGTGCCAACGGTTGCGATTTTCGCCCCCTTGAAATACCTATCCAATTGCAGCCGGTATTTCACACCTTGGTCGAGGCCAAGCTTCGGTATGTCGCACTTCAGCGCTTTGTCACCGGCGGCCGCGCAGTCGACGGCTTTCTGCCCTTCTACCGTCAGTTTGTACGTGAATACCTCATCTCGTTCATGCAAAGGAATGGCAAGTGCACGTGATACGGGTACCGGCTTATCGGCAAGAGTATGAAGCGACGGAGCGGGCGGTTCGGACACCTTGATGTGATAGGTAAATAGCGGGACTGACAGCAATGACATCTGCGTCGTATGCGTGTCTTTCTGCGGGGCGCGAAGCGGAGTGACGCACATGGTCGCGGACGCAAGCGTCATATCGCCAACCCTCAACTTATCACGCGGCTCAATAGCAAAAGCATCCGATTGGGACCGTAGCAACTCCGGTGCGAGCACCGGTTGATAGAAACAGGTTTGTCCCGCATAGGAAAAAACTATAGTCCGCGGCCAAAATACTAGTGCAAGTACGACGAGCAGGAAAATAAAACCACCGAAGACATAGTATCGACGGGGAATGCTCTGAGCAATATCGGCAATGCGTCGTATGTGTTTGTTTATCGTTGTAACCATGAGCCTAGGTACCATTATACCATTAGCGTTTCCCGGAAACCGACCAAACAAAAACCCTCCTGTTCGGAGGGTTATTTGTATAATTCGGCACCGTGCTAGTTTCCCACTTGTGGCAGTATAATCGCCGCAGCTAGGCTTGACTTCTGTGTTCGGAATGGGAACAGGTATTTCCCTAGCGCCATGGGCACCGAAGTAAGGCTTCGCTAGACACTTTTTGCCGATAGTATAGAAATCGGTGGGTCGGAAGCCTCGCTTCGGAGTCCAAAACGTTGGACACGGTATTATAAGTTAATTTTTAAGATTAACGTCGGTGCGTGATACACACCAATTACTAGTTAAGTCTACCTTATCACTTAGCCAAGCAAAAGCTTAACGTCAGTGACAAGGACATAAAAAGGCAATGGGACTATTAGTACGCTTCAGCTCCATACATTGCTGCACTTCCACCTTGCGCCTATCAAACAGATCGTCTATCTGTGTCCTCATAGGGAAATCTCATCTTGAAGTTAGTTTCGCGCTTAATATGCTTTCAGCGCTTATCTATTCCGAACGTAGCTACTGGACAATGCAGCAGGTGGCCACAATCCATACACCAGAGGTTCGTCCGCCCCGGTCCTCTCGTACTAGGGGTAGATCTTCTCAAATTTCCTAACGTCCGTACCGGATATAAACCGAACTGTCTCACGACGTTCTGAACCCAGCTC
>CAZGAP010000030.1:0-2006 GCA_964523935.1 uncultured Candidatus Saccharibacteria bacterium
CGATCACATAGCGCCCCTGGGCAGTGCCGCGAAATATACTGTAGCGATACGAGTATGAACAGTCTTCGGCCGTAAGGCTGACGAACGAATCGTTCAAAGTGTCGTATGCTTCGAGTGACTCGAACGTATCCGCAAGTTCCTGGCCATATGCGCCGATGTTTTGTACGGGTGCCGCGCCAACGGTGCCCGGGATGCCTGACATCGCTTCGATGCCCGATAGCCCCTGGTCCACGGTATAAGCGACCAGTTCATCCCATATGACACCCCCGCCGGTCTTGATGGTCGTCGTGTCCTTTGTGTCGTCAATAACTTCTATGCCTTCTATGGCGTTTCGTACGATGACCCCGTTGAACCCACTATCGTGCACGATGAGGTTGCTGCCACCGCCGATGACGTAGACTTGCTGGTTCATTTGCTTCGCATTCAGGTATGTCTGACGCAGCTCCTCGGCGGTCGTTACGGCGGCAACGTAACTGGCATTGCCACCTAGTCTCATGGTCGTCAGGTTCGATAACGGTATGTTTGTTTGGACGTTCACGTAAGTTCATTATAGCCTAGCGCCGGTACAAATGGTACAATAACAGATACGCAAGCACCGGTAGCTCAGCGCCCATCAGCTTGTCTGATGAGAATTATATCCGAGCACTGCTCTAATCCGTATTAATAACGGTTAGTATCGGAGGCGTGATTAACATTTTCAACTAAGTATGCACCGGTAGCTCAGTGGATTAGAGCATCTGTCTTCGGAACAGAGGGCCGTAGGTTCGAATCCTACCCGGTGTACCAAGGAAATAAGATCAGTTTACTGATCTTATTTTTGTAAGTTGCGTATTTCTATGCCCTACTTGAGTTTTTTGTGGTAATTTAGTATAGTTAATATCTGTTAAATTCGATGGGCCAGTAGCTCAGCTGGTTAGAGCACCTGCCTCTTAAGCAGGGTGTCGAGAGTTCAAGTCTCTCCTGGCCCTCCAAGAAAAAAGACCCATCCTGAAGGATAGGTCTTTTTTCTTGGCTTGTCTTTGAAGGGGCTCACCGAACGCGTGTTTTGTAGGGAACGAAGCGAAAGAAAGCGCGTATGCATTTTCTTGAGCGAGTGAACAGAGGAGGCTTCAGCCGATAGTCTCTCCTGGCCCTCCATAGAAATAGACTCACCGTGCGTGAGTCTATTTCTATGTTTGAGACAGTGGTAATTCTAGTAATCTAGAATATCGGTCCCTTGGTGTATGGCATCTGATATTTATAGTCCGCAGACTTGGTAGGCGCATGGTAGGATGAGCTGTTTGAAGTTGATCCTAGTCCCAATTGACCGTCAGAGTTCTCGCCCCAGCACAGTATGACACCGTTGGCGACACCACAAGTCGATGTGCTGCCCGCGGAGATAGCGGTGGCAACGCGGCGCTGCTTGCCGGCAGGAGCGCTTGAGTCGACCGTATCTTTGCCGTTGATAGGGGTCGTGACATTGTTGCGGCTACCGTTGTTGCCGTAACCAAGCTGGCCATTTGTGCCCTTGCCCCAGCAGTACATGTTGCCGTTGGTGACCGAGCTGTTGCCATGAAGGAGCGCACATGCATAGCCTGAGCCGGCCGAAACCGTAGTCGCATAGTAGTCAGATGCGGCTCCGTTGACCTTCGCAGGCACTGCAATGGATGGCTGTAGGAACGGTGGAGTATTGCCTGTATAGCCACGTCCGAGCTGTCCGTCAGTGTTGTCACCGAAACAGTTCACTTCGGCTCTGATGATCGCGCAGGTGAAGTTGTCTCCGGCTGAGACACCCGTTACGAACGGCGTCATGTTGTTTTCGCCAAGCGGTGATCCTGCGGTGCCTGCAGATACGCGAGTCGGATTAGATATGGTTGCCGCGGTCGTGTTCAGGCCTGTGCGTCCGTTCGTGTTATCGCCCCAGCAGAACAGGTCGGCATTGGCGACTGCGCAGGCATGAGTCGTGCCGATGCTGACAGAAGTGACTGCAAGGTCTGCTGGTGCAAGTGCTCCGGTGACGACGGCTG
>CAZGAP010000030.1:2016-6710 GCA_964523935.1 uncultured Candidatus Saccharibacteria bacterium
GAGCTGCCTGGTGGTGTTGTCGCCCCAGCAGTAGGCCTTACCGTCCGCGACGGCGCACGTACCGGTGGCGCCAGCACTGACATCGGTGACACGCTTGCCCGCAAAACCTGGTACCAGCTGAGGTGCCCTATTGGCGGGTACGTTGTTGATGTTGCCAAATCCTAACTGACCGTTCGAGTTGTCGCCCCAGCAGTAAAGGTCTCCGTATGAAATCGCACATGTGTGGTTTGCGCCGGCGCTTACTTTGGTGACATCTTTGAAGTCTTCTTCTCCGTCGTTATTGGTATCCTTGTTGAAGAATGGCAGTGCGAGAGGGCCAGATGATGGGTTGGTGTTGCCTGTACCTAACTGACCGTTCGAGTTATCGCCCCAGCAGAACAAATCACCGTTCGCGACACCGCAGGAATGCCTGCCGCCCGAACTGATCGCACCACTCGCCGCTATGGTGCCGCTTGCCGTACCGATTTCGTTGTCGCCGGTGACGGTCGCGGTCCCGACCCAGTTGGCATCAGAGTTGCCGTCAGCCAGTACGCCCGACCAGTCACGGCCCCAGCAAAGGAGTTGACCGTTCGCGATGACGCAGCCGTGGTCTTGACCGGAGGCGATTTTGGTAGGAGTTTTGCCTGCGAGGCCGCTTGTCTTGATGAGCGGCTGGAAGTTCTTATACCCGCTGTGGCCTGTACCGGTAGAGCCGTTACCGAGGTTGCCTGCGCACTTCGCCTCTCCTCTGTCGACGAGACAATACATACCGATGACGCCCCATGAAGGAATGTTGTCGCCATTGTCGCTCGACGTGACGTCGGTATCTCCGGAAATCGTTACCCGAGGCTCGCCCCAAGCGTCAAACCAGAGTGGCGTAAAGGCTGGCGTAGTGCCAAAGCAGACCCATCTCTTGTTTGCCATCCAGCAACCTTCGTTGGCGGATATTTCAAAGCTTTTCGGATCGACGAATTTGCCTTCCATCGTACTGTTGAGTGCCGAAACGTCGTAGCCGTTAGAGTACGACCCGATACAGACGTTGAATGGTGCCCATATAAGGGTGTCGGACGAACCTGAGAATAGACCCAGCGGTGGTATCCAGCAGAGGGGGTTAAGGGGAGCAGGTACACCCATACAGTAGACGCGTCCTTCTGCAAGCAGGCAGCTGTCGTGTGAGCTGGCAGCGACACGCTCGGCTTTCTTGCCCGCGAATGGTCCGGTGTTGTCATCGTAGCCCTTCACGAGGAGAGGTGACTTGCTGCTTGGGTAACTATAGAAGAGTCCTGGCCACGGCACGCAAATCCACTGAAGTATTGGGTCGCAGATCCAGTTGATATCCGGGTAGGCGCCACCACCGGTCAGTTGTCGGAAGTCTCCGTCGCCCCAGCATGACATCGCTCCCTCGTCGGTCAGCGCACAGGTGTGTGGGTCAGCACGAGAGTATGGCCAGATGAGGCTTGCGGGGGTGTTCTGAGAAGCGGTGCTGATTTCGACGATTTTCTTGCCCTGTAGGACCCCTGAGCTTGTACGAGGTACGTTGGCGGTAGGCATCGCTTTGTCTCCTGAACCTCCGTCACCAAGCTGCCCGAAACTATTATCACCCCAACAGTATGGTTGGCCTTCGGCGATGGCGCAGACGGTCGAATAGGCGACCGAAACGTTCGTCACCGTTTTGCCTGCGAGGGCGCTACCAGCTATGCTTCCGACGTCGACGGGTGTTCCCTTTGATGGTCGGCCGCCAGGAACGGTATTGCCGAAGTAGCCACGACCCAATTGCCCGTAGGTATTGTCGCCCCAGCAGTATAGCTTGCCGTTCGCGATGGCGCAGTCGGTCTGGTCGTTTTTGATGTCGGTAATTGATTCGCCGGTAGAGATCGGTGTGGTGTTGAATTGTTTTCCAAGATTCATCTTTTTGGTGGCGGTAAAAGACTGGACTGACTGATTGCTTGCGTTGAGGATCTCAACCGTACCGATCGATGTGATCGTTTCGGTGGCGTCTTTGGGCATGACGGTGAACTTTGATCGCCATTCTTTGTCTTTGACAGTGATGAACTGCGAGCCACCACCGCCTATGCTACCTTCGCAGTCGGTGCCGGTAGTCAGAGGGTTGGTACTCTTCCATTTGTCCTGCGACAAACAACTGTCGGCATACGCGATGCCAGAAAGAGCGGCTTCTTCAGCGATTGAGTCATACGACTGTTCATTCAGGGAATTGCTGGTCGTCGCGAGATATGAGAGATACGTCCCGGCCATCACTGAGATGCCGAGCCCTAGCATGATGGTAGCCGGTAGTAAGTAGCCGTCAATGTGTGATTTTATGAAGTTCTTCATCATTAGTTCCCGTTTACTCTCTTAAATCTTATTGTGCTCGTCGACTCCCTGCCGTCCTTCGTGGTCGTGACTGAAATACCGACGGACTTCGCATCAACCGGCGTGGACATCGGTAAGGAGGCGGCGTCGTAGTAGGTGACATTGAATTTGCTGACGTTGATGAGGATCTTGGCGTCTGCCCCCTCGCAAAGTCCGCTCGTAAACGGCAGTGCGCAGGTGCGTTTCTGTCGTCTTTCCGTAGGGCTGACATAGTTCGGTGAGCCTACATTGCCGCACTGGCCGTCCATCAGTGTCCTGCGGTACAAAGTCCCGTTATCGAGGAAGTAGACGTAGTTATACATGAGAGGCACATTACAGTCGGCTGCCGTGTGGACGATTTTTCGGTTGTCACCTGGGGCGACCGCGGTGTTTATGGACGTGGCGTAGTTGCTAAGGATGAAGATGCTGTTGTCGCCGGATGCCCATGCCCAGTCTGGAGCGGATGCCGGCCTGGAGACGGTCGGGTCATCGGCACTGTTTGCGTCAAGGAACGCAACCGCCATCGTCACCGCTTCCTCAAGAGTGCGAAGTGATCCTTTCGTGTCGCCGGACTGAATGACCGTTTTAAGGCTGTTGTTGTTTGCCGTGTAGAGGTCGTTCAATGGTCCGAATAGCAGTCCGATCATGATACCGGTGACGACCACCACGATAATCAACTCCACCAAAGTGAAGCCGCTCATTTCGCGTCGGCGTGATTGCCTCAGCTTTTGTGTCTCATTAATTGATAAGAATCGCACGTCTTGCAGTCTCCGTTCCGTTCTCAGTCGGGTACTTTATGATTGAAACGACCGTCACTGGCGTATCGGTAGCACAGCCACGGGGAAACAGTGCGCGTAGTTCCTGGACGATTCCACTTGGGAGACCCTTGCCTGCTGTAGCCTCTTTGGCTATTCCGCTGTTCGGGCGGCCGCCGGGATCGTTGGACCACCTGGGGTCGAGGGCGCCAGCAGTCGTGCTGTCGGTGGCGATGATGGCGCCATCGGTAGGGTTATTGAGATTGGCAAGCGCCGAGTTGCCCGACACATCGCTGAAGCCGTTACATTTCGCGTGCAGTCCGGTTTTTGCGCTGACCTTGTTGAGATTGGCTACGGCGAGGTCGTCGACCGTCGCCTGCTGTATGACGACTTTGCGCTGGCTTTCGCTGGTCAGGAACGTTTGAAGAAACAGCGTCAGAAAAATAGACATGACAATCATAGAGACGATCATCTCGACGATAGTAAACCCGCTCTCCATATTGCTGTGTGCCATGATGCTTGTGCTTATGATAGCAAATTAAGCTGGCTAATCAAAGCTTTTTGAGAATGGTTATAAGTGCGCTATTTTGCCGTGTTTCCAGCGGGAACTTGAGAAGGGGTAGCCTTTTTGTCTTTTGGCCATTTTGAGTCATCAAACCCGAGCCAAATGAGCCATACGACAGGGACGAAAATCGCAAGGATAACGAACCAGTCTTCTTTGCCTAGCTTTTTGCCAATGTAATACATGGCGATATACGTGAAGATGAGAGAGACGATGTTGACGAATGGTATTAGCGCGAGCACGGCCCAGAAGCCTTGCTGATTGCCGAGTTCAAGCAGTTTCCAAGAGTTATATATAGGTACCCAAGCTGCCCACTGCGGTACACCGGCTTTTTTGAACACGCGACCAAGCAAGAACGCGCCGATGGCATACGAGATCACGAGGAAAAAGAAAAAGAACAATAAGAGGGCACCCGCTATCGCAGCGCCAGCGACCGCGTCGGTCGTTGTAGGGTCATAGGTATATGTGTCGTATGAATCCATGGTATCCTCCTTGATTTTGCTTCATTGTACCATACCGGTTGATTTGCTACTCTTATAGAGATGAGACTACTGAACGGATCGGAACTAGCTGGCTTCATAAAAGAGCGCCAGGCCAAACAAGTACGCGCGCTGCGGCAGGCGCATCATGTCTACCCGAAGCTCGCAATCGTGCAAACCGTCGACAGTCCGGTCATCGATTCGTATGTCACGCTCAAGAAACGCTACGGAGATGACATATTAATTGATGTCGAAGCGTACAAAATCGATCAAGACCAGTTACTCGGTGTGATTGACCGGTTGAATCACGATTCGAGCGTCCATGGCATCATCGTACAATTGCCACTTGCGGACACTTCCACGACACAAGCCGCCGTCGATGCTGTCGCTCCTGAAAAAGACGTCGATGGTCTAGGGGCGGCAGCGACGCTTGATCCCGCGACGCCACTTGCTATCAACTGGCTTGCGGCGGGATACAATGTCGATCTCAAAACGAAAAAGATCGCAGTTGTCGGCAACGGCAGGCTGGTCGGCAAGCCGCTGAGTGAATTGTGGCGGAGTAGCGGGTAC
>CAZGAP010000031.1:0-6535 GCA_964523935.1 uncultured Candidatus Saccharibacteria bacterium
GCGCGTTGCCATCGCCCGTGCCGTCGTGCGCCAACCGAAAATCTTGATCGCTGACGAGCCGACCGGTAACCTTGACCCTAAGCACAGCTGGGATATCGTCCGGCTGCTCGAAAAGATTAACAATTACGGCACGACCGTGCTGCTGACGACGCATAACGTCGAAATCGTCAACAAACTGCAGCGACGTGTCATCACGATCGAGCATGGCAAGATCACCAGTGATCAGGCGCAGGGCAGTTACCGACAATTCGGAGGTGCTTCATAATGGCTCGTACCAAGCACGTAGAACCGAAGGCGTTGACCCAGGGCAAGAAAACACGCCGCAAATGGCTGACGTTCGTGCGCATGTGCCGCTACGGCGTCAATAACTTCAGCCGCAACCTATGGCTGACCATTGCCGCGACGGCCGTCATGACGATCACGCTGCTCATCATCTTTATGACGCTCGCCGCCCGCCAGGTACTCGTCGATACCGTGTCGACCATCAAGGACAGGGTGGACATGTCGATTTACGTTAAAACCGATACCACAGACGCGCAGGCGAAAGATATCGAGAATGAAATCAAAAAACTGTCGACGGTCCGCACAGTGACCTATGTCAGTCCTGAACAGGCGCGTAAGAACTTCGCCAACGAAAACAAGACCGACACCCAGACACTTGACGCCCTGAACGAAGCGACCAACAAACTGCCGGGTACGTTCCGGGTGAACATCAAGGACATCAACGATCCATCGGAGCTCGACAATTTCGTCAAGACCAACAGTGTCTATAAGCAGCACGCCGATCCCGACCGACCGGCATCGTTCAGTGGTGAACGTCGCAGTGCTATCCAGAATATCGGCCGCTGGGTTGAATTCGCCGAACGCGCCGGCATCATGGCGAGTATCGTTTTCATCGTCATCTCATCGCTGATCGTCTTCAATACCATCCGTATGGCCATCTTCAACCGTAAGGAAGAAATCCAGATGATGAAGCTCATCGGAGCGGACCGAAGCTTCATCCGCGGACCGTTCATCGTCGAAGCAGTTGTGTACGGCGTCATCGCAGCACTGCTTGCGACCGGCCTCGGCGTCGTCGCCCTCTATGCGTCCAAAGACAAGCTCGCCAGCTACGAGGTAGCCGTGAGCGGTACCGTCGAAGGTGTCACGTTCTATATCGCGTTCGTCCTCATCGCCATGATTATCGTCGGCGCGCTGATCGGCGTCGTTTCCTCGCTGCTTGCTACCAGAAAATATCTCAAGATCTGAGAGTATAAACATAAGCATTGACCTCGTGTCAAAGGTGTATTAGTATGAAAAATAGTATGAAACAGCGGTCCACCACGCCAGCTCAGCGATCGTTCGTGACCAAGGCAACCTTGGTCGTCTTCGCGTTGCTCTTCGCGGTAACGACGCCGCTGACGACGTACCGCCAAGCTTCGGCCGATAGGTGGGACGATCAAATCAACGGCCTCAGGGCTCAGGCGAATCAGTACCAGGCGCAGGCGAACGAACTGAAGGCGCGCGGTGACACGCTGCAGAACAAACTCGATTCGATCAACGCCGAAAAAGCGGCACTTGAGGCGAATATCGCGGCCAATCAACAAAAGAACGACAAGCTGCAAGCGGACATCGCCGCTAACAAGCTCAAGCTGGAACAGTCACAGGACGTCCTGGGCGAGATGCTGGCTAACCTCTACGTTGACGGTAAGATATCATCACTTGAACTGCTTGCCAGTAGTCAGAATATCGGCGATTTCGTCGACAAGCAGGAATATAGGACAGCGGTACGTGATTCTTTGAGCCGCACGATCGATGAAGTAAGAAAGCTTAAAGCCCAGCTTGAATCTGATAAGAAGGAAGTCGAAAAAATCCTGGCGGAACTCGGACGACAGAATGACCAACTGGCGGCTATCCAGGCTGAGCAGCAGAATCTCGTCAATCAGACGCGTGGCGAAGAAGCGGCATACCAGCAACTCGTCGCGAACTCACGCTCACAAATGCAGAGTATCGCTGCACAGCAGCAGGCGTACTACGCGAGTCTTGTCGCCAAAGGTGGTGGTAACTCAGGCGTCGTCGGCAGCTTCCAATACTGGGGATGGAGTGGTAACCGAGGGTGTACCGGTGGGTATCCGTACTGCGCTGGACCACTCGACTACGCGGTTGATCCATGGAATCTCTACACACGCGAATGCGTCAGCTATGTCGCATGGGCGCTCGAATCAAAGTTCGGCAAGAACGTGAACCCATTCCGAGGTGACGGCAACGCCTACCAGTGGCCAGCAGCAGCAGCTCGCTGGAGTGGTGCTTACCGCGTTGGATCACCGCAGCCAGGCGACGTAGTCGTCCTACCGGCTAGCGGTAACTTCGCACCGGTCGGTCATGTGATGATCGTAGAATCGGTCAGCGGCAACGACATGTTCGTCAGCCAATACAACTTCTACGGTACCGGCCAATACAGTACGATGTGGGTTAAAAACTCAGGTGTCATACTGCTCAGATTCCCTTGATTGACTTTTTATAAAGCTTATGCTATAGTCAGAACCAGTGAAACGGCAAACACAAACACCGGTTCTGAAAATAAAAAACACCGCTAAAAAAATAACGATCATCACGGTGGCGGTTTTGCTTGCCGTAACGACTTCATTCCAGGCGGCGCACATCGTCAAAGCCGACGATTTCGATCGTCGTATCGCTGAGATCCAAAACCAAATCAGCCAGTATCAGGCCGAAGCAGGGAAGCTGGCAAGCCAAGCTGAGTCATTCCAAAAGGAAATGGACGCTTTGACGGCACAAAAGAACGTCATCCAGGGCCAGATCAATCTCAAGCAAGCCGAGTACGACAAACTGGTCAATGATATCGCGGTCAACGAAAAGAAGATTGTCGATAACCAGGATGCTCTTGGCAGCACAATCGCCGACCTATATGTCTCGGGAGACATTTCACCGCTTGAAATGCTCGCAAGCAGCCAAAGTATCACTGATTACGTCGACAAGGAATCATATAGAAACGCCGTCAAGGACACGCTCACGCAGACGATTGGCAGTATCAAGAAGCTGAAAAAGCAGCTCGAAGAGCAGAAGAAAGACGTCGAACGGGTGCTCGCAGAGCAGAAGATGGCGCGTGATGCGCTCGTCGCCAAGGAAAACCAGCAGGCGTCACTCATCGCCCAGACCCGCGGTCAGGAAGCGGCTTACAACAAACTCGTCGGTGAGCGCGAATCGCAGAAACTTGCCCTTCAGAAGCAGCAACAGGCGGCAATCGAAGCCGCGCTTCGCCGAGGCGGTGGCTCCATAAACGTCCTACCGGGCGACCCCAACAAGGGTGGTTACCCTTGGGAAGCCGGATGCTGGGTAGACGCCAACGCGTGGTCTCATGGCGGCTCAGGTGGTGATGGTACGGACCCACTAGGATACGGCTGCCGCCAATGCGTCAGTTACACGGCATGGAAAGTCGGTCAGCGGACAGGCGATTTCCCTCGCTATTGGGGCAACGCGAACATGTGGCCGAACAGCGCTCGCAAGGCTGGTTATAATACTGGCGGCACGCCTCGCGCAAACTCTGTCGGCGTCATCTCTGCTGGCGCGTACGGACACGTCGTCTGGGTGGAAGCGGTCAACGGCGACGGCACCATCGACATTAGTCAGTATAATTACTACAATGCTGGCGGTCCCGGCTGGGGCCATTACAGCAAGATGCGCGTTTCCGCGGCAACGTACGACACCTACATTTATTTCTAGCATGACATCATGGACACCCGCCGAATGACCAGGCGGGTGTTTGCTTGCATTCGGAATCATCTTAAGCGTTTTGCAAAGATTTAGCGTATAATAGTTCGAAGTGACGACACGAGACAAACAAAAAATGTGGAGCTTTACCCCCAGTACGTTCGTGCTGATCATGGGGGTGGTCGGTATCGTGGGATACGCGGCCGGTACGCGCAATGACCAGATCGTCGGGACGGTCGCACCTGTTCTTGGGTTCAAGGTCGAGACGGGCACGCTTGACTTTGATAGCGTGCAGACGACATACCGTCAGCTGAAAGCGAATTATGACGGTGATCTGGACGCGCAAGCGCTTATAACCGGCGCGAGCAAAGGCCTGACTGCCGCTGCCGGAGACGAATACACGGTATACATGGACAGCAAAGAAGCCGAAGAGTTCAACAAGGACCTGACGGGTAACATCGGCGGGGGAATCGGCGCGGAAATCGGTAACCGCAACAGCCGGCCGACGGTCGTTCGGACATTGCCAGACACACCTGCGCAAAAAGCCGGTTTGCAGCCCGGAGACGTGGTGTTGGCGGTGAACGAGGAAGCGACCGAGGGTTGGTCTGTCAGCGATACCGTCAGTAAGATTCGCGGCGAAATCGGGACGACGGTAAAAGTGATGGTACTCCGGGGTAGCGAGCCCAAAGAGTTTACGATCACGCGCGCTTCTATCACGTCGCCGAGCGTCGAGAGTCAAGTGACGGATGGTGTCGGTATTATGACGCTACGCCGATTCGACGATACGACGACCGACTTGGCACGCAAGGCAGCGCTTGAATTCAAAGACGCTGGCGTCAGGGGAGTAATCCTCGATCTGCGCGGTAACGGTGGTGGTCTGCTGACATCGGCGCAAGATGTTTCCGGGCTCTGGCTTCGCGACAAGGTCGTCGTCAGTGAGCGTGCGAAGGGTAAGACGATCCAAGAGCTTAAATCAGGCAGCAACCCAGTCTTAGAGGGTATTCCGACAGTCGTACTGACTAACAGCGGCAGTGCGAGCGCGAGCGAAATCGTGGCCGGCGCGCTGCAGGACCATAAAGCGGCGACGCTCATCGGCGAGAAGACATTCGGCAAAGGAAGCGTGCAGAAACTCATCGAACTGGGTGACGGTTCGGTACTGAAAGTAACGGTTGCGCGTTGGTATACGCCGAACGGCAAGAATATCAACAAAGAGGGAATCAATCCGAACCAAAAGGTGGAACTAAAAGCCGAAGACGTAAATGCCGGACGCGACCCGCAGCTTGACGCCGCAAAGGCATCATTCAAATAGATCTCACAGGGAAACGCCAGTCCCCGGCTCATAAACCGACGCGAAATATGGTACTATAAGCGTATGCAAGACGACCAACCAAAGAAGAAAATCCTGCTTGTCGAAGATGATATCGCTCTTGCGGCAGTATATCGCTCACGACTGGAGCTGGAAAATTTCGAAACGTATGAAGTTAATAACGGTGAACAGGCCCTAAGCGCGACGAAAGAGTTCAAGCCCGATTTGATCCTGCTCGATGCCATGATGCCCAAAGTCAGCGGTTTCGATGTGCTCGACATCCTTCGCAACGACCCCGAGACGGCGAACGTGCGCGTCATTATGCTGACCGCGCTGAGCCAACAGAAAGACAAGGAACGTGCCGAATCCCTCGGTGTCGATGATTATTTGGTGAAATCCCAAGTCGTGATCGGTGATGTCGTGGAGCGCGTGCGTCATCACTTGGGTATCTCGGCGTAAACCGGAACCAAATAAAATATCCCCGGCGTACCGGGGATATTTTATTTGACGATGATCTGCGTGCGAGGTGAGGTCTTGCCAGTAAATTTACCTTTTTTGACCTTCATGAATTCGACGACGCCGTCAACCGCGGCATGGATCGTGAAGTTGCGGCTCATGTAGGTGCCTGGACCTGCGACCTTGGTGCTGCCAGTCTGGCGGACGAGTACTTCGCCGGCACGGACTTTTTGGCCACCAAAACGCTTCACGCCGAGGCGCTGACCAGCATTGTTGTGGATGTTTTTACTTGAGCCACCTGCTTTGACGTGTGACATGGATAAACTCCTTAGTTGCTATTAACAATCTGAACCATTGTAACGAAAATATGACGATACGTCAACCCCTGTTAACTAAGATTAAAATGACGAGTTCAAAGAGGGGACTATATTGACAAAGTACTTATGTTTTGGTATAATATAAGTATACATCGGAGTTTCACCACACCATCGAAGGGATTTCCGTGTCGCACCCAAGCAGGTTCAAAAAGTTCAATAGCGTGATGACACCCATCGCGCTGCTGATCTCCGCCATGGCACTCATCTTCGCGTACAACAACAACGTACGTGCCGAAGAGAGCCTGCGGCAGGCCGAAGAAGCGCTTAGCCGGATCGACTCCCCGAATAAGGACGCCTCTATGGGTTCTTTCGCACAAGGGAACGCACCGCTCGCCGGAGGGCTCAATGCCGACTCGGGACCTGGCTACTACCAGGAATCGCCTCAGTATCCTCCGTCCGCCGATGGATTTCGGCTTGAATGACTGCGGTATCGCCGCGATCACACTGGTCGTCAAGAAGGACTCGTCGGTCTGGGAGACGGTCGCACTGCCATACGGGCACCGCGGCGATGCATTCCTGGTCGGCGTGGTTACTTCGCTCCAGGAGTTCATCAACGCCAACCCGTCGATTCCAGTCCGCGACGTCGATGTCGTCCCTCCGGGGTTCGAGATCGTCGTGAGCTACGACGGATCGGCGGTCGTCAACGCCTAGCGGGCATTGAACGCTCACTGGCGGACTCGGACACTAC
>CAZGAP010000032.1:0-6487 GCA_964523935.1 uncultured Candidatus Saccharibacteria bacterium
GCTCGGATGACGGTGCGGTCGCAGGACCGGAAGAGGGCGAAGAGGAGTTCGCTCCGCCTGCTGATTGGTGACCTGTCCCCGGACGGGTGCTGAGGCTTCGGCCAACGCACCCGTCCGGGGCAACACAATCATTCGTATACCTTGGGGAGAGGCTACAACCTCTCCCCCTTACCCATGTTTCATAGTTTGTAACGATCTGATTTGACGAGTGAATACCTTAACAATTAGCCTCGTGCAAATCAACTAAAACTAATTCTGGCTGCTTCATGCATCCAGGAAGGAGAATAGAATGAAAGCAATGTTCACCGCTATCAAGCGGTCACCTAAATTAGCTGTTCTTTCAGCTGCTTTTGTCGCTGCCGTTGTCGTCCCTGCCTCACTGTTGGCATGGGGACCAGAACGACCGCTTTTCACGATCGAGAACCCAGCGAACTACGTGACGTTCAACTCGATCACAAACAACCCTAACATCGGTGGCGACGAACGAAACTTCGTCAACATCCGTGAAACGGGTACCAACAACCTCTGGACCGACAACCAAGATGTCGTTCCAGGCAAATCGTACACCGTTCGTATGTACGTGCACAACAACGCCGCAAGCAACCTGAACTTGGTTGCCCAGAACGTCCGTGCAAGCTTCAATCTGCCAACCACGACTGCAAAGTCGATCCAGGTTGACGGCTTCCTGCGTTCAAGCAACGCACAGCCACAGGAAGTATACGATCAGGCGAAGTTTCTGAGCGATCAGAACTTCAACCTTGACTACGTTGAAGGTTCACTCCAGTGGAACAACAACGCGACCGGTCCTGCCGGCGTCAAGCTTCCTGAAAGCGTATTTACCAACGCGGGCGCACTGCTTGGTTACGACAAACTCGACGGTAAGATCCCTGGTTGTTTCCAGTATGATGGTTACCTGACATTCGTCGTCAAGCCACAGTTCGCAAGCGCAGGTTACGAAGTAAAGAAAGAAGTCCGCAAATCAGGTACGAAAGAATGGAGCAAATCCGTCAACGTTAACCCTGGTGACAGCGTGGACTACCAACTGTACTACAAGAACACAAGCAATACTCGCCAGAACAACGTTCTGATGCAGGACTCACTGCCAGCAGGTCTGACATACACCAATGGTACGTCTTACCTTGCGAACAAAGTTCACCCGAACGGTCTGAAACTGCTTGATGACATCACGAAACCACAAGGTGTCAACATCGGTGATTACCAATCACAGGCAAACGCTTACGTGAAGTTCAGCGCGAAAGTCACTGACGAATCACTCGTCTGTGGCACGAAGACATACGTCAACAAGATCCGCGTTACTGTTAACGAAAACAGTTACAAGGAAGACACGGCGAACGTCGTCGTCACGAAACCATGTGCCCCAGGTGAAACCCCTGTCACTGAGCTTCCTCAGACAGGTGTTGACGGTGGTGTCCTGACCGCTATCGGTCTTGGTATCGCCGCTGCTGGTGCAGCTTATGCTGCAAACAGCACACGTGTACGCAATTTGATCCGAGGCTAATACGAGTCTGACCGCTCTTATCGAGTTCAGACTCGAACTCCCAAATAACCCCTGTCCTATGACGGGGGTTATTTGTTATGATGGAAGAAGTATGAGCAAGAAAAAGCGTAACAAAGTCTACAAAGGCAGCAACGCAGCGTCCATCCGCCCCACGATTACGCGCGTAAATGCCGTCAACCGTCACCCCGCTCACCAATGGTGGGTAGACCACAAACGAGTCGCACGGCCTGTGTTAATCGTCGGTGGTATCGCCGCGGGTATCATCCTGACGATCGTTGGTATCATCAGTATCTTTGTCTGACCCAAGCGGCAGCACGAACCCGAACGTGCTTCCTTTGCCTTCTTCCGAATAAAAAATAAGTCCCCCGCCATGAGCAGTGATGACTTTCTTGGCCAGGAAGAGGCCGACGCCCGTACCGTCCGGACGTTGCTTACGCGCATTGTTCGCCCGGAAAAACTTACCGAAAAGCTTGCGCTGCTCTGACGCTGGAACACCGATGCCGTGATCCACAACCTTGTATACTGCGGCACCATGATTCGCTGCCAGCGACACCTGGACGGTCGCACCGGCGTGCGAATAGTAGATTGCGTTGTCTATGAAATTCATGATGACCTGACGAAGCTTCGCCTCATCGGCATTGACCATGAGGGCCTTGCGCGGCTGACTGAATTTCAATGTGATATCCCGTCCAACGGCAATGACTTTCAGTGCTTCGACCTCCTGTCTTACCATTTCATGCAGATCAACAGACGCCTTGTCGACGACGAACCTTCCCGTCTGCAACCGGGAGACATTCAGGAAGTCGGCGATGAGTCGTACCATGCGTTCGCTGCTGTTGAATGCTTCGGTGAGCAGCTTTTTCTGCTGCGGCGTCACGTCACCCACATCACCTTCGATAACCATACTGATGTAGCCTTTGACACTCGTCAGCGGCGTTCTGAGCTGATGCGACGCGATACTCATGAACTCATCTTTGATTTCGTCGAGATGTTTCAGCTGGGCGTTAGACGACCGAAGTTCCTGTGTCGCGACGTCGATCCGTTGCTGCAATGTCTCATTGAGCTCTTTCAGTTGATGAACCGACAGTGTGTTCTGGATACCGATAACCAGCTCGTTGCTGATCGTCAGGAGCACGTTGATGTCCTTTTTGGTGAAATTGCTCGTTAGCCGTTCGCCTAAAAGTAAGAATCCGATGACCTTTTCGCCCTGGTGCAGCGGCAGAACCAGTCCGATCTTATGACTTTTTAGCATGCGCCAAACACTGACGTTCTTCTCGAAGTACAGATCAGTCTGAATGATGCGGCTCTTGGTTTTTGTGGCATATTCCGTTAGGAGGTCGACGTCGTACTTCGGCAACTTGCCGTGCTTGTGCGTGCCTGCCGAAACCCGGTGCTCGCCGTCCTTTACGTAGTGCAGCACGAACGACGCTTGGTCGACCTTGAGCGTCGAGGCGACATGTTTCGATAACGCTTCCAGGAGCCCTCTGAGGTCTGTTGTGGTCGTGAGCAACCTCCCCACCTCAGCGATGAACTGCTCGGTACTGTACGTATCCCTGTAGAAGATGCTGTCTGTTATCTTGTCGAAAAACCGCTTGAGCGGCTGGAAGATAAACACGAGGATGAGAGCGATGACGATATTGATGGGATCGAGACTCGTGTTCGCCCTGACATCACCGCCAAAAAGCACCAGCGATACGATATAGGCCAGCACGAAGTAGATACACGCAAGCCAGATGACGGTCAAAGTGTACGCAGTCGTTCGCACCGCTGCTAATTTGATATCAAACAAGTGATGCCTGACAATCGCAACCCCAGCGAAGAACAGGAATGACAACGAAAACAGCGGACCGATATTGCTGAGTTCACTGTCGCTAAACAGCGGCAATACCGCTCCGAGGGCAAGCGTCGGCAACACGGCAACGAGCGCGCCTAGACGGAGGTATCTGATCTGCATCTTAATGTTCACGCGGTACGAATTTTTGCTATACAAGGCATGGAACAGGAAGATGATATTCATAAGGACGGCAACCAAATAGAACGGATACAGGTCGCCGAGCATAATCTCTCCGCTCGGTCCGAGATACACGTTGAAATCAGTAAACGAGAACAAGCTCACCACGACCGAAAGGACGATGGGCAACGACGCTATCACACCGAGCTTTCGCTTCGTGAAGTACCTCAGGAAAAGGTAGAACGTCAGCGACGTACCGAGAGCGAAGGGCGTAATGAACCGCGCCGCTTGCAACTGGGCTTCCGCCGGAAGATCGAAAGGGCCTGTGATCGCAAGACCGTTCGAGACCATCCAAAGGGTACTGAGGATACCAAGCAGGAAGTACAATCGAAACAGCAACGATTTCGTGTCGTTGACGAATATAATGAGCGCGAACAAGAACGATATTGCCGCGGCGACGAACAACGCAACCTGAATCATATCAATATGGTATCACGATTACGCTTAGGTGGATTATTTCGTTATGCTGACGGCGTAGTAATGCTGCGTATCGAGCACTTCCCCGGCGGCGTCTTCTGATGGCCCGTAGACTTTTCTGATCGTATCGCCGTCCTTCAACCATGCAGAAGTATAGAGTTCTTCCACTTCGCTGGAAAGGTCCGGATGTTCGTCTGTCGGCATGCCCATTTCCTGGATAAACTCGCCGAGCCATGGATAGTTCGCATGCGCGCAGTCAAAGAACACGAGTGAGTCCTGCCCTCTCTCGGTATTCGCTTGCCTGAAATGTGCAAACGCACCTCGTAGCAGACTCGCCGCCGTGCCTGTCCCCCGCTCGTCAACGGGGACGACCACGGTACCGACATAATAAGGAACCGCCAAAGGGTCGACTTCGCTCTGCTTGGCTTCGATCCTGCTAGTGTCCGTCCAGGTGATGTAGTCGAGCCCTACGTGGACCGTCAGAAGTCCCAGCGGGTTCGCGTCGGCGTCCCGGGCGACATACTTCAACACGTGTTCTGATCGCAAATCCGCCTCGAGTTCGTCACGCGTCATGTCCTGCTTTTCGTATGACCGTTGGTTCAGGTCCTGGAAACCCGTTTCGACCATGTGCCATAAGGAATCGTATTCTTCTTCGGGGACAGACGTGCCCACTGTGACAGACAAACCTTCGGCAGTACGCAAAACTTCCTGCGTCCTCCACTCGTACGCGTCGGCGTCTTCGTCGATGTGTCGTGACGTCCCAGGGAGACGTTCATCACCTCGTTTATTGTTCCTGCGGTTCACTATCGCCTTCTTTGCCCTGTTGTAGCCTATGGCACCGCCTATTAGGGCGGCGTATGTGAGCGGGTTTGACGCCACGTTCACGGCCGTTTCGGATGCCGTTTCAAAACCGTGCTCTTCGCCAAGGTTCACTAGGCCCGACAGACCGCCGACGAGAAGCGTATTTGATGTCGCGATCATCGTCGCGTTGCCCGCGGCACGGCGCAAGTTTTCTTTTCGGTCATGAGGTCGCAGGGCGTTCTCTTTTGCGAGCTCCACACCGGTGCCGAGTATCATGGCGCCTGCATACCTGCCCAGGAACGTGCCACTGCTCTCCTCTCCGTTCGTCACCATCTCGCGTACCTTCGTCGTCACTTCTGGGTAGTTATGGACGGTCATAGCCATCAGAGCGCCGATCAAGCCTTGTTCAGCGAATGATGCACCCCCTGCCGCCAGTGACGTGAGAAGCGGGTCCTGTGTTCGCTCGTACGCCTGCCCCGAAACGAACCCGAGCATCGATTCGTTGCCCGAGCTCCATTCGAACGCAAGGCCTGCAAGCGTCGTACCAAGAATAGCCCGCTTTCCGAGCGAAGCATCCTTATGCTCTTTGTTAGCGGTCCGGTATATATCCTTCAGTTTTTTGAAAGATAACCGCTTTTCATTATCGGCAGTCATATTCTGTTGTTATTATAACACAAAATGTGTATATTTGCAATTATTATATCCGGTCGAGATGTGTCCGTTCGATCTCCGCAGCGGCGCCGAAGTACTCTATGATCGATTCAAATATACGTTCGCACTTTTCCGTGTTGTCATTCATGTAATTACAGAGAAACACGTCAAGCTGCACCGTGAAGCGCTCTGGCCACGTATGGATGGATATGTGTGATTCTGCAAGCGCGAAGACGCTCGTAAAGCTTTTGTTGTAGAAGTCATGCGTGATCTCGCCGATACACTGGACTGACTCCTTGTCGAGAATGGCCTTGACGGCTTCCGTGCACGTCGATGAATCAAAGAGCTTCACCTGATCTTCCACGACGATTGTCGCGACACAGTGCCGCGATAACTTCAAGGGCATGGCATCGTCCGTCAAACCTGTTGCAAGTATCCTTGGATATGGTTGTTCTGTTTTTGTCATGGGCATGCTCGCTAATGCGCTCTGTTCTTACTCGTTTGCTATAAATATGAAAGTAAGTTTATCGTACCATGAAAACGCTTAAGCGTCGAAATAATGCGCCGCGCTATTCACAACAAAGCCGGACTGATATAATGTTCAGTACATGACCAAAATAGCGATTATTGAAGATGATGCCGTCATCAACCAGATGTACCGAATGAAGTTCGAAGCTGAGGGCTTCGACGTGCAGGTTGCCAACAATGGCAAGACGGGCGTTGAGATGGTCAAGACTTTCGCGCCCGATATGGTCCTTCTCGATCTACGGATGCCCGAAATGACCGGAGATGAGGCTCTTGCGAAGATTCGTTCGCAGCCATGGGGCTCGAACATCCCTGTCATATTGCTGACTAATACGGGTATCGAAGAATCACCGAAATCACTGAAAGATCTCAACGTACACAGCTATATCGTCAAAGCTGAGCTGACGCCGAGCCAAGTCGTCGAAAAAGTCAAAATAGCCCTTAATCTTTAGGGATCGTCGCTTGTGCGGCGCGGATGACATTGTCGAACAATGCCGCCACGGTAAGAGGTCCGACACCGCCCTTTTCAGGGGTTATCGTTATATCTTGGCGCTCCCTCACAT
>CAZGAP010000033.1:0-5681 GCA_964523935.1 uncultured Candidatus Saccharibacteria bacterium
GCGGTCATCAGCGCGGACGGACCATTCACCCAAATGACAGCAATTATTTACGAAGCCGCTTGTGTTTTTTAGAAGGGTAGCGTATACCTATATCACTACACCATGCGCAAATACGAAGCAGACGTTTCAGCACCCATCTTAGCCTCACCTGCGGAGTATCTGCAGTTGCCCGAAACAGAAGCGTACCTCCCCGCACTCCAGAAATTTTACGAACGGTTCGGTCAACCCGAACCAACGCCCGACTGCATCGACTTTCCTGTCCTCGAGTCACTCAAAATGACCCGAGCGCTTCGTCGGAGCATATTGTTACTGCGCAGCAATGGCGCTGGGTTTCAAAAGAGTGAATACCGTTTGTATGCCTTTCATTTTCGCAGTACGCAGTCCGCACCGGCTGGCGACGCGGAAGAATACAGGTTCCGTGGCGGTGAATTCTCCTTGAACAAAACAGCAGCTTCCTACACGCCCGTGTACAAACATACGCTCGCCTTCCGAAGACTGGCCGGCAACGCACTTGCCGATATGCCCGACTCCCACCTTGATCTCAGTAGCGACCCATACGTGCCTGGCCGCTGGATTGATGGCGATGAAGAACGACTCCTCGATGACATCCGGACACTCGACATACCGATTGCCGCCGAGAAAACGGCCAGCGCCTCGATAGGTCAGTTGGCACTCGTCCGAACCCACGGCGACCAGACAACGATCGCCTCGTAACCCTTCGTCCACCGCAAGCAATGCCGCGCATGCAGTGAAAATTCTTATATTCCCCGTTGCGCTTGGCGGGTATCGTTGGTGTATCATCCTAATACCCGAAGGAGGACCGATGAAAGCAGTCACTTGGCAAGGCAAACGCAACATGACCGTCGAGGAAGTTCCCGATCCCGTCATACAAGAACCAACCGATATCATCATCAAAGTCACCTCGACAGGCATCTGCGGCTCCGACCTTCACCTGTACGAAGTCATGGGTCCGTTCATGGAAGCCGGCGACATCGTCGGGCATGAACCGATGGGTATCGTACAGGAAGTCGGCAGTGGTATTACCACACTCAAACCCGGCGACCGCGTCGTCATTCCCTTCAATATATCCTGCGGCTCGTGCTTCATGTGCGATAGCGGCCTGCAGTCACAATGCGAAACTACCCAGGTCCATGAGTACGGTCGGGGAGCGGCCTTCCTGGGATACAGCAAACTGTACGGCCAGGTTCCCGGTGGCCAAGCAGAGTACCTGCGCGTCCCACATGCCGATTACGGTGCCATCAAGGTTCCCGACGGTCCGCCCGATGACCGCTTCCTGTACCTCTCCGACGTACTGCCGACCGCATGGCAGGCAGTAGAGTACGCCAATGTACCAAAGGGTGGAACGGTCGCCGTCGTCGGTCTGGGACCTATCGGTGAAATGGCCGCTCGGATCGCCCTGCACCGAGGTGCTAGCAAAGTCATCGGTATCGACATGGTGCCGGAGCGATTGCAGCGCGCGAAGAGCAGGGGAGTCGACGTCATCGATTTCGCTGATCTTAAAGACGAGGAAGTCATCGACCAGGTCAAGGCGCTGACCGATGGCCGCGGCGCCGATGTGTCTATCGAAGCGGTCGGCATGGAAGCACACGGTTCTCCAGTCGCCGCCATCGCGCAACAAGTAGCGGGCGCCCTTCCCGACTCCGCCGCGCAAAAAATGTTCATGACCGCCGGCGTCGACCGCATGGACGCCCTCAATCGTTCGATCGATGTCGTCCGTCGTGGCGGCACCTTGTCGATCGTCGGTGTTTACGCAGGCCAGAAAGACCCGATTTCAATGGACACCCTGTTCGACCGTCAGATCACCGTTCGCATGGGCCAGGCCAATGTCCGGCGCTGGACTGACACCATCATGCCGCTCCTGACCGATAGCGATCCACTCGGCGTAGATGATTTCGCGACACACCATCTACCGCTTGAGGATGCACCTAAGGCGTATGAAACGTTCCAGAAAAAGGAAGACGGTGCGATCAAGATCGTCTTGAAACCATGATCATTTCTCTATCGCTTCGATACTGCCCGGGTCGATGTCGGCGCGTATCATGACTTCCGGCCTTTTGATGCTGCCGAACTCAAACTGCGCAAATGGCACGACCCGTTCCCAATACCTTTCTGCCAAATGCTCGCGGGTACTGTCCTGCTCATCGAGCTCCATCGCCTGTTTTAGCGTGTCATAAAGGTCTAAGTCCGATACGAAACAATCATCCACATCGACCGTCAGCCGGAGCAGCCGCATACCGTTCCCCTTCCTGAATCCAGATACGGGTACTGATTCGCCCGTCGCTATGTCGACGATCTTGCCATCGTGCTCCATGAACGCATAGGTGACGCCGCGCCTACTGAGCCCCGCGGCTTTGATGCGATCCGACGCGTGCGTGTCGAGGAACGTGTCTATCATTTCGATGTGACTATCGCGTTTCGCACCGCTTGCCTCGCGTTTTATGCCATTTTCGAGGATGGTGTCAACTGATTCGGGTGTGGATTCGTGGTATAAGATAATGTTCATACGTGCATCGTATCGTATTCGTACCGTTGGCCGTGTAAGATACCTAACCGTGTCTTTTTGCGGCACGGATAACGACTGGCGACAAAATCGTCAGTGCCAGTGAGATGACAAATAGATGCCCGGCTACCCACAGGCGGATGCGTCTGCAGCCGGGCAGCAGGGTTTCCCGTACCGGTACCACATGATCGTAGAGCGGGTGTATCGACACAAATGCGTGACGCTGCGTGTCATCCAACTGCTCCAACGATGCAGCCAACCCGTCCATAACGGCACGATAGACAGGGTAGGTATCGAAGTAACGTTGTCCGACCGTTTCCGGGGAGTTATTCTTTCCGCATATAGTCAAGACTTTGTGCAGATCGGCCGCT
This sequence comes from uncultured Candidatus Saccharibacteria bacterium, assembly GCA_964523935.1. GTDB lineage: Bacteria > Patescibacteriota > Saccharimonadia > Saccharimonadales > Saccharimonadaceae > UBA2112. Next base: position 2,893 of record CAZGAP010000033.1, read on the forward strand.
CGACGTGCGTATACGCAGACAGCCATGCTGCCTCCGGCGCTTTCCCCTATGACAACGACCCGTTTGTTCCCCGCACGATCAATCGCCTGATCGATCCGGGCAAGTTTTTGTTCGTACGTTTCCTTGCTTTCCCATCGCATTGGGAGGAATTCGACAGTCACGTTCCTGTACTTCCATAAGCGCAGTGCCATGAGTCGCAGCCTATCATGCTTGCTAAAAAAACCTGGCAAATACAAGATATGCAGAGGCGGTTCCATTCCCCTAACTTACCACGGATAACATCGGCTTCCTATGTGAGATTTCTCATAGCTATGCACCGCCCATCCCGCTATCGTTAGGGTGACAGTAAGGGGAGTAAGCCATGCCAGACGATGATTTCAAACTGCAAAGTTACCAAGACGATTTGACGACGGACGATGACGCCACCGACCCCGTCATGGAAGAAGAGGGTGAAGATCCGAGCGAGGAACTGGGCGTCCCTCCCGAGGAGCTGCGTAAGGAGCTCGACAAGGAATTCGACGACGAAGACGAAATAAATGACGATAATGTCGATGTTCATGACGACGAAAGGGAAAGCGTCGAAGATGCCGACGAAGACCCTGATAACAACGACTACTGACGGAACGGTACACTTTCACTCCTAGGTACACTGTAATAATCGGTTGAATTTTTTCAACCGATTATTTATACTGGGAATAATGACCGATGTGAAAAAAATGCAGCGACTATTTACTGAAAGCCTGCCGCTTTTCAACGCTCTTGGCGACCCCATACGACAGCAGTTACTCCTGCTGATGATGGAGGGCTGCCGCAAATCAGTGGCCGAACTCGCCTCCTACACCTCGCTCTCCCGTCCGACCGTATCCCACCACCTTAAAATCCTCAAAGAAGCGCATATACTGACCGAGACCAAAGAAGGCAGGAAGACGTACTACTACCCGCAGATGGGCAAGTATTTCGAACCCATGAAGGAGCTCGTTGATACCGTCGCAGACATAACAAATCAGAAAGGACAGACAAAATAATGGGAAACTTTTTACACAGAATCGGCGCCTTCGCCTATGCGCATCCATGGAGGGTCGTTTCCAGCTGGCTGGTCATCCTTGCCGTCCTTGGGTTCGCGGCAGCCCAGTTCATGAAGCCGACGAGTGCTGAAATTTCCATCCCTGGCACCGAAGCCCAAAAAGCAATCGACCGCGCCAGCGAACTGTTTCCTGGCGGCGGCAAAGGTTCTGGCCGGATCGTTTTCCAGACTGGCGATGGCAAGAAAGTCGCTGACTATCAGTCGCAGATTTCCACGCTTATCAATGATGTCAAAGACGTCGAGGGCGTGACGCAAGTCGTCAGCCCGTTCGATACCGAGACGTTCATCGCGAAATCAGGCTCCATCGCTTATGCCCAGGTTCAGCTCGAGGAAGCGACGGGCAAAACCCGCAAAGCAACCTTTGACGGTATTCAGAACGCCGTGCAAGACGCCCGAAAAGATGGGTTGCAAATCGAAACCAGCAGCGGCCTCTCTACCCAAGTGCCCGGCGACATACTGGGAGTAGGGGAGATAGCGGGCGTCGTCGTTGCCCTTATCGTACTCGTTGCGACGCTCGGTTCGCTTATCGCCGCCGGCATGCCGCTGCTGACCGCGCTGATCGGCATCGGCGTCAGCATGGCAGCCCTTTTCTCCATGAGCCACCTCATTACCATCGGCTCCACTACTCCGGTCCTTGCCGTCATGCTCGGACTCGCCGTGGGTATCGATTATTCCCTTTTCATCATCAACAAATACCGCACCTACCTCCTGGAAGGATATGACTTCAAACAAGCCGCCGCACATGCGGTCGGAACGGCTGGCAACGCCGTCGTCTTCGCCGCTTCAACGGTCGTCATCGCCCTCGCCGCCCTCAGTATCGTCAACATTCCGTTCATGACGACCATGGGGCTTGCCGGTGCGGCCAGCATCGCCATCGCCGCCATCGTCGCGATCACGCTCATCCCCGCCCTGCTCGGTATCGCCAAACGTTTCGTGCTGAGCAAGAAACAGCGCGCCGTTGCCGAAAAGGCGCGAAAGCGCGGCGTCAGCAAGGTAGGGGAGGTGAATCATTCCACGATCTGGTACCGCTGGGGCAAGATGATCACCGACCACCCTATTCCTGTCCTTGTAACTTCCCTGCTCGTCGTCGGTCTCGTGGCACTCCCGGCCAAAGACCTCGATCTCGGGCTCCCAACCGACCAGTATTTCGCCGAGAAGACGACCGAACGCAAAGCATACGATATCCTCAGTAACGGCTTCGGTGTCGGTTTCAACGGCCCGCTGACCGTCGTCGTCGAAGGCTTACCTGCCGTTACCGACCAAGACAAGCAAGCCGTCCGCCAGCAACTTACCGCCGAATACCAAAAGCAGGTCGCCGCGGCTACCGCTCAGCAGCAGGCGCTTTTCCAGCAAAAAGCCGCGCAGGCAGTCACGCCGGAGCAGCAACTCGCGCTCCAGCAAGAAATAGCCACCACTCAGGCAGAAGGTGCCAAGCAGCAGCAAGCCGCGCACGCACGGCTCGACCAGACCGTCCAGCAATACGCCAAACTCGTCCAGCTTAAAAAAGTCGCCGATGAGATCGCCAAGAAAGACAACGTCGAACAGGCACTGCCCGCCTCTGCCACCGACAACGGCACCGCTGGTATCGTCCAGGTCATCCCCGAATCAGACCCCGGCAGCAAACGGACAGCCGAACTCATCAGCAGTCTTCGTGACCCTGCGACCCAGCAAGCCATCACCAGTAGCGATTCGATCAGCCTGGCAG
>CAZGAP010000034.1:0-3303 GCA_964523935.1 uncultured Candidatus Saccharibacteria bacterium
ATCCCGGCTATTTTCTATGGCGGAGAGACAGGGATTCGGTCACGTCCCGCGACCCCGAAACTTCACGATTGAAAACAAGTTTTCATCGGAAGATTTCCTTGCGAAGTGCCACCGGCACTTCTCACCCTGGATACCCAGGGCTCAAATGCCAGTTTTCATCAAGAAATACGGTCCAAACCTAGGTTTGGACCGTATTTCTTGGCGGAGAGACAGGGATTCGAACCCTGGGTACCTTGCGGCACACACGCGTTCCAGGCGTGCCAATTCAACCACTCTTGCACCTCTCCTTGTCGGGCGAATCATCAAGCGATGCGCTTGATGTGGTGATTTGGCGACTATGTCGCAATAACATATTTTAACAGAGTTGTATAAAAGACTCATATAGGTGTTGCGAATACATTCCTCATCTCTTTATAATGAAAGCAATGAAGGCGACCACCACACCACCTGTTATTGCTCTTAAGGGCCTTACGAAAAGGTATGGTATTGGTGATGCCGAGCATACGGTACTCGATAGCGTCGATCTGACGATCGAAAAAGGCGAGTTCATTGCCATCATGGGACCGAGCGGATGCGGCAAGACGACGCTTTTGAATATCCTGGGGCTACTGGACCGCGCGGACGACGGCGATTACCTGTTGGACGGTACGTCCGTCGACACGCTCTCTTCCGGTCGACGTGCCGCCATTCGGAGCAATCAGGTCGGTTTCGTGTTTCAGAATTTCAACCTTGTCCCTCGGCTAACCGTCATCGATAACGTCGCCCTGCCCTTGACCTACAAAGGCATCAGTCGCACAAAACGCCTTAAGGCGGCCAGTAAAATGCTCGCGACATTTCACCTGTCGGAGCGTGAGTACTACAAACCGTGGCAGCTGTCCGGTGGGCAGACCCAGCGCGTTGCGATCGCCCGAGCCCTCGTCAATAACCCGTCTATCGTCCTTGCCGATGAGCCGACTGGCAATCTCGACAGTCGCTCATCTCACGTTATCATGGAGGAGTTATCCGATATCCACGCCCAGGGCAACACTATCATCATGGTTACGCATAACCCCGACCTGACCAGCTACGCCAGCCGGGTTATCCGCATGCTTGACGGCCGCATCGACAGTGATACCAAGAAGCGCACGCAGCGCCAGGAGCGCGCACCAAAACGGCGACTTGATTCCAACATGGAAGCGGGGGTCAGTAAGCAGACAAAGAAGAAATCATCTGGTCGACCACGGAAGGAGACGAAGAAATAATGCGTCTCCTGCTCTCTAATCATTTCTCGAACGCCTTCGAATCACTTCGGAGTAACCGGCTCCGCACCGGGCTGACCATCCTCGGTGTCACGATCGGCATCGCGAGCATTACCATGATTCTTTCCCTGAGTGGCGGCGCCACAAAAATTATTACCGACCAAGTTCAGGAGCTCGGCGGCGCCATTGCTGTCGTCCGCCCAGGCGCGCCGAAGGAAGATGCGCGTCTTAACAACCTTACCTCTTCGCTTGCTGGCAGTCTCGAAACGAGCAGTCTGACGGAACAGGACGTGACGGATATCGCAGCGGCGCCGGGTGTCAAAGCTGTCGCGCCGATCATGCTGCTCAGCGGTGGGTTCACGGCGGGCGACAAGACGCTAACCAATGTCTCACTCGTCGCCACGACTCCGCAGTTACCGGAAGTGACGCACCTGCCCTTTCTTGACGGCCAATTCATCGATAGCGTCACGAATGAGGATACGGCGGTCATCGGCGCCCAGTTGTCCATCGATCTGTTCGGTACCGAGCAGTCCATGGGTCGCACTTTCCGCACGCACGGCACCGATTTCACGATCATCGGCGTATTGAAACGCCTCAATAACCCTATCAACTACAACAACATCGACTTCGACAACGCTGCTATCATCAGCCTCGACAGGGGCAAAAGCTTCCACCAGAACGTCGCGCACATCCAGCAGATCAATATCAAGGCCGACTCACCCGGCAAGTTGCCCGAAGTGACTGCGCAGGCCGACAAGATTCTAAAGGCGAACCACCAGGACGAAAAGAACTACACCATACTCTCCGGAAAGGACCTGTCGCGGCCGTCGAACGAACTGTTCGCGACCATAGCGGCAACGCTTGCCACTGTGGCGGCCATTTCCCTGGTCGTTGGCGGTATCGGCATCATGAACATCATGCTGGTCGGCGTGTCTGAGCGCACGCGCGAGATAGGCATCCGCAAAGCTTTGGGTGCTTCGAACGCGCATATCACATGGCAGTTCCTCGTGGAATCACTCATGATGAGCGTGACAGGCGGCGTGCTGGGTTATATTCTCGGCTACGTCCTTGCACTGACAATCGCCAGGGTGTTCCTGACGTTCGATCCGCTGCTCAGTTGGGAAGTCGCACTTATCACTGTCGGTATCTCGGTTCTTGTCGGTGTTGTTTTTGGTCTCTACCCTGCCATTCGCGCCGCTCGCAAAGACCCGATTGAAGCGCTCCGGCAATATCACTAGTACTATTTTTATGGTATAATAATGTTTACGTTCTAGCAAAGATGCCAGGACTCGTTCGAAAGGATAGCGCATGCATCTTGCGACACCCGAAAGTATCAACGCTGCTCTCAGGGTAATTGAAGGGAGGCCTGCGCCAACCCATCGCCACGCGACGATCGACCAAGCAAAGGGCACCCCCTGTCTCTTCAGTCTTCATTGGACTGCCGAGCAGGCCCGTGATTCAGTCACGATTCACTTTCAGTGCAGGTCGGGACAGACAGCGCTCATTGGTTCAAAGCGTGCCTTGTGGCTACCCCTCGGCAGTATCTTCATTGGCGATAAACCCGTCGGCACAGGAGGTAACTACCGTATCGCGTTCCCGGAGCCCGGTGACGTAATCGAGGGGCAAGACGAGCCGGAGCTCGTGGAGGGCCTCGTCGAAGCACTCAATGCCGCCCTTGCCGTACCTTTGAAGGTGTAGCTCGAACGAAACCGCCCGGAGCCCTGCAGTGCAGTGTGCTCCGGGCGGTTTTTCACTTTACTGAGTCAGTTCGGTCTTCAGTTTTTCAACGAGTACGACCGGTGTCGGGTCGACGCCGTTCAGAATCGCCACGTATATACTGACGAAGTCGGCGAAAACACAACCCCATAGTAGTTGCTGTAGTACACTTCCCCCTGCCAGATGGACTGGCGTCGCTTTTGGTCGCAGGCCGCTGAGTAACCGATCACTGACATCGAACCGCTTCAGTATACGCGGATGTTCATGGCTGCTGATGAGATCGAATACCGCGAACGGTTTGTCGACCGGATGCGATGCCCAGCCGATAAATTCGTTATGGTTGAATTCC
>CAZGAP010000034.1:3313-5584 GCA_964523935.1 uncultured Candidatus Saccharibacteria bacterium
AACGCCACGTTCTTGGCATTTTCGTTCCAGCTGATCTTCCATTTGTACGCCACCGGTCCGGTCAGCCGCCCTCCGTAGAAGACCGGCGTCTTGCCGACCGCGAGGAGCGCCAGTTGCTTGGCGTCGTTTTTATCGGTCGAGATATCGGGCTGCCACTGGGCTGATTGCTCGTGCAACCAATCGGCCGTCGCTGCGATGTCGTCGTTCAGTTTGCCGGTAACAACCTCGAAATGGACAAGCAGCGTGACGAGCGCGCGTAGGTTTGCTAGCATGGCCATACGTGGCTGCATGCCGCTTGGCAGGACGACACGTGCAATGCTCTGCTCCGTGGCGATATCGATCAATTTGCCACCGGCAGCAAGAATGCCGATCTGGGCATCACGGTCAATCGCCTGTCCGAGCGCACTGATCGTTTCTTCGGTGTTGCCGGAGTAGCTGCTTGCGATGACCAAAGTACTGCTATCGACGTACGTCGGCAGTTCATAGCCGCGGATAACCTCGAAAGGTATCGGTAGCTCCTCTTCGAGGAGCGCTTTCGTCAGTAGGGCTGCAAGCGCGCTGCCTCCCATGCCCGTGACGACGACCTTGGTTATGTCGCGTCCGTCATGCTGCCCGTCATCCACGGTCGCATCGTATTTCACTTGTTGCCATTGTTCGGCGGCCACCCCGAGCGCGCCGGCTGGGTCGCGCTGTTTGATTACGTTCGCATCGTCTAGCATGTACTGTTCTCCACCTCCAGGTCAGTTGCGATATTTCCTGTCACTATGATACACTTTTAGCAGATTAAAGCATAACTGTAATAACGGTATAGCAGAGGTGGGAATGGAACCAGGTACAGACGAACACGATTTGGCGAAAGCGCTCGACAGCGTTGCCGCTGAGCTCAGCGCGAAAGCCGCTGCGCGCGCGCAGGATACTAACCCTCATGGCGGGTCTACATTGTCGTTCGAAGAACCGGCCACGCCACCGGTAGCGGCTCCGACGTCATTCGTCGCGCCCCCATCGGAACCGGTCGTGACACCGCTTAGTGCGCCAACACCGGTCACGACGTTCGCACCAGCGGATTCGACCCCGCCGCCATACTTGAGCTCTCAGGACGATTCGTCTGACGACTCGCTCGAATCAATCAAAAAAGACGCCCTGGTCGAGCTTCGCCCATTGGTCGACAAACTTTCCGTATCACCCGAGGAAAAGTTCGACACCTATCTTCTCCTTATCCGTTCGACAGACGACAAGGAGTTGATCGCACCGGCTCATGAAGCGGCCAAAGCGATCACCGATGAAGCCCGTCGCGCCGAAGCGCTTCTGGATATCATCAAGGAAATCGATTACCTCTCGAACCCCAAGAAGAACTAACAAATAACCCCTCGCTCGGAGGGGTTATTTTATTGGGCGTACGATTACATGTTATGTTCGTCGGTCTTGGTAGTTTCAGTCTTCGTCATAGACGGATGGGTCTGCGCGTTATGGAGCGCGTCTTCCAGGTCTTTGCGACTCTTCATGTAGTAGACGATACCGACGGTGATGGCGGCGATACCGACCAGTCCGGCGATTACCTCGACTGGACCAGTGGTCGGCAGTGCAGCCGGCGCACAGTTCTCGCCAGGCACGACGACCGTCGCGGTATCTTGCTTGGTGCCGTTGTTCGTCTCGACCGAACCGTTGTTTACGAGGGTGGCACAGGTGGTGCCGGTGACTTTCGCCGAAAGGACGATGATGCCGTTCGCACCTGGTGCGTAGTTGCCGATATTCACGCCGTCAGCGTTGATACCGTCACCGATCGCTTTGCCGTTCGGGTTGCTTGCGTTGTACAGTTTGGTCTTACCTGGCAGGTAGCTGACACCCTCGGGCAATTTATCCTTGATGACGACGTTGTTCTGGGTAGTGTTGCCACTGTTTTTGTACTGTAGGCGGTATTCGACTTCGGCACCGGGGTTGACCGTTACCTTGTCTTGCCACTCTTTCGTACCACTGAGGCGGACGTCTTTGATGAAGTCGAAGTTGGCCTGTGAGGCGACGAAGCGCCACTTGATGATACCTGAGTATTCGTCACAGCCGGGGAGCGTGCCGTTCAAGCTATCGTAGCCAAGTTTGACGCCGGTGGTAGTGAACAGGCTATCGCTGAGGGATTGGCCGTTGACGGCGCCGTTACTGTAAATCTTTGCGGTGCCGGGTACGTAGCGGAGTGCGATGTCTCCAGCGGTCGCGTTTTTCAGATCGATGTAGTCTAATACAGTCGTAGGATTGGCGTTCGTCGCGCCGACATAGGCG
>CAZGAP010000035.1:0-3637 GCA_964523935.1 uncultured Candidatus Saccharibacteria bacterium
CGCGTACTGCAAGTAACTGCCAGTATTGCCCGTCAGGCTGACGGCGTCACCGACATCAAACACGACATCGCTCCCGATCTTCACTTTCAAGAACTGGTACCGGAGCGCGCCGGCCACGATCTCATCGGTCGGTTCGCCTTCGCGGTTAACGATAGCTTTTTTGAACTCATCAAACAGCCAGCCGATCTCCACGACATCGCCGTCCCGTGAGCTCATTTTGCCAGTCGTCAGCTTGACCGTTCCCGTCGAAATGTTCACCGTCACGCCCCTCAGCGCCGGCAGGCACAGTTCGGCGGCCGCGATGACACCCTTGAAATAATCCCGCTGCTCTTCCGCGGTCACGATATAGCTTTTGTCAGCGTGGAACGCCTCGTCCTTGAGCTGCATAAGCCCCAGGTCGCGTGCCGCATAGAGACCGCGGCCGGTACTGGCAACGAACGCGTTGTCGAACGCGCCGTGCTTACTACCCTCGAACACCAGCGCCCCGTTCGACTCCTGGAACACGTCCGGCACATGTGCCTTGACCGTCTCCACCCCTCGCGCATCGGCCTCACTTTCTAGGAACCTCTTCTCGATAGGAATGTTACCCAGGCGTGCCACGATTTCATTGATCTGCTCGAAACTCCACGCTTTGCAGGTCTCATAAACCTTGGCGTAGGTATCGCTTTCGGGCGCGAATGATTCCTGTGCGAGTCGGTCGATTTCTTCCTTCGCCGCCAGATCGTCCTTGTACGCTTTCGAGCCTTCGGCATACATCCGAGACATGAACGTGTTTCGCTCCTCAGGGGCTACGCTATCAAGTTTGGAAGCGTCGCCATCGACGTAGCGCAGCAAACTGTACATACTCTTGCCGACATGCAGTCCGACGTCGCCGTGGTAGCTCACGCGGTGCAACCGTGCACCGTCAACCGCCAGCAAATTGGCGATAGTATCCGCCAGGATAGCATTGAACGCATGACCGATGTGCATGGCCTTGAAAGGGTTCGGGTTGTTCGTTTCGATCACGATCGTCTGCCCCGCCCTGCCGGGGACCGGTTCGCGCTTCGTCAGGTCCAGCAGACCCTGCGCAGACAGCGTGAGATTGATAAACCCTGGTCCGGCAACCTCCACCTTTTCGAAGTCGCCCGTCTCGCGTAGCTTCTCGGCAAGCAGGTCGGCGATGTCACGCGGGGGTTTGCCGAGCTTGCCCGCAAGCTGCAGGGCCACGTTGGCAGCATAGTCTCCGAACTGTGGTTCGGGACGCGTCAGCCTGACGTCCGTCTCGACGCCGAATTCATCAAATACCAATTGAGCAATTTTCTTGTCCATTGGTAGGTATTATAGCAGATTAACAGAGGTTGTTAGAGGTCACCCTCGAAATCGAAATCTTCGGCCGGTCGAGCTTCTTCCTCGGCGGCTTCGTATTCACGTTCGAGCGCGTCACCGAGCACGCCGCCAGATACAGGACTGAGTCCTTTGACGGTATGAAGCAAGTACCGCATGACGCGGTTGTCATCGTGGTAATTGATTGGCTGGTCTACTTGGTCGTCTTGCATGGTGTTTGTTTTTTAACCTATGCGTTCATTATAGCACTTGTGCTTATACTTGTCAAGTATTGTAATCGAAACTGAGATAGTCATGCGCACAGAACGGTTGCCATCGTCCAATGAGCCCTTTTACTAAAATAAAGAACGAACCCTTAAGGGTCCGTTCTTTAACGTGAGCGATGTCTTATTTACTTACTTCAAAAACCTTGAAGGTAGCGGCTTTTACTGATTCTAATTTACCAGAGTCAATATACTTGAATGCCTTTTCTGAAACACTTTGACCCGCTCCTAGATCAGAAACATAGACCGTGTCTTCGGCAACGCGAGCGCCACTCTTATCAAGAGCTTCAATTTTTATAGTATAGCTCGATTTCTCTGACGCCTTATTCTTAATCGTTACCGGAAGTTCCGTCGTATCATCATAGCTATACTGAGCCTCCTGTCCAGGGTTAAAAACAAACGCGCCCAGCACTACATCGACGCTTGTTTGGAGTAGCTTCTCAGTATTATTACCATTGAAATCATCCATCGATTCATCAACCGACTTACTCACGTCATCCGCAACCTTGCCATAGAATGACTGTGACGCAAGCACAACACCAAAGGTTATGATCGAGATGATAATGGTCGCTACGGCCAGACCCTGACCAACACGCTTACCTTTCCTAATTGACACAAGTCCGAGAATTCCAAAAACAAGCGAGATGACCGCGAGAACAAACGAAATATTGTTGAGGATCGGCATCCATGACCCAATAAGGGCTAATATGGAGACTATTAGTCCGGCGATCGCCATCCCCGATGTACGCTCGGTTTTATCTTTACTCATGGTAATCTCCTTGTTTCTGACTATGTCTAAAGTTTTATGCTTAACATCTGTAATTTAACAGATACTCATCAAAAAATATACTGTCAGCTTATTTGACGGCGCGTAACAACCCGGTAAAGAGAGGGTGTGGGCGGTCGGGCCGTGATTTCAGTTCGGGGTGCGCCTGCGTGGCAACCATGTACGGATGGTCTTTCGCTTCGACGAACTCTACCAGTTTGCCATCAGGAGACGTTCCCGTGATGATCAGTCCGCCCTTTTCGATATCGTCCTTGAAGGCTTGATTGACCTCGTAGCGGTGACGGTGGCGTTCGACGATGTCGGTTGCGCCGTATGTCTCGGCAACCTTGCTGCCCGTGTGCAGCACGGCATCATAATTTCCAAGTCGGAGCGTGCCACCGGTCGATTCCTTGCCCTGCTGCCCCTCCATGATATACACGACGTTCGACGACGTGTTCGGGTCGAATTCAGAGCTGTGCGCATCGGCAAGTCCTGCTCGGCGAGCAGCCGCGATGACTGCCACTTGCAGTCCGAGGCAAAGCCCGAGGTACGGTTTGCCGGTTTCGAGCGCATAGTCGGCCGCGGCGATCTTGCCCGGTATACCGCGCTCACCGAATCCGCCAGGCACGAGCAGCGCATCGACACTGTCGAAATCTTCCCTACTCGCCGTTTCGGCGTTCAGCCACTTGATCGTCAGGTTGACCTCGACGTTCCACGCCGCACTCTTGAGCGCTTCGAGGACTGAGATATACGTGTCCTCGTTGTCCATGTATTTCGCGACCAGGCCGACCGTGACGTCGCGGTCGCGGACCGTGCTCTGTGCCAGCATGATGTTTTCCCACTTGCGCAGGTTCGGTACCGTTTCGTTGCCGGTAAATTTCGTCAGCACGTCATTGATGCCGCTCGCCGCGATGGTCAGCGGGATTTCAAACACCGTCTTGGCGTTATGGAGCAGTATGACCGCCTCTTCCTTGACGCCGCTGAACTGGCTGATCTTGCGCGCCACGTTCTCGGGCGCCTTGTCGTCGCTGCGGACGATCACGCAGTCCGGCGTGATACCGAATCCGCGCAGTTCGTTGAGCGCGTTCTGTGCCGGCTTGGTTTTGAACTCCTTGCTTGTCCCGATGAACGGCACGTAGACGACATGGACATACATGCAGTTCTCGCGGCCAACGCGTCCGGCGAATTCACGGATCGCCTCGACGAAACTCAGTCCTTCGTAGTCTCCCACGGTGCCGCCGATCTCGACAATATGCACGTCACTGCCATCAGCGGCGAGCTCGAT
>CAZGAP010000035.1:3647-4934 GCA_964523935.1 uncultured Candidatus Saccharibacteria bacterium
TTGGATCACCCCTGTCAGATGCGGCACGAGCTGTACCGTCTTGCCGCCGAATTTGCCTGCACGCTCGTCATTGATGAGGTTCTGCAGCAAGCGGCCGCTCAGCGTCGCGTTCTTCTGTGTCAGCTCCAAATCCAAAAAGCGCTCGTAGTGGCCAAGATCCAAATCCGTTTCAGCGCCGTCCACGGTCACGAAGCATTCGCCGTGTTCCGCAGGATTCAAAAGACCCGCATCCACGTTGAGATACGGATCACATTTTTGTATAGAGACCTTCACACCTTTGGCTTGGAGCACCGCACCGATACTCGCGGCGCTGATACCCTTACCTACCCCCGACAGGACCCCTCCTGTCACGAAAATGAACTTCTGTTTGTTAGCCACAGGTGTTGTCTCTCCCATGGGATTTCATTGTAGCAACAAAAAAGCCCCCCGAACAGTCGGAAGGCTTCCTGTTGTCTATTTGACGTTACCGGCCAGCGGCTTTGACAAGGATATCAATGGCGCCCTGCGGCAATTCGCCGACGTTCGGGATACCCGGCATGCCGTCAGGCATTTGGTACGCGTATCCCTGGTTGATCAGCTCGTCGCTCGCCCTCGCGAGGATATCGTCGCGCTGCCATGCCTCGACGCCCATGTTGTTCAGGACGTCATAGAAACCGTCGCCACTCTGCGCGTAGAAGGTACCCTGCGGGTATTCGGCGCCAAGGACAGGTGCTTCAGGCGCAGGAGGTATGTCGGCCGGAGCAGGCGCACCATCTCCAGGAGTAGGAACATCAGGTTGCTGGGCAGGTGCTTCAGGCGCAGTCGCACCAGCGGCATGATCGTTTCCAAGCGCATCCATACCGATGAGATTGTGTGCCAGCGCAAAGCTTACACCACCGACACCAACGCCGATCGCGATACTGCCAAGACGGCGGCGCTTCTCTTTCTTGACGCGGTCTTCGAATTTGTCTTCGTTCGCCGCCAGGCGTTCGTTCAAGATTTCATCAAGCGTGTCGGTATCGACATTACCAGTGAATTCGTCATAAGCAGGCTGGCCGTTCTCATCGAACAGTCGTTTGCGGTTGGCTTTAACTTCTTGGTGCCTGTCTTCGGCGCGGATATACGCGAGCGCTCCGGCGGTGACACCGGCGGCGGCACCACCCGTCAGCACACCGACACCGGCGGCCAAGCCGAAGCTTGTGATACCGGCGAGGTATGGGTGTTTGCGCATCTGGCGACCAATGGCCGTGATGCCTTTTTTGAACCGGCCGCGACCGTCTTGCTCCAGTTTGGCGTCTTCGAGTTTGC
>CAZGAP010000036.1:0-2404 GCA_964523935.1 uncultured Candidatus Saccharibacteria bacterium
TTGCGGCGCAAAAGCGGGATATGTTTGTCCTTCAAAGTATCGTAGTCGATGCCGCCGACGACGATTTTGCCGCTGGTCGGCTTTTCCTCGCGGGTCAGCAGCTTCAAAAGCGTTGACTTGCCCGCGCCGCTCGTACCGACGATGATGACGAATTCCTTAGGGTCCACATGTAAGCTGACGCGGTTGAGCGCCGGCTTGTTGTCTTTGCCGTATGACTTGGTCACCCTATCTAACAGAATCATTACTTGCCATATTATAGCATAAGTTTTGTGGAGAAAAGCTGAGATGGTGAAATAGCGCCGGAATTATAACTTGTCCACAATCTGGACGTCATGAGCCGTAATCGCATCATTCTCATCGAGCGTGAAGCTGGCAGTTACTTTCTTTCCTTCGAGGACGCTCGGCAACCAGTATGGGTCATCAGGCCACATGTCGTCATACGGCACGTTGCTCACGACGAACCATCGTGGGTCCATCTCTTCGCTGGTGGTCGGTTCGCCTTCCCATTCATCTGCAGTGAATACATGCACGTACATGATCGTCGGCTCGCCCTTGAAATGCTCGTCGAATTCGATGATGGCGACCTTTTCGTAACGCGTCGGCGTGACACCGATTTCCTCCTGGGTTTCACGTACGAGCGCCTCTTCAATCGACTCCTCCTCTTCCAACTTGCCGCCAACACCGTTCCAGCGCCCGGCACCGAAACCCCGGAGTTTCATCGCCAGTAGCACTTCGTCGCCACGTCGTAAAAATAATAATGTCAGGGTTTTGGTGGGTTTTGTCATACACCAATTATAGGCTATCTCTATGCATACGAACCTCAGAATGAGTGGGGGGAACGCCGCGACCTTACTGGCCGCGACGCCCCATGGAACTCACCCTTGCTCGAAGTTAGCCAATCGCAAAGCCAAAGAATCACGAAGATCCGTCAACCGCTCCACTTCGGCATGCGCTTCAGGCAGCAAGACTTGCTGAACCTTCTCCAGGTCCTCTTCGAGTTGTCGACGCTCGTCGACATGTGCAGGCTCAGCCGCAACAGTCTGTGACCGAATGTCATCCTCCGCCTTTTCACTTACCAGCTGAAGAACATACTGGCGCACGGTGCTGGTCTCGACTTCCAACTTGCCAAGTATTCGCATAGCCGTGCTGATGTAATTACCGTCACTTCCTGTCATGTTATCTCGTATCAGACCGAGCAGGATATGCTCGGTTCCAATGTAGGTATGACCAAGTTGAAGCGATTCACGCAACGATAATTCCAGCGCTTTCTTGCCGCGTGGCGTAAACGGGAGATGCCCCGACGGTGAAACCTTCGCGCTCCCGCTGATTTCTACGGAAAGTTCACGGACCTTTTCGAGCGACACGCCGAGCGACTCCAGGGTATTCGCAGCAGCGCCCTCTCCCTCGTGGATAAGCCCCATCAAGATGTGTTCGGTGCCTATCCAGTTTTGCTTGAGCATCCTCGCCTCTTCCTGAGCGAGCACAACGACACGACGAGCACGATCGGTAAAGCGTTCGAACATTTTCCCTCCTCAGGGTTTGATGATGCGACTAAGAACAATGTGAGTTCCCGAGGTATTCTGTACCTCGTATGCATAGATATAAAAGAACGGCGCCAACGGCGCTCATACTTATATTATAACACAAAATATTAAGAATGTTAATTAGGCGAGGTTTGCTTCGAGATACGAATTGATGAAGCCGTCGATTTTGCCATCGAGCACGGCCTGCGGGTCTTTTTCTTCGTACTTCGTACGCGTGTCTTTGACCAGCGTGTACGGGTGCAACACGTAATTACGTATCTGCGATCCCCAGTTAGCCGACTCACCCGCCCGAAGGTCCGCCACCGAAGCCGCATGCTGCTCGAGTTGCAACTGCGCCAGTTTGGACCGGAGAATCTTCATGGCCGTCTCTTTGTTCTGTAGCTGCGATCGCTCGTTCTGGATCGCCACGACGATATTTGTAGGGATATGCGTCACGCGCACAGCACTGTCGGTCGTGTTGACTGACTGGCCGCCATGTCCGCCAGCGCGGTAGACGTCAATCTTAAGGTCCTTGTCATCAATCTGGACTTCATCTGGTGTATCGATCTGCGGCAATACTTCGACGAGCGCGAAACTGGTTTGCCGTAGGTTATCGCTATTGAATGGACTGAGTCGAACCAGGCGGTGCACACCGTTTTCCGATCGCAACCTGCCAAAGGCGTAAGGCCCACTCACTTCGAAGACGCTTGTTTTGATGCCCGCTTCTTCGCCAGTCGACCGCTCGTCCTGGGTAACATCCATATGAGAGCGTTCGGCCCAACGCAGATACATCCGCTCCAACATCTCGGCAAAGTCCTGTGCGTCCGTGCCGCCGACGCCCGCGCTAACGCGAATGATCGCGTTATGGTCGTCGTACGGCC
>CAZGAP010000036.1:2469-4501 GCA_964523935.1 uncultured Candidatus Saccharibacteria bacterium
AAGTTCTTTCTTACGTTCGGCAAGTTCTTTCTCCATTGCCTCGATCTGCCCTTCGAATTCGGCCCGTAGGCTATCATCACCAAGACTCATCAGTTCAGCTATATCGTCGACTTGCGCACGGAGTGTCCGCCAAGGCTCAACCATGCCCGAGAGCGCTGCCTGCTGCTTGCTCTTAGCCTGAGCAGCCGCCGGGTTGTTCCAGACTTCGGGTACCGCTAATTCGGACTCGATCGTTTCGAGCTGAACGGCTTTGTCATCTATCGCGAGTTGTGCGTACGCGGTCGCGACGTCTTCTTTGAGTACGCGGACCCGTTTCTCCAGTGGTTGCATAATGGTTTATTATACACGCCTACGCGAGCGAGTTCACGGCAGCGATGAATTGGTCACCTCGATCACTGTAACTTTCAAACATATCAAAGCTCGCGCATGCGGGACTGAGGATGACCGTATCGCCTGATTGTGCGATGTCAGCCGCCCGCTGAACGATGCCTTGCATCGTTATATCGCTACCGAGATTCGTATAATTACTGAGACCCGCCGTATCGAGTGCGACCTGAAGCCGCGGCGCCTCACTACCTATCAGAAGTACCTGGCGAACATTGCTCGTGGAGACTTTTTGCGCCAGTTCTTCGTACGTCGCCCCCTTGTCCGAACCACCAAGGATGATGATCTTAGGGTCACTGAACGCGTCGAGCGCCGCGATCGCGCTGCCTGGCGTCGTCGCGATACTGTCATCGTAATAATTCACACCCTCAACCTCGCGGACGAATTTCAAACGATGTGGCAATCCTTCGAATGCAGATAACCCCCGCGCAATAACTTCATTGTCAGTGACCCATGGCCGAACAGCCGTAATTGCAGCACAGGCATTATCGGCAAAATGAGCACCGGTTATTTTCATGGTGCTAACCGGACATATTTCACGATCACCATAATAGAATAGACCACTACTAATGTGTGCGTACTCTTCACTCTGATACGGCATAGAGCCGCCAGCCGATTGTTTAGCAATGTATTCCGAATAGCGGTTACCCGCTTTATAGATGACGACATCACCAAATGTTTGGTGTGCCGCAATATTCGCCTTGGCACTAACATAATCATCCATGTCCCTATGAACGTCCAAATGCTCCGGTTCAATACCAAGCACGACGGCAACATGCGGGCTGACATCACAGTCCCACAACTGAAAGCTGCTGAGCTCATAAACAACGACATCGTCGGGCTGAATCTGGTCAATAACATCAAAAGCACCGACGCCGATATTGCCGACCAACCATGTTTTTTTGCCTGCCACATCGAGTATAGATGTTATGAGACTCGCCGTCGTCCCCTTGCCTTTCGTGCCTGTGACGCCAATGATCGGCGCCGGACAGGTTTTGATGAATTCCCGGGTCATCGTCGTGACTTCTCCCGATACTTCCACGTCCCACGCCGCGATAGCAGGGGTTTTTACCGCGAGATCCGCTGAGATCCCTTTGAAATCCTTGACACCCCCGACGAATTCAACGCCCGCAGGCAGCGGATTCTTCGGCTGGTCGTGGTTATCGTACGCGACGAAATGAGCATCTGGGTACCGCGCGCGGTAATAGCTATAAACGCTCTCGCCTTCGACGCCGTAACCGAGAATCGCAATTCGCATAGGTTTAGTATAAATCCTTAAGATGCTTCGAACAATGTTGAGAGCTTTTCGTTCAGATGAACGATTTCCTTACGCTCACCGGAACTCACGCCGGCAAGAACGGAAATGTTATGTTCGACGAATTCCCGGGCGGTGCCGATCATCGTTTCTTTGGTCGTATTCCGGATGGAATCGGGTACTTTTTCGTATTCCTTGACGATACCGTCAGCGAAATAGCGGTTAGTATAAAAATTGCTTATCTGTGCCACCGTCTGCGCGCCCATCTGGTGACGCCCGAGCGCATACGACTTAGCGGCGTCAATTTCGGCGTCGCTGACCTTGCCGTCCATCACCGACCTGATCTCGCGGACAATGATATCAAAGAGCGCATCTGCCGTATCGAGGTTGACC
>CAZGAP010000037.1:0-687 GCA_964523935.1 uncultured Candidatus Saccharibacteria bacterium
AGCGGCGGCGACGCTACGACTGGCAACGCTTCAGCAAGCGCTAACATCGCCAACCTAGTGAATAGCAAATTCAACATCAAGAAGAATATCACCATACTGTACATAAACGTGTTCGGTGATTTGTACGGGATCGTAGGAGCGAATTCACCTGAAGGCGATATGGTTTCGGTCGCAGCCGTTCCGATCTCGCAGACTCCACCCGAGCCGGCAGTCGGATCGCCAAACGTACGACTTGGATACGTCCCAATGAACGTAAATGACAATACGAAGACCCAACTGATGAACGCCACAAGCGGTGAAAACCAAGGTGACCCGTATGCATCGGCCGTCCTTGCATCCGCTTCCAGCAATCTGATTGGTGACGAAGGACAACCACTGCTCAAGCAGAGTATGAGCCCCCGTGAAGATCCGTTCTCGACGATCATGATGATCGGTGGATTCGGCATCGCAGGTATCTACGGCTTGATCGCCGGAGTGCGCCGTCTCCTTGGCCGATAGGTAGACAAAGGCCGTAAAGTAAATTAGCACCCTGGACACCAGAGTGCTAATTTATTACAATAAATGTAATGGCAAAACGTGATTACTACGAAGTTCTGGGAGTCAGCAAAAGCGCTTCGGCTGACGAAATCAAAAAGGCTTTCCGCAAAGCCGCTGTAAAACATCACCCCGACAAAGAGGGCGGTGACG
>CAZGAP010000037.1:704-3556 GCA_964523935.1 uncultured Candidatus Saccharibacteria bacterium
CAAGGAAATAAACGAAGCATACGAAGTGCTGAAAGATCAGCAGAAGCGTCAACGATACGATCAGTTCGGTCATGCGGGCGTCGGTGGTTCGAGCTCAGGTGGAGCCGGAGGCAATCCGTTCGAAGGATTCGGTGGACAGAACGTTCATTTCGATTTCGGCGACGGAGGCCTTGGCGATATCTTCAGCCAGTTCTTTGGTGGCGGCCAGCAGCAATCCAGGGGTCCACGCCGTGGGCGTGACGTCGAAACAAGCATTACCCTGACATTCGAGGAGGCGGTCTTCGGTGTCGAAGAGAATGTATATCTGGATATGGACGACGAATGCAATCACTGCCACGGTACGACCGTCGAGCCGGGTCACGACATGAAAACGTGTCCGACATGTTCCGGTAGCGGGCAGCAGGTAAAAGTCGTCAGTACTATCTTTGGCCAGATCCAGCAGGCAGTCACCTGTGAAACGTGTAAAGGCCGTGGCAAAGTACCTGAGAAAGTATGTACGGTCTGTCACGGCAAAGGCACCGAACGACGCAAACAAGAATTGGTCGTCAAGATCCCTGCGGGTATCGATGACGGTGCGACGATCCGGTTACGGGAACGCGGCGAGGCTATCGGTGGCGGTGGTCGTGGTGACCTCTACGTCAATATCCGCGTCAAGGCGCACAAGCATTTCACACGCGAAGGCGATATTATTCTCTCCGAACAGCATGTCAGTATGGTGGACGCGGCACTTGGCACCGAAATAAACGTTGAAACGGTGGACGGGGCAGTGCGCATGAAAGTGCCTGCCGGTACGCAGAGCGGCACTGATTTCAAGCTGTCCAATCACGGCGTACCGCACCTTAGGTCCGAAACCCGTGGCCCGCATATCGTGACGATTCTCGTCGATACGCCGACCAAGCTCTCCAAGCAGCAAAAAGCACTGCTTGAACAGTTCGGCGGCGCCAAGAAGCGCGGCATCTTTTAGATTGACTAAATAATCAAATAGTTATATAGTACATATAACTCGAACAATCAGTTTGAGACGATCTTAGAGGTGATGAAATGATTTACGTCTCTCTGTTTTTCGTAGTACTTTTTGGTACTGCCGGGATCGCAGCGTGGCTCGGTGACTGGAGTGGGTGGGTCATCGTCGCGCTATTCGCTCTCATGTTCCTTTCGGCCTGGCCGCTGAATAAGTGGATCTTCAGGCCGAAGACGCTGCACAACGACCAGGAGAAGGAAAACGCGGGCGAGGCACGACGCCAAGAAATCGACTACGAAAAGCACGACTACAACCCGCACCACTGATCGGCCGTCCGGCGAGACATTGTCTCGTCGGACGCTTTCATTTGTCGACAATTTGAGCAAAATACCGCTTACACTTAACTATATAACAATATACTTGAAATAAAAACTAAAATGGTGTATAATAACAGATGAAATGTGGGAGACTTATCGATTGCCACTCTCAGGCAATTTTTCTTTGCGCAAAATTGCCCTGATGTTCATCGCCGCGCTACTTTCGGCTTTGTTCGTGGCAACCCTCGGTAGTACCACTACTTTTGCTGATAATGCGGCCTGGGAAGGCGAAACGATCAAGTATCAGAACAACACCTACACACGGATGTCTCCCGCCCCCACTTCGCTGCCAGGCATCAAGCCAGAGAACAATGCGTTCTACCAATACCAGCAGGGCAATGACATATCGATCATCGCTATCAGGGATAACCCAGACAAAACCAAAGAAATCACCGATGCGCAAATAGGTACGTTCCTCAGGGATGCAGCGGGTAACTATACCCCTCGAGCCGGTCCAACGAACATGACGATCAACGCTGATGCAGCAGCCGCTGCCACGACTACCGGTACAGGTACGACGAGTTGTTCGGTTGAGGGTGTCGGCTGGATTATCTGCGGACCATCACGCTGGATCGCAGGCGGCATGGACAAGGTCTACGATTGGCTCAATGGTTTCCTGACGGTCAAGCCGCTGACTACCGATACGGGGAGTGGTCTCTATACGGCATGGGAAATCGCCCGTGGCATCGCCAACGCATGTTTCATCATCGCGTTCCTCGTGATCATCTACTCACAGATCACAACCTACGGCATCAGCAACTACGAAATCAAAAAGATGATTCCGAAGCTGATCGTCGCTGCGATCCTCGTCAATGTGTCGTACTACATCTGCGCCATAGCGGTCGATACGTCGAACATCCTCGGCGACAGCGTCCAGCAGGCGCTTATCGAGATACGAAACACCATATCCTCGGCAGGTCAAAGCGGCGGCGCTAACTGGCTGAGCTGGGAAAACATCACCGAGTATATCCTGAGTGGCGGCGCGCTAGCGGTCGCTGGCAAGGTAGGTGTGGGCGCACTCCTGACGGCCACCGGCGGTTCGGCGACGTCACTGATATTCCTCCTGTTCCCGATTCTTGTCGCGGGACTTTTGAGCGTTCTGGTCGCCCTCGCCATCTTGGCGGCGCGCCAGGCGATCATCACTGTCTTGATCGTCATATCACCGCTGGCATTCGTGGCATTCCTGCTGCCAAATACCGAGAAATACTTCGAGAAATGGCGTGGTCTGTTTACGACCATGCTGCTCGTGTTCCCGCTATTCTCACTACTCTTCGGCGGGTCGCAACTTGCTTCCGCTCTGATCATTCAAAACGCCGATCAAGCGAGCGTCGTCATCCTGGCCCTTTTCATCCAGGTCGCGCCACTCGTCATCACGCCGTTCCTTATCCAGTTCAGCGGTTCGCTACTGGGACGCTTCGCCGGCATGGTCAACAATCCGAACAAGGGACTTATCGACCGCACGCGCAACTGGTCGAAGGAACGCGCTGATATCCATGCTGGGCGAGCCCGTGCAG
>CAZGAP010000038.1:0-247 GCA_964523935.1 uncultured Candidatus Saccharibacteria bacterium
GAGTTGAAATGGGAATTGAAAACCCGGTTCGCCGTCGCAAGGTGCAACCGAGCGAGCCGCTCAGAAGGTATGCGCCTTCACGTCCGGCGAAGCCTGCCGCGCCCGTGCCAGCCGCTCCACCGGAGCAACCGGTGGAGCCCGAGAAGGTTCCTGCATGAGCATTACAGCAGAGGCGCCTGTCGCCAAAAGTGTGTCAACCGATTCGATCTATGCCTGGAAAGCGGCGAACGTGTACGTGACGCAGCGG
>CAZGAP010000038.1:261-3218 GCA_964523935.1 uncultured Candidatus Saccharibacteria bacterium
ATCACTGACAGCGCACGATGCGCAGTCAAGAAGGATCACAGTGAGCCGCCGTACGACGGCTGCCGATGCGGGTTCAACGCATGGCATGACTTCACCGTCGCGCGCACGTACCTTCGGGAAGTGATAAGTGCCCGTTGTCTGTGCTATGGCGGCACAGACAAGTGGGTGTCGTGCGTCGGCATGCTGCACGTCCGGCTCGAAGGCGACGTCATCGAGGGTACCCTCGACGCGATGAACCTCGACAAATGGGGGTACAGGTCGGCTGTGCAGCGCGTCACTGACGTGTTTTTCGCAGACACGTGCGGATTCTGTGGCGGAGATGCCGACGGACTATCTACCAGCGGAAAAACCACGACGCTGCCGAACGTACCGGGAGGCGTGCTCTTCCTGCCCGTCCGACCGGCGTGCTCAAAGTGTTCCCCTGCGCTTCTTCATCCGAACGAGCTGATGGCCAACAACGACGTTGGCGTTCAGCTCGGCTACCCCTCCGAATAAGGCCCGCTATAAAGAGCGCCCTCATCGGAGGGCGTTTCTTTTTAAGAGAGTTTTTGGATAACGTCGAGCAGTTTCTTCGGGGTGATTTCGGCCTTTATCAGGTATGCGTCGGCGCTGTGCTCCATGGCCATGCGAGACTCATCGTCCTGCTCGAAGTTCGTCAGCACGATGACCTTGGTATCGGGTATCAGATCTTCTTTGCCTCTCAGCGCTCCCAGGATCTCATTGCCGCGCCGTTCGGGCAGCATGATGTCGAGCAAGATCAGGTCGTACTGTTTGTTTCGCGCAGCGATCAAGCCGTCATTGCCGCCGATCATCCAGTCGACTTCATATCCTGCTTTTTTGAGGCTTCTTACGTACATCTCACCGATGAAGCGGTCATCTTCTACTACGAGTATCGTTTTGATTGGCATGTCAAATAATTAATCCTTATCCCCTATACATTGAATGGTTTCTGATCCAGCCGCTTCCGTGCTCAATCAATGACTGGTTATTATTATCTCCCGATTTCAGTTTATCTGCAACCGTGTCGTAAATCGGCAAGGTGAAACTGAACGTCGAACCCTCGTTTTCGATACTCCGGGCGGTGATAGTGCCGCCGTGCGATGAGACGATGGCCTTGGAGATGTAGAGCCCGATTCCCGTGCCAGCGACCGTTTCGCGGGAGCGATGTGAGCGATAAAACTTATGGAACAGGTTTGGCAGTACATTCGCGGGCATGCCGATTCCCCTGTCGACGATGGATACTTCGACAAAGCCGGGAACCGGTCGCGCGACGACTTGGACGAGACCGCCTTCGTTGCTGTACTTAATCGCATTGTCGATGAGGTTGCTCAGTACCTCGCTGGTCGCGACGCCGTCGGCAGCGACGGTCGGCAGGTTGTCGGGAATGTCCGTTACCAGCAGGCGGTTCTGGGCGCCCGCGCGGCGCTGCATGTCGTCGGATATGCTGTCGTAGATATTTTGTATCGTGTCTTCGGCGAGATGCAGTTTCAAGTGGCGGCGATCGTACCTTGAGGCGTTCAGAATGTTGTTGATGTAGCTTGTCAGTCGGTTGGACGTCACGACCAGCCTCTCCATCAGCGCCGCCTGGTCCTGTTCGAGGACCGGACCAAGCTCGTCCTGCAGAACATCCAAATACCCACGTATGACGGTGATCGGTCCGCGAAGTTCGTGCGCGGCGAAGGATATGAAGTCTAGGTCGTCTTCTTCGGGCGAGTAAGAATTGGTGCGATCGAACAGCGTCAGGACCGTTTCGGCGGGGCTATCCTTGTGGTAGCTCGCTGCGATGTCAAATATCCTCCTGCCCTTTTCGCCGGGTAATTTGTCGGCAACGCGTGCCCATTTATGTTCCGAGGTGAGTTTCGCATGGCTGACTTTGTCGAGCCACGCGTCAATGGTGTCATCGTCAGGAAAGATAAGCTGCAGGACCGACGCGCCGTCAGTACCTATCTGGACAGGAGCATGATGATTGCTATAGACGATCTTACGGTTTGAATCCATGATAATGATACCGGTTTTGGTGTTGTCTGCAGCCGTGGCGAGGATGTCGTTCGATTGAACGGTGCTGGCATTTGCCGCCGCTTGGCGAGCCGCCGCCAGCTCGTAAATGGTTTGCAGGATGTCGCGGAAACCGTCCCGTTCGTACTCGGGAAGATTCGGGTTGGGTGGTGCCGCTGTGCTCGGTTCACCGGCGACAAGGACGATTGCCTGGACGAGATCGCGGAACGGGCGACCGAAAATATGTATCAGCGTGATCGTGACTGCGTTGAGGACTGCGGCTGCAATGAAGGAGGTGACGAAGAACGCGACCCAGCCGAGATGGACGATTTCAAGCAGTTCCAAGACACCAAAAAATAACAGCATGAAGCATATCTGAACTGAGGTGATGATGACATACATTTTTTTGCGGTACTTTGCCCAGTAGTCCCGCATATGAGGTTTGTTGACCGGATCGCTTACTTCCATGTGACTCCGCCACCTTGGTTTGATGGCACGGCGGTAATCCACGTCTGCCCGCGGTTAAGAGGTATCTCCTCGCCGCTCGCATTGGTAAAGCTGATTTGGCTGCCCCGGTCCTTTTTGGCCCATGTGCCTTCCGTCACCGTACCGTCCTGGAATATACGGGCGCGTCCGCTGCCTATCGTGGTAATCTGTTCACGGTAGCCGTCCTCGAATACTTTCGTCATGACCGAATCCATGACGATGACCGTGGACGGTGCGACTTGGCCTGCCTCGCGGTCAAGGTGCTGGGACCCGCCTTGCGATCGCGGATAGGTATTTGATTTCGCATCATACGAGTAATGGCTGTTGTATGGAATGCCGCTTATTTTGACGTCGATTTCCGTTGCCGTAGGAGTTTTCGCGGGTGCGCCGTCTTTGCGGGGCCACGAGGTGAAGACGGATGTCGCGTAGCCCTTCTTCTGGTTCAGGGCATCCAATCGTTCAAAGCTGGTGTAGAC
>CAZGAP010000039.1:0-3105 GCA_964523935.1 uncultured Candidatus Saccharibacteria bacterium
GGCTACTGATAACGCCGATATGACGAGCAAGACTCGGCAGCGGGCGTTTGCGTTCCGGTGCGAACAAGCCTTCACCTTCCAGCTTCGCCCTCAGGAGCTCGAAGCTCTTTTTGAGGCTACCCTCACCGCTTGGTCGGATAGCCTTTACTGTCAGGCTGAATTTACCCCACTGGGTGAGCTTCGGAGTCACGGTCGCGACAACCTTCATGCCGTCTTCTATTGGCAGACGCAGCTGAAACAGCATCATGAAACAACCGACGCTCGCACCGCTGTCTTTCAGATCGAAAAAGATGAACTTACCTTGGTTCACTTTGAAACTGGCGACCTCACCTTCGATTTCCACGAGCGGGTAAGCATACTCCAGCGTCTGGTTGGTGATCGCGATGAAATCGCTAACGCTTAGTTTTGGTGCTATTGTTCGGCCCCCCGTATGTTGATAACGCGTGCTGATAGAAGATGTATCCGAATAAAATCGTACCTATCAAGATGATTGCCCTGGCGAGCAGGATGCCAGCGATCGCCACCCCTCCGGATATGCCAGCAAACGCGAGAAACGTCACCATGATGGCCTCGTATGCTCCGGCGCCGCCCGGCGTTGCCACGATGAAGCCAGCTAGGCTCGCGACGCCGTATGCGATAAGTATCGGTGCCGGGTTGAAGATCTCACCGAGCGCCCAGAACGCGATCATGAACAAACCTGCATCCCCGATATTGTAAACAAGCCCCCAGAGGAACGGCTTGCGTAGCAAATTTTTATCGTGGCGAAGCTCTTTGAAGTCATCGTGCATATCATTAAGGAACTCGTGGATGGCTTCTTGTTTGACAAGTTTTCGCTTGCGACCGAACGTTACCCGTCTCGTTATGAGGTTGAGTGCACGGTACATCCATACCGCAAACCCGTCGATGCGGCGTTTACTGCTTAGCAGATAGACACCGGCAAGAAGCAATAAGAAGATCGAACCAAACAACGTCGCACTCGTCAGGATGATCCACCTGTTGAGTTCACCGTCGAGCGTGACGGCAAACAGCGCGATGAGAAGCAGGGCTGCGAACGCGATGAACGTCACGGCGTGGCGAACCACCTGCGCCATCGTCGCGCGGCCAGGAGAAATCCCCAGATGACCGAGTCGCCACGTCAGATACGACACGCCACTCACGCCACCGCTCGGCAGGACATGGTTCACGAAGTTTCCCTCTAACGCGATTCGTATGAGCTCCCTCTTTTTGACCTTTTTCATCTGGCCTTTGCCACGGAGATACGAAAAGATCATCTCACCGCCGGCGTAGTACACAAGTAGCTGGACCGGAATCATCAAAAGCAGTATCCACAGGTTCACTTGACCCAAAAGTTCCCATGCCCGTAGTAGCTCATGACGCGACGCGAACAGGATGACGGCAAGCAGAATAACCGTAACAATACTCAGCCAAGCTCGGAATGACATGGTTTCAGTATATACTGTAAGATATGCACATCGCAATCTTGGGCAGGCAGCCCGCTATCGGTATCGCCGAACTTGAACGGCTCTACTCAGACGTCTCTTGGTTTTCCGACACGTCCGCGGTCTTTAAAGCCGATTCTTTCGATATCCAGCGCGTCGGCGGCACCGTCAAAGCAGGCCGCGTCGTCGCGGAACTTCCCCGCGGCGATTGGCGCCAGGCGAGCATGAAGCTCGTCCACGCCTATACTCAAGCATGGGCCGGTCGCGACGGCAAAATCACGCTCGGTATCAGCGCCTATGGATTCGATGCCAGCTCACGCGACGTCCAGAAGACCGGCATCATCCTGAAATCAAAGCTGAAGGAAAAAAACGTCAGCCTGCGCCTCATCCCAAATGACGAACCCGTACTTGGTACCGCTACCAGCCATCACAACAAACTCGGCCTCGCCGACAACAAAGTCGAGCTATTGGTCGTCAAGGGACGCAGCGGAAAAATCATCATCGCCGAAAGTACCGGCACGCAGAACATCACCGCCCTTGCTCGCCGCGACCAGGAACGCCCTGCCCGTGACGCGTTCGTCGGCATGCTGCCACCAAAACTCGCGCAGATCATGATCAATCTGTCAGGTATACGCGCCGATGCTGCCGTCGATACACCCCGTGTTCTTGACCCGTTCTGCGGGACCGGAGTCGTCCTTCAGGAAGCCGCGCTTCTCGGCTACGCCGTATACGGCACCGATCTCGCCGACAAAATGGTTGATTATTCCCGTCGCAATCTGGAATGGCTCGTCGCGAAATACGGTGTCGCGGCTGATTATGACGTCGATCAAGACGATGCCATGAACGCCATGTGGAGTCAGCCAATTGACGTCGTCGTCTGCGAGACCTACCTCGGGCAGCCTTTCAGTGCGCCGCCATCAGCAAGCAAACTAGCCGAAGTCCGCAAGAACTGCGATTGGATCATTACTGAGTTCCTCAAAAACATCGGGTCACAAATCGCCCCAGGCACACCACTCTGCGTCGCCGTTCCTGCATGGAATGACGGCACTGACCACTTCACCCACCTGCCCCTGATCAACAAACTTGATCAACTTGGCTACAGGCAGATTGAGTTCAAAAACGTGAGTACAAAAGAGCTGCTCTACTTCCGCCCCGACCAAGTCGTTGCACGCGAACTGCTCGTCCTCGAGAAAATCTAAAATAAAAAATAACCCTTTCGGGTCGTTGTTTTTGGTTTCTCCCGGCAGCTTATCAGCACGCCGGGAGAAACCGTTGGGGTTCAGGTCGTATAGATGACACCAGATGGCGTCGACAGTGTTACCAGCGGTCCTGTCTGGATGTGAACGTAAGGGTTTGAGGGCCGCGAGAAGGGATCGATCATATCCTCCACTCCCTCGACTTCGAGTGTCTGCGCAAACGCCGACAAGATGACTACCATCACGACCCCGAGCACAGCGCTTACGCAGGCCCCCGCCACTCCATTTACGATTTTCCTGATTGTATGCAGGTCCGACATCGGACCTCCCTTCCTTGATACTCATGGTGGATTTCCGTGTGGACATATTTATAACAATTTTTATTCTCTATGTCAATGATGCTTATGCGTCATATAAACAAAAATCCCTCCAGAGAGGGGTGGACCTGGCGGACTCGGACTGTAGTGTCC
>CAZGAP010000040.1:0-2531 GCA_964523935.1 uncultured Candidatus Saccharibacteria bacterium
GTTCGGCGCCCTCGTCGTCGTCTTCCAGTTCGGCTGGTTCGGCATCA
The DNA here is from genome assembly GCA_964523935.1 of uncultured Candidatus Saccharibacteria bacterium. GTDB lineage: Bacteria > Patescibacteriota > Saccharimonadia > Saccharimonadales > Saccharimonadaceae > UBA2112. The sequence goes on from CAZGAP010000040.1 coordinate 48, forward strand.
CCGACGCCCCCGGACCGATCGTCAGCTTCATCCCTATCATCGCCATCGGCATCCTGTTCGGCTTGGCGATGGACTATGAGTTCTTCCTGTCTCGGGCATGCACGAAACCTACGCGCATACCAAAAACGCCAAACAGGCAGTCGTAACGGGATTCGGCATGGGCAGCAAAGTCGTGACCGCCGCGGGCATCATCATGGTCAGCGTCTTCGCCGGGTTCATCACCAACCACGACTCCACCATCCAAGCCATGGGATTCGGCCTCGCGATCGGCATCCTGATTGACGCGTTCATCGTCCGCATGACCATCGTCCCTGCGGTCATGACACTGCTTGGCAAGTCAGCCTGGTGGCTGCCGAAATGGCTCGACAAGCGTCTGCCGCATATTTCGGTCGAAGGCGAGACGAAATAACCTGCGACAAAAAGAAAAAGCCCCTGCGTCGTCGACGCAAAGGGCTTAGTTCTTTGCGGACGTGCGGGGCTTAGGCAGCGTCTACATCTTGCTGCGGTTCGCGGTGGACGAGGAAATACTCATGACCCTCCTTGTAGTTGCCGGGCCAGTTGCTTCTCTTGATCCAGAAGCCGTCCAGTAGTTCTACCCACCGGTCGGTCAACCTTCTGGAGTAGTGACCACCCGGGGTTTCGGACTTCCGGCGGACGGAAACATCGTGCGAGTACGAGTTCGCCATGCCGCCCCACCGTACTTCGAGGTCATCGGTCAGATCGTGCCACTTGCGAAGGGGGAGCCAGACCTTGTCGGCGTCCTGATCCCGACGTCTGTCGTAGATGTCGGCCGCGGCTCGTCTCAGGTCCAGGTACGCACTCGGGTGATCAAGGAAGTGCTGAACCATCTCGTCGGTCATGCCCATCCTGGACACGATTTTCTGAGCGGCTGTCATATCTGCAGGCATCGCCTGTTTCCTTTCCGTAGCTGTAGAGGTGCTGCAGAGACTATGATTGTTAAACACGAAATATGCAAGCATAAAAAGAAAGACCCGGCAAAGGGGTCTTTCTTCATAATATCTTGGTAGCAGCGACTGGAATATCGGCTAAAGCCTCCTTCGTTCGCTTGCGACAGAAAATACTGCGTGCTTTCTGTCTCTTCACTCACTGCGCGACCCAGTGACTATCGCCAGACAAGCTGGCGAGTCACTCGTTCGATCACAAAACACAATTACCAAAGAAATAGACCCACGCAAGGTGAGTCTATTTCTTTGGTAGCAGCGACTGGAATTGAACCAGTGACCTTAGGCTTATGAGTCCTACGCTCTAACCAACTGAGCTACGCTGCCATAAATGCAACGTTGATTGTAACAGATACGGTGTAAGATTTCTATAGCTCGTTGGCATCGACGACGGCTTCGCGGCGGGAGAGGAAGGTGCGCAGCTCGTTGTTGGTGCGAGGGCGGTTCCAGGTCGCGAGGCTGATCGCATTAAACGCCTGCTCGAATGCAGATTCGTTTGTAAGTCGTTTCATGTGGTGGTTTCCTTTGCTTTTTTTGTTTTTAGTTGTTTAATGTATTTATATTAGCATAAATGTAATAAAAAAGCAATAGCAATATGCCACTTTTTTGACCTCAATACTCCCCTTATGGTAAAATCATGCCCAAAGGACACAAAATAAACAGCTGAAAACGATGGGCAATTTCGACACAACCAGTTCTCTCGCCATTATTTTGTTGGCAGCTTTGATCCATGCCAGTTTCCAGGCGAGTGTCAGCGCGCTGACACTCATGAGCAGTCATACGCTCGGCTCTAAAGCCGCGCATAAACGACTCCTTCATCTATCTGGCAGCTTCATCGCCGGCGTCGGCGCCATGACGCTCTTCCTCCTCAGTACCGTGTCATTCCTGCTCTCGAACGTCATGCCATCGGCAACACCACCCATCCTGTGGGCGGGCGCGTGCGGTGCCGTCATCGGCGTCGGCGTATCGGTCTGGTTATTCTATTTCAACAAGGAACGCGGCACTACCCTTTGGCTACCACGCGGTCTCGCGCGGTACCTGAGCGGCCGAGCCAAATCAACCAAGCAAGGCGCCGAGGCATTCGGCCTGGGACTGACTAGTGTCGCAAGCGAAATCGTCTTTATTTTTGCGCCGCTTCTCATCGCATCGCTCGTACTCATCCGGCTTAGCCCAGAGCTGCAGCTGATCGGCGTAGCGATATATGCGTTCGTCTCGCTCTTGCCGCTTCTTATTTTCGGCACCCTGATCGGCGGCGGCCACAAGCTTTCGCACATCCAAAGATGGCGTGAATCGAACAAACGGTTCATTCAGTTCGCAGCCGGCAGTGGCCTGTTCGTCCTCGGCGTCTATGTCTATGTCGAACGGGTACTTGTCACCAGCCTCGCGGCAGCAGGAGGTCAGTAATGGGACTCGCGATCGACGTCGTCAAACGCTCAGGCAAGCGCCCTTCGGAATCGTTCGATGCCGACAAACTGCTCCATAGCATCCGCGCCGCCTGCCTGAGCGTCCGAAGCCCTGAGGG
>CAZGAP010000041.1:0-2472 GCA_964523935.1 uncultured Candidatus Saccharibacteria bacterium
GGCCGACACGAGCGAGCGTGTGGGTCGAGCATTGATGATGACGTTGGCGCGCTGGCTGTCCCAGCCTTCCGTCAGGACATCGATGTACGTGAGCGCATCGACTTCTCCCCTTTCGAGTTCGTCATAGATCTTTTGCCGGGCGGCGGCCGGTATAGCACTGGTGATGGCGCGCACCCGTATGCGACGGCCATCGTCTTTCAGCTCGTCCGACAACATATCTGCGATGACGTTCGGGTGTGTCATGTTGTCGCCCGGTATGCAGGCGATGATGGGCGTATTGCCGGCGTCGATCAGCTGCGCGGCGATCGCTACGACCATTTCATTGCGAGTGGTTTCGTGTATCAGTTGCCTCAGGCTGTTGCTTTCGTACTCACCCACGTTGCTGATCGCGAAGGTCTGCGCGATGGTCGCTGGTGCGGGAACGGCCACCGGTATGACCGACGACAGCATGTCGAGCTGTATCGCTTCTTTGAGGTCAAGCCGGTGTATCATCGCTGGCAGTAGGCTTTCGAGACTACGCGACGCATGGTATTCGGGCGTGGCGGTAAAGCCGATGATCAGCGTTTCGGGATTGATCTCGCTGATGATACGGCGGCTGTTAGTGCCAAGTGCCTTGTGGCCTTCGTCGAGAAATATGATGTCGAAATGCTCGTCGACCAGGTTCCTGAGTACCGTGTGACGAACGCCCTCTTTGTCAGTTGTCGTCATGCGCATGGCCGCGAGTTTCGCCAGTGACGCGTACGTCGTTATAGTCACCTGCGCGTCGAGCCCGCGCATGCCCGTCGGCGTGTCACTGTAGAATGTCCCGACGCTCATGTTCGGCGCGAACCCGGCAAATCCCCTGTCGCCGCGCGTTCCACCCTGTGTCTGACGCACCAGGTCCTTCGTGGGTGTGACCACGAGTATCTTCGGTGGTCGTTCGGCGTGGTAGCTGAACGCTTCGGCAAGCGTGACGAACAGCACGGTTTTGCCGGTACCCGTTGGTGCTTCTATGTAGCCGCGCCGGCCGCCTTCTTTTAGGAACTTCGCCGTGTCATTGATGATCGCTTTTTGGTGCTCATACAGTACGTCCGCTTTTTTACCATCGGCGATATACCGCTCCAGGCTGCGGAGGTGCGCAGATGCCTGTGCGGTGCGCTGGGTAGTCGATGGTGTCGTCGTTTTCATCAAACAACTATTATTTCACTTTTGGTGCAAGTTGTCGACTGGTTAACGAAGGTTTGCTAGTCGGAGTGAGGGGTAGATGGAGGCAAGGCGAACATTTCAATGATGATATCGACGTCTTGCATGAGGTTAGGAAGATCCAGAACGTCTTTTGGTGGCAGCCACTTATGATCTGAGTGTTCGCGAGGTGAAAGCGTCACTGTCGGTTTTTGCTCAAGGATGGCTTTGAAGACCGGGAAGATAACCGTGAAATCGGGGTACTCAATCGGAAGCTCCCCTGCGTACATGATGTCCTGCTCATTTAGCACAATCCCGGTCTCTTCTTTAATTTCCCTGATGGCCGCCTCTACGTCACTTTCGCCGTTCTCCACTTTGCCTGCGGGTATCCCCCATAATGAAGGGTTTGTTTCGACTTTGCTCCTAAACAACATGAGTATGGTTTCGTCATGTTCTATGATGCAGCCGACGACACGTAATACTTTTTTGTTCTTACTCATTGCTATCTCCTGTATATGGTAATCATACAGCAATACAGTAATAAACTGGCAAGGGTACTATTAACAAAACTTATCAAAACCTGGGGTTATAGATGATTTGCGTGAAAACATTTTATATATTATAGTTACTTAGTCCCTGTTGATTTACAGAGAGGTATATCCATGAAACGAGCAGCACTGCTGTCCGTGCATGACAAGTCCGGCATCGTCGAATTCGCCGAGGGCCTGGTCGATCTCGACTGGACCATCTACGCGTCGGGAGGCACCGCAAAGGCGCTTGCCGACGCCGGCGTACCGGTGACAGACGTGGCGGAACTGGTGGGCGGCGGAGCTATCCTCGGCCACCGCGTCGTCACGCTGTCGCGGGAGCTTCACGCCGCACTACTGGCCAGACCGGTCGAGGAGGACTTGGCCGAGCTCGAGCAGCTCGGCATCCCGTTCATCGATCTGGTCTGCGTCGATCTCTACCCGCTCGCGGAAGAGATCGCCAAGCCGACCGCGACACCCGAATCGGTCATCGAAAAGACCGACATCGGTGGCCCGACCATGCTGCGTTCGGCGGCAAAGGGCCGTCGTATCGTGGTGGCCGACCCGACGGTCCGGCAGCAGGTACTCGAGTGGCTGCGCGCCGGCGAACCCGAGAGCGAGATCAATCGCACCAAGCTCGCGGCGCTGTCCGAAGCGATCGTCGCGGACTACTGTCTCGCGTCGGCCCGGTACCACTCCGGGGGCGTTCACGATGGATACGTTTCGTTCTGACCATTCAGCCAGGATCACTCTAACCCGCCCCCGTATGAACCCGCCTTCGCGC
>CAZGAP010000042.1:0-2279 GCA_964523935.1 uncultured Candidatus Saccharibacteria bacterium
CCTTCACGGATATCATCACCGGGCAGATTGTCTTCCTTTTCCTTAAGGAGACCGGATTTGCGGGCGTAATCGTTGATCACGCGCGTCAGAGCGGTTCGGAAACCAACCAGATGGGTGCCGCCATCGGGCGTCAAGACATTGTTCGCGAAGGGCTTGACCATTTCGACGAACGTCTCATTGTATTGGACGGCGATTTCAACCATCGAGTCTTCGATTTGCTTCTCAACGTAGAAGACGTTGTCGGCAACGATATCTTTGCCGATATTCAAATGTTTGACATAGCTTTGTATACCGCCTTCGAAATAGAATGCGGCACGCTCCTTCGAGCGCTCGTCTCGCACGGTTACATAGATACCTTTGGTGAGATACGCCTGATGACGAAGGTAGTTGACGACCCACTCGTAATCAAACGTTACCGTTTCCTTGAAAATCGTCGGATCGGGATAAAACGTGACGGTCGTTCCTGTCGGGCGATCGGTCTTACCCATCTTCTTCAGTGGAGCAAGTGTCGCACCCCGCTCGAATTCGATACGGTGCAGCTCTCCCTTTTGGACGACTTCCGCTATCAGCTTCGTTGAAAGCGCATTCACAACGCTTGACCCGACTCCATGAAGCCCCGATGATACCTTGTATCCGCCGCCGCCGAACTTACCGCCCGCATGGAGCACCGTGAGGACAGTCTCGAGAGTCGATAAGCCAGTCTTCGGATGCTTGTCGACTGGAATACCACGGCCATCATCACTGATCGTAATGCCTCCGTCTTCAAGAATCGTCACGTCTACCCGCGTCGCGTGCCCGGCAATCGCCTCGTCGATAGAGTTATCGGCGATTTCCTTGATGAGATGGTGTACGCCGTCGTACCCAGTGCTTCCGATATACATACCCGGACGCTTGCGAACCGGCTCGAGACCCTCAAGAACCTGGATCTGTGACGCATCATATGCGTCAGCATTCTTTGTTTGTGCCATTTTCCCTCACTATATACGGCCCAAGGCCATTTACATTTGCTTCATTATACCGCAAAACTGTTATTCACTCAAGCTCTTGTACTGAACACAATAGTTATGCTAATCTAAAGCGCAAGAGGTATAAATTAAAACAAAAACCCAACGAAATGTTTCGAAAACTCGTATCGAATCTCCCTTTTAGTCCCGCTCTCATCCATGATGTGAGCTTTTATGCGGCGCGCTTGCGTAAAGAAGAAGTAACACGCAAAACCACACTGCTATTCGTCGTGCTTGCGCTCGTCATGCAGTCTCTCGCGGTATTCTCTCCCCCCGAATCGGCAAACGCGTCAAGCGAGCAGGATCTGCTGCGAGGTGGCGTCAGTAATCTTGATGATTTCATACTGAAATACGACAAGAACGATGAAGACATCAAAGATATCCTCACGACCGTCGGTATAACACGGAGCGAACTACTCGCGTTGCAGACAGCAACGATCAAGTCGGTGAAAGATGCCTATGTACTTACACGGTATGGGCAGCTGAGCGAATCAGAAAACGAAGCCAGTCTTTCCTATCCAAGGAGCTCCGGGGGTATGGGTATACGTTACTTCACACCATTAGCTGGCATCAGTGACCGCTCGCCGTCATTCGCAGGGTGGACCGGTTTATCCGCGAGTATCGGAAAGTTCTCAATCATCAAAAGCAGCGGCAGCCTTGTCACTCAGGGATTACCCGCAAGCGTCAGCGGTGCGCTACGAACCACATCATCGCCAGCAACGAATACCGTGACCGCCATCAACCTCACGCAGGGCAACGTCGCAGCGGATACAGTGTCCGCGCAGCCACTCGATAGGGTCTCTTACACGATAAAGGCCACCAATACCGGGTCATCATCATCAACGGTTCCTTTGAACGTCCGGCTTTCGGACGTGCTCGAATACGCGAATCTCATCGATGCCGGCGGCGCCACGTTCGATACCAGCAGCGATTCGCTCTCATGGCCTCAAATCCAACTGAAACCTGGTGAGTCCCAGGAGCGCACATTCGCAGTACAACTTTTTGCGCAGCTCCCAGTCACACCGAGTGGTCAAAGCAACCCAGCGTCCTATGACTGCATCATGGCGATTACGTTCGGATCAAGACAGCAGACGCAAGTTGCCTGCCCCGCAGCAAAAGGCATCGAAGGCGTACTCGGCCAACTTCCGAGTACTGGCATACTGTTGAACGTCATGTTCGCAGCGACCATTCTCGCGACAGCCAGCTACTTTTACGCACGCACGAGACAACTCAAAGAAGAGATCAGAATTATCCGTCATGATATCAATACGGGCA
>CAZGAP010000043.1:0-2271 GCA_964523935.1 uncultured Candidatus Saccharibacteria bacterium
GGTGAGCCGCCCGCGACCGACACCTACGATTTCGAAGAGCGCCTGATCCTGCGCACCAAAGCCGACGGCACGACGATCAACATCAGTTACAACGCCGACGGCCACCGCATCGCGAAGAGCGTGCTGAGCGCAGCCGCGCTGTTGCTGAGTTCGACCCACTGGCTGGTCGATACAAACAACCTCACGGGCTACGCGCAGGTCTTGGAGGAGCGAGTCACCGTCGGAAGTGACACGGCGCTCCGCGTCTATACCTACGGCACCTCGCTCCTCAGCCAAGCGACCTCGCTCAACGCTCAGCCCTCGATTCTCAGCTACTACGCTGCCGACGGCCACGGCAACATCCGCGAGCTCACGGATACGACCGGTAGCGTGAACGACCGCTACGACTACGACGCCTTCGGCCTCCTCGTCTTCCAATCCGGCTCAACCACCAATGCGTATCGGTATTGCGGCGAGCAGTATGACGGCGATTTGGGGCTCTACTACCTGCGCGCTCGTTATCTCAATCCGGACAGTGGGCGGTTCTGGTCGATGGATGTATTTGAGGGTAGCCGACAGGATCCGGTGAGTCTGCACAAGTATCTCTATGCACGAAGCAATCCAGTGCGCTACATCGATCCGAGTGGCCATTTGAATACTCTTCCGGGCCTAGCCGTGGTGCAGTCGGTCGTGGTTACCACGGTGAAAATGGCAACTCCGAGTATTGCACGAGTTATCGTCGGTGCGATCTTGGGTAGTGCTCTGATCCCGGCCACTGCTGACGCACCTGGCACCAAGGAGGAATTAAAGCGTCGCGGAAAAGCGATTATCGGCGAAACGGCCAAGCGGGTTCTCGCAGCAAAAGTGACGAGGTATCCCGACGCGGAAATCTTCAATTGGCTCGACGACCCCGTTACAGACGAAACCTTGGCTGACTTGTCCAAGCAGTCGGGTGCATCCACTGAGTCGATAATTATGGAGGCGAACTTCACTTGGATTATGAGCGTCATGGCCCGACGGATGATAATTTATGACATCGGGTTTGACGTCGATCGGCCGATCGAAAAGACGAGCGACTTCTATTTGGCTGAATTGGAGTGGACGCGTGGCTACTCGCTAAAAATCACCGTGTCGTTCCCTGGCAGCAAACATCTACCGTGACTACGAAAGCATTGGCCGACTGTTTCGGTGTGCTCGAAACTCGAGTTGGGTTGACCCGAAAGCATCCCGACACGCCTGTATTCGAGAATCAGACACACCGCGTTTCAGTAGAGATGCTGGACGGACACTCGTCGCTGTCTTGCGACGTCACGCTCAAGGCACTGCCGCGTTCGCGGGTCGATGCGTATTCCATCATATCCTGCTACAACCCCAATGCGTTGGATGCCTTTCTTCGCGCTCCGAAGAAGCGAACTAATGAAGTGATTGCAAATTTTGTGGCGCAGGAACTGTCCGGTCCTTGCGCAGCGGTTTTTGAAATCATCAACACCAGTCAATGGATGCAACTTCACCAGCAACATCTGCAATCAATGCGACGTAGAAACGACGTTTTTTGGCGACGTGTGCGCGGTTTTGATGACGGCACGGACGTAAGTCAGACAGCGACATTTTGAGTAGGGCAGCTGTTACCGATTTTATTGTCATCGTAGCTTTAACTTTTCTGGGGTTCGATCCGGCAGGATAGGTGACAGACAAACCGGAGTGATGGGTTACACATACGGCGAAGATGCCGTGGAACAAAATAACCCAAATGGAAGAGATTATTCGTTTTGTGACGCTCGCGAACAGCGGGCGATTTACCGTCACCGATCTGTGCGAGTAGTTCGGCATCAGCCGCAAGACCGGCTACAAGCACCTCGGGACCGAGCGAAGGGGTCAGGTGTGAATGGCGCTAAGTTAAGGCCACTGCTCGTCGAATTTGGCGATGGATTGAGATCGCTTCGTATTCGTATTCTGGATATAAGCGATCATGGCCAAAACGATGTTTCTGCCCGGCTTTTCCCACCAGCTTTATGGCCGGCAAACGATCGCTGCGGCGAGCAAAGTCCAGCGGCGGACGAATCGACTGGACGGGCTCGCCGGGCTGGTGGGGCGCTTCATTCCCGAGGAGTTGTTTGCGCCGGGCGAGGGCCAGCGCGTGCGCGTCTATACCCCCTGGGTAACCTTCATCGCGTTTCTCGGCCAAGTGCTCAGTCGAGGCAGTGCCTGTCGCGAAGCGGTGCGTCGGGTGCAGGCCTGGCGCATGGCGGGCAAACGCGAGGCGCCTGACGAAAGCCCCAGTGCGTATTGCCG
>CAZGAP010000044.1:0-1927 GCA_964523935.1 uncultured Candidatus Saccharibacteria bacterium
CGGCGGTTTCTACTATAGCCTCAACCTGAGCAAAGAACTCAGGATGGGTGTGCAAGCGACGGCGAAATTCCGTTAACAAAATTGGCGGAATAAAAACTTTTCTATATGCTGGAACAACCGGGGCATCCGATGCTACCAAAGTGTGAAAATGCAGCGGTGCGGTTAATCAGCAGGGAAGCCGATCTAGCTTGGTTAGCAGGAATTTTTGACGGAGAAGGGTCGCTAACTGCGGATTGTCAGATAAACGAAATTATCTCTGCCCAAAGATTCGCGTCTACAACACAGACGTACGAATGATCCGCAAAATAGCTCGTATTTATTCTGGATTGAACATCGTCTATTTTTATAATCTAAATAAACGAGTGAAATCCCATTACAAGGATCAGGTCGGGATATGCGTCACTAGCCAAGGCTCGTGCCTCAAATTACTTGAGGCTGTGAAACAGTACTTAGCGAATAAGCAGGAACTTGCTCAAGCGATAATAGACATTATTTCTTTTGTAAAAAGTCTACCTCGCGCTGGCGCGACATGGAGCAACGACTATGCTGATAGCGATGAATTTAAGAAATTGATGGCTAAATTCACGTCAGCTAAGGTGTATCACATCGAACCCTCAACGACTACACGAAAAGCAAGCGAAGTTATAGCTTGGTGATATAGTCTGACCTGCATAGCGATATGCAGAAAGCGGCAGAAATGACCGCTTTACCGAAAGGTGATAACAGATTGCAATTTTGCGATGTGCGCGATGCTTGGGGCAAGGTGACACGCTCCGGGCAGACGTTCACATGGGACACGGTGCCGATGATGGGACGTGGATCGCGCGGCCTGACGGAAACGAACACCATCCCGCAAGGCCAACACACCGTTCTGCAAGGCACGCTCACGATGAGTGAGCGCGGCTTCAGCGTGCCGTACACAGAATTGCTCGAAAACCTTTCGCAGTTCAATGTGCGCCAGCCGATCATGAAGGTGCTGAAGTACGACGCGGCGGCGGACTTGGATTGTTTGGCGTGGACACCATGAAGGGGCGCAACATCCCCTACTACACCGACTCCGACTACTACGCCATCGCCAGACCTCTTGCGCTGCGCGGGATCAAGAACACGTTGGAGACGCTCTCGCAGTACAGCGACACCGGGTTCGGTATGATCATGAACGGCGAAATCGGGCGATCTTACGAGAACGTTCGCATCGTCGAACAAACGATGATACCTGCCGGCGGGGCGGCGAATTCCACGACGTTCGATCCTTTCACTGACACGGGGGACGCATGGGATACGCCCAGCCCAAGCGGTGGGGGTGACTGGATGTTCGTCTTCGGGGCCGATACGGTGTGCGAGGCGATTCATACGCCCGAGGAAATCCGCGCGAAGATTCCGGACGACTTCGGGCGCAGCAAGGGTATCGCTTGGTTTGCCTTACTCGGGTATGGCATCACGCACACCAACGTCGTGCAGGCGAGGATCGTCAAGTTTGATAGCAACGTGTAGTATCGAGTAACTTGCTAAGCGGGGCTTCCTCCGCGAAGGGATTTTCGTCCGACCAGGAGCCGGTCAGGACGTTAAACATAAAGGCGGCCTTCCTCGCCTCCATAATTAGAATCCGTCGAAAGGAGGCTTCGGCGGAAGGAGAAGCACAATGAGCGGTTCAGGCTGGTATGACCATCCAAATTTTCTCGTGATTCGCAGCACAAGCCTGACTGGTGCCATGTCGATGGCTTCAGTCAATACGGTGTTCGTGGGGTCGAGCTTTCGGACGTTCACAAAGGCAGTAGTCACTGGCGTTACGTTCAGGATCGGCTCCGGCGGTTCTGCCTCCGGTACCAATTCCTTCAGTATAGTGCTGCTCGACGATCTAGGCACGGTGCTGTCGGCGCGGAACGTGACGACTACTCTCGTTTCGGCAGGCGCATCGGCGGCTGGT
>CAZGAP010000045.1:0-1830 GCA_964523935.1 uncultured Candidatus Saccharibacteria bacterium
CCTCCAGCGAGCGGAAAGGCCCGCCGACAAGTGGATCGGTCGAGCTGAGCTTGAGCTTCATCAGCTCCACGATCTTCGCCGCCAGCGCCGACACCTGCGTGCCGGTCAATGTGCGCATGCCGCGGCGAAACAAGTGCGTTGGCGGTTGCACGCCCGCCGGATCACCCGATTGGTCGGGTTCGGCCTTGTAAGTTTCCTGCGCAGACTGCGAAAAGCGGAAAAAGTGTGCCACCCGGTCGTCACCCGAACTTACGCCAGCGCGAGCAGCATCGTCGCCCGTGCCACTATCGGTTGACGGGGCCAAATACGTGAACTCTTCGGGCGACGGAAAACGCACACTCCGCAACACCGCTGCCCACGCCGTCCCATTCGTCGAGTTCAGGTTGAACGAACCACCGTGCAGGAGGAACTTAGAGGAACGCGCCGTGCCTGGCACAGGCGCGGGATCGATCGGCGTCTCAGTCGTCTCGGTCGGAGTAGTAGTGCCGGTGTCAGTGCTGCCGTCTGTTGGTGTAGTGTCCGTCGGCGTCTCAGGCACTACGTCTAGTGCCAAGGCGCGGATCTCGTCGATCGTCGGCTTCGCGCCGTCTGCTTTCCGCAGTGGTTTCATCATCCGATTTGGCAGCACTAGATTGCCACTTGCATCGGTCACTGGAGTCACCCCAGGCACCAGCCCGGAAAAAAAGAATCGATCAAATAGCTGCCCTAGTCCGATGCCATTCAAGGCGGCTGCATATCCCCACGGGTTGCCGATCATGAAAGGTCGCGAATTGGTAATTCGGAAGTGTTGAAGCTGTCCGACCGAGAGGAGTGGAGCGCGTGGCAACTCGAAAAGGGGCACGTCTTCGTTGTAGCTGCGAGCAACACCGGAGCGAAATAGAAGACGGTTGTGACGCTCCGTCATCAAGGAGCCTAATTCGGAGGCGTATACTGCGGGACTATCGCCGTTATCCAAAACGAAAGCCTCACCAGGGACCGACCTACGACGGAAATCGATATTAGGGGACGTCAACCATTCACCCGGGTTGGCGGTCACATCGATGCTTTCCTTCAGTCGAAAAACATAGGCAAACTGAAACGTATTCTGTTTAATAGTCTGTAGCGAGGTCGGGAAATCCTCCTGAAATCTCGGAGACGAGAACTGACCCAAGCGAACGGGCAAACCTGCGCGAACTGCGTAAATCGTGATAGTCAGTTGGCTGGGCCCCGAAACTCTGAGGCTATAGTCACTGCCGCCATCTACTGTGATTCCTGAAACAGCTCTTTGAACTCCACCATTGGTTTCTCCGTCCGCTGTAAAGCTTCGCGTATAGAAACGTGAAGCATACCCGTCGTCCGGAATTACCCCTTTGCTCGTATCCTCAATAGATCGCCAAGTGTAAACGCGACCCGGAAGCCATGACTGCCGATCTTCCGACGGCACATCACTCGGCACTTCCGCGGATACCCAAGGTAGCGAAGCGCGTAGAGAGGGCGATCTTACATTGGTCGCAAACGATGCTGCGACTGGAATTGTGCCAACAACTACCTCGCTGGAATCTCGAACCTCCGCTGTCGTCGGCATTCCAGTGATCTCGACCCGCAAGTCTTCGGGCACCAGCGACGATGTATATGGATTCCAAAGAGAGAGCATCCATACAGCACGGATTTCGATTGGCGCATTTGCAGCCGCGGACTCGTTTACAGTCCTTACATTAAACGCCAAGCAGAAGTCGGTGAGCACCGGGCCAACCTGATGCGACCCTCCACTAGTTAAGGAAGTGTGCGGCGTCATCACATACCTCCGCCGCAGCGGATCGTCGCCATACGCCGGCAGAATCTGCGGCAGCG